>JAZQCS010000033.1:0-44234 GCA_045546415.1 Clostridia bacterium | reverse complement strand
GCAACATCAAGCGCAGGCAATGCCGACATAAAAACCGTGGAAGGCAAAACCATTCCCCGTTCAAAGGGCTGGCATCACCTTGAAATGAAGGTAGAGGACGGTCTTGGCACACTTTACATTGACGGTGCAGAGACTACCTTTAAGGAAGCTGTATCATCTGTTACATTCTGTCAGCGTTCGGGATGGTTCACGGGCTCTGTTAAAAACATAATTTATGTAGATGACATTGAAGTGATTGTTCCCGATAACACCTTAAAGGGCGATGCAGACGGTGACAAAAAGGTGACAGTTTACGATGCTGTACACATATTGAAGGTTGTTGCAGGTGTGGAAACTGCAAACAGCGGTGCGGATGTTGACGGTGACGGTGTTGTTACAGTTACCGATGCTACAAAGGTGCTGAGATACATAGCAAGACTTACCAATTCACTTTAAACAAAAAAAGGCTATCGGAAGCGATAGCCTTTTTTACTGTGTAAAAAACTATTGAAATCCTTTGAAAAATGTGGTAAAATATAATATATATTTTTTCAGAGAGTTGGAGTTTTAATGGAATTTACCAATATAGTTAAATATGATGCAGGAGAATATGATGTTGCGGTAATAGGTGGCGGTCACGCAGGCATTGAGGCGGCACTTGCCTCCGCAAGGCTTGGCTGCAGAACAATTATGTTTGTAATTAATATGGACAGCATCGGTAATATGCCCTGCAATCCAAGTATCGGTGGTACGGCAAAGGGACACCTTGTCAGGGAAATTGATGCTCTTGGCGGTGAAATGGGCAAAGCGGCAGATAAAACCTTTATACAGTCCCGTATGCTTAACCGGGGCAAGGGTCCTGCGGTGCATTCCCTTCGTGCACAGATTGACAGAAGGGCTTACAGCACTCTTATGAAGCACACGGTGGAGCTTCAGGAAAACCTGGATGTCCGACAGGCAGAGGTTTGCGAAATTCTTTTTGAAAATGATGAGGTGCGCGGAGTTGTTGTGCACACCGGTGCTGCCTATAAATGTAAAGCTGCTATTATTGCCAGCGGTACATACCTTAAATCCAGAATTATAATAGGTGAGGTTAATTACAGCAGTGGTCCGGACGGAATGTTCCCTGCAGATAACCTTTCCGCCTGCCTTGAAAAACAGGGCATAGAGCTTATGCGCTTTAAAACCGGAACTCCTGCAAGAGTGCTCCGTGCATCAGTTAATACTGACCTGATGGAGGTTCAGGAGGGTGATGAGGAAATTGTACCGTTTTCCTTTGAAAATGAAGGCAGGGACGATTTTGAAAACAAAGTTAAATGTTACCTTACATACACAGGGAGAGATACTCACGATATTATCCGTGCGAACCTTCACCGTTCACCTATCTACGCAGGAAGAATTCACGGTATAGGACCACGCTATTGTCCTTCAATTGAAGATAAGGTGGTGCGCTTTGCAGATAAGGAACGCCATCAGCTTTTCATTGAGCCTATGGGTCTCGAAACCGAGGAAATGTATGTTCAGGGCTTTTCCTCCAGCCTTCCTGAAGAGGTTCAGGCACAGATGATTAAAACGGTCAAAGGTCTTGAAAATGTTAAAATGATGCGTACTGCCTATGCTATAGAATATGATTGCGTAAACCCCTTGCAGCTTAATCATACACTTGAATTCAAAACGGTTTCAGGATTGTACGGTGCAGGTCAGTTCAACGGCACCTCGGGTTACGAGGAGGCAGCGGCACAGGGTCTCATTGCAGGCATTAATGCTGCAAGAAAAATTCAGGGCAAAGAGCAGATAACCATTGGCAGAGACAAGGCATATATGGGTACACTTATAGATGACCTTGTAACAAAAGGCACAAACGAGCCTTACCGTATGATGACCTCACGAAGTGAATACAGGCTTATTCTCCGTCAGGATAATGCGGATGAGCGACTTACTCCGTTAGGTCATGAAATAGGGCTTATTTCAGATGAACGGTATGAAAAATATCTTGAGAAACAGCGTCTTATTGAACAGGAGGTAGCAAGGCTTGAAAAAGCTGTGCTTGCACCCTCCGAAAAGGTTGACGACTATCTCATTACCAAAGGAACAGCACCTCTTAAAACAGGTGTTAAATATGCGGAATTGCTGCGCCGTCCCGAAATGACCTATAAGGATTTGCAGGCAATTTGCCCGGATATGCCGGAAATTTCTTCTGCTATAGCCGAGCAGGCGGAAATACGCATAAAATATGAAGGCTACATAAAAAGACAGTTTTCACAGATTGCCGCATTCAAAAAGCTTGAAAACAAGCGCCTTGACACGGATATGGACTATCTTTCCATTGACGGTCTGCGCCTTGAAGCAAGGCAGAAGCTTGATAAAATAAAGCCGGTTTCGGTAGGTCAGGCATCACGGATTTCCGGTGTTTCACCCTCGGACATTGCGGTGCTGCTTATATATCTTGAAGGAAGGGGCGTTAAGGATGAAGAATAAGCTTATACAGGGTGCCGAAAGCTACGGTATCAGCCTTTCAGAGGGTCAGGCACAGCAGTTTATGGATTATATGGACCTTCTGCGTGAGTGGAATGAAAAAATCAACCTTACAGCCATAACCGAACCTGAAGAGATAATTACCAAGCATTTTCTTGATTCAATGAGTGTTTATGCAACTCCTTATGTAAAGGAAGGTGCATCGGTAATTGATGTGGGCACGGGAGCTGGCTTTCCGGGACTTGTTATGAAAATTGCAAAGCCCGGCATAAAGCTGACTCTTCTTGATTCCCTTGCAAAACGACTGAACTTCCTGCAGACAGTTTGCGAAGAAACTCATATATCAGATGTGGAGTTTGTTCACAGCCGTGCAGAGGATGGGGGACAAAACCCTCTTTACCGTGAAAAATATGATGTTGCAATTGCCCGTGCGGTGGCAAATATGAGCACCCTTTCGGAATATCTTCTGCCTTTTGTTAAGGTGGGTGGATATTTCATTGCAATGAAAGGTCCCCTTGCTGATGAAGAGCTTGCAAATGCAAAAAAAGCAATAGCAACCCTTGGCGGTGAAATTGTCGAGGTTGCAGAGGTTGATGTACCTTTCACAGACCTTCACCATCGCATTGTTGTGGTAAAAAAGGTTAAACCCACACCTAAAGGATACCCCAGAAAAGCGGGTACACCTTCAAAGAAGCCTTTATAAAACAGAAAACCGCCTGATTCAACATCAGGCGGTTTTTATTGATTACATATGTTCCGGTAGTTTAATATTCTCCGTGATAAAGAACTGAAAAAATAAGATGTCCGAGCATCATATGTATGTCTTCAACTACCTGCATATCGGCAAGTGGAATGTGTACACTCACATCTGAAAGAGGCTTTAGCTTACCGCCGTCAAAACCTGTAAGCCCGATAACGGTATTGCCTTTTTCCTTTGCGTAATGTACGGCACGGAGAACATTTTCGGAGTTTCCGCTGCCTGAAATTGCAATGATAATGTCCCCGGGGTTCAGATAATTCTTTATTTGCTCTGAGAAAATGTCATCATAGGAAAGGTCGTTTGCCAGACTGAGAACGGTAGGGGAGTTGTCCACAAGGCTTATGAAACGGTAACGTTTTCCTTCGGGTTTTCCAAGGCTGAGACCTTTGTTGAAATCTCCGGTTATATGGGAGGCGGTTGCACCACTGCCACCATTACCCATAATGAAAACCTGCTTGCCGGCATCACGGGTTTTTAACAGCAGGTCAATGACCTTGCCTATTGTGTTGCAATCAAGAAAATTTATTTCTTTTATGAGCTTTTCTTTGTAGTTGTTGATTTCTGTTGAATACATTTTTACACCTCTTGATTTTTTTAAAGATTTGTTATATAATTATACTGAAATGAGCATAAGTAGTCAATATGGTGCGAAAAGATAGGAAAATGCGCAAAAAATATGCGCAAAGGAGATAGCTATGAGAAAAGCAATAAGAAAAGATGAAATACTTGAACTGGTGGGAAGATACAACTATGTAACAGTAGATTTTTTGGCAAAAAACCTGCATATAAGTCCGTCAAGTATAAGACGTGACCTTGCGGTTATGGAAAATCAGAAACTTATAGAACGAAGCCACGGAGGTGTTCGGGCAATTGATTACAACAATGCGCTGACTCCTTACGAACTTCGTATGCAGGAAAACAGTACCGTAAAACGGGAAATATGCCGTAAAGCAATAAATTTGGTAAATGACGGAGACACAATCTTTATTGACGGCTCTACAACCTGTTTGTATCTGCCGGATTTGCTGGAAACCAAAAATAACATAACAGTGCTTACAAACAGCTTAAAGCTTGCGGCGATGTTTGAAAGGAGTAAGAACATAAACGTGTATTGCACCGGGGGATGTCTTCGACTTAGTGAGCTTGTGGCAACCGGCTCTGTTGCAGAGAGTACCTGCAGGTTTATGCACACTAACATTATGTTTTTTTCTGCCAGGGCAATAGATAAAAACGGTGTTATAACCGATATAAACGAGCCTGAGACTTCAATCCGTAAAATTGCACTGAAAAATACCGACAAAGCGGTTTTCCTATGTGACAGCACAAAGTTTGAACAAAGCTCTGTCTTTGAGGTGTGCAGGGCTGATGATACAGCATATATAGTTACCGAGAAAGCTCCGGGTAATTACAGCGAAAAATGGAAAACAAACCTGATAATATGATAAAAACCCCCATCCGCAAGCGGATGGGGGTATAATCGTTATATATTACCGACAGTTAAATGGTCAAAAGCATTTTTTAAAATTGTATATTCTTCCACAAGATGTGTTTTTGCCCCTGCTTTTATGGCGTTTTCTGCCGCAGCCTTCATTCGTTTAAGGCGGAAGGACAGAAATTCCTCATACATGGGATGAGCCCTTGTAAACGGAGAAAGATAGGTTTCCTCAAGGGAAAGCATCATTTCTCCGGGTTCTGCCACAATTACGGCATACATTTTGTCATTTTCCGCAACAATATCCTCCGCAACAATTCTGAACCCTGTCTGACACAGAGCTTTTCGTACCAGGTGTGGGTCAAGCATGGGCTGAAGGATAAGTCTTTTTGTACCTTTTGGTATGTAATCAATAAGAAGGTTTGCCATAAGTTCACCGCCCATACCGGCAATTACAATACAGTCTGCATCACCCTCTTCAAGGGTGGTCATACCGTTGCCGAGACGCAGCTCAATAACATCAGACAAACCGAAAAAGCTTATGTTTTCACGGGCTTTTTCAAGAGGACCTTCTCCGATATCCGAGGCAATTGCATGGGAAATTATGCCGGTTTTTATGAGATAAATCGGCACCCTTGCATGATCTGTGCCGATGTCGGCAAGCTTTGAACCGGAAGGCACAAAGGAGCATACCGAAAGAAGCCTTTGTGAAAGTGCTGTGTTTTTATTTTCCATGGTTTATAAATAATCCTTGAGTTTCTTGCTTCGTGAGGGATGACGGAGCTTGCGGAGAGCTTTTGCTTCAATCTGACGGATACGCTCACGGGTTACATCAAATTCCTGACCTACCTCTTCAAGGGTACGGGCTCTGCCGTCCTCTAAGCCGAAACGGAGTTTAAGAACACGGGCTTCTCTGGGAGAAAGGCTGTCGATAACATCGTTGAGCTGGTCGCGGAGAAGCATATATGAAGCGGCTTCTGCAGGAGCAGGAGCGTCCTCGTCAGGGATGAAATCTTCAAGGTGGCTTTCTTCTTCACCGCCGATGGGTGATTCAAGAGAAACGGGCTCCTGAGCAATTTTCATAATTTCACGAACCTTTTCGTGTGACATATTCAGCTCTTTTGCAAGCTCTTCGGTTGTAGGGTCTCTGCCCAGTTCCTGAAGCATTCTTCGGGATTCGCGTATAAGGCGGTTAATGGTTTCCGCCATATGAACAGGCAAACGGATAATTCGGGACTTGTCCGAAATGGCACGGGTAATAGCCTGTTTTATCCACCAGGTTGCATAAGTTGAAAATTTATAGCCTTTGGCAGGGTCGAACTTGTCAACTGCCTTAATAAGACCCATGTTGCCTTCCTGAATAAGGTCAAGGAAGGGCATACCTCTGCCTACATATTTTTTTGCAATGCTGACAACCAGGCGAAGGTTCGCCTCGGTAAGACGGCGTTTTGCCTCAGGGTCTCCCGAAAGAATTCTCTGGGCAAGGTCGTTTTCTTCGTTTGTGGAAAGAAGCGGAACTTTACCTATTTCTTTGAGGTACATTTTAACCGGGTCATCAATTACAATGCCGTCAAAGTTAAGGTCAACCTTTTCTTCGCCGTTTGAACGGATTTCATCCATTTCTTTTTCAAAATCAGCAACAATTTCAATGCCCATAGATTCCAGAGTGTCATAAATGAGATCCATCTGATCAGCATCAACCTCAAGGTCTCCCAGTGCATTCTGAATTTCCTTATAGCTGAGCATACCGTTTTTCTTGCCAAGCTCTAAAAGGTCAGCTATGAGCTGCTTGTTTTCGTTATCGTATTCCATATATTACCTCCATTATAAAACCGCTCTCAGGCGGGTAAAAACTACATAAAATCCTTAAATGAAATGTGAAGTCTTGAGCATCTTGCTCTTACCTTGCGAAGTGCTTTTGCCTCAATCTGACGGATACGCTCGCGGGTTACATCAAACTCAAGACCAACCTCCTCAAGGGTGTAATATCTGCCATCCTCCAGGCCAAAACGCATTTTAAGCACCTTGGATTCTCTTGGTGAAAGAGAATCGAGAATTTTATAAATCTGGTCGTTTAAAAGTGTGCTTTCGGCAGCCTCGTCAGGAGATTTGACGCTGTCGTCGGGAATGAATTCCAAAAGGCTGTTTTCGTCATCATCGCCTACATGAAGGTCAAGAGAAATAGGGTCAAGAGCAATTCTGCGAACCTCACGAAGCCTTTCGGGAGACATTTTAAGTTCCTTTGCAAGCTCGTCGGCTGTGGGCTCTCTGCCCAGCTCCTGCAAAAGCCTGCGGGATTCTCTTGTAACCCTGTTTATAAGCTCTACCATATGCACCGGAATGCGGATGGTACGGGACTGGTCGGCAAGTGCTCTTGTTATTGCCTGGCGAATCCACCAGGTTGCGTAGGTGGAAAACTTAAACCCTTTGTTTTTGTCAAAGCGTTCCACCGCTTTTATAAGACCGAGGTTGCCCTCCTGAAGCAAATCCAGAAGTGGCATGCCACGGGCAGTATACTTTTTTGCAATGCTTACAACAAGGCGAAGGTTTGCCTCTGTAAGACGGTTTTTTGCCTGAATGTCGCCTGCAGCGGCTTTTTCGGCAAGCTCGTTTTCTTCACCGGGGGAAAGAAGGGGAATATCACCTATTTCGTGAAGATATATCCGGATAGGGTCATCAATATACAGCTCTGCCGAGGAGGGCTCGGCTTCCTTCTTTCTGACAGGCGTTGAAGGGATATCATCATCCCTTATTTCAATATGCTCCCGTTCGAGAGCTTCGTAAAATTCGTCGATTATCTCAGGGGCGGATTCATATCCGTCAAGAAGAGACTGGAAATCGTCAAAGGTAACATATCCGTTTTTCTCGCCAAGTTCAATAAGGTTTGCAATGAGTTTGGCTTTTTTCTCGTTGTCAAGAACCATTTTAAAACCTCCTCAAAAAGTCGGATGAACTGAAACTATTTTTTCAGATTTTTTATCATTTCGGCAAGCTTTTTTAAATCGCCTTCTTCAGCCGCCATGCTGATAAGTCTGCTTTGCTTTGCAGAATTCAGTTTATTAACCATCTGCTCCGCGGCTTTTACGGGGTCGTCAACCTGCTGGCTTCCGGAAATAAGACCGCTGAGAAGCCTCACAGCCTCTCCGCCTGCTTTTGAAATAATAAGAGAAAAGTCGGGCGGCATATCCTGAGGCCCATATGCAAAAATGTCTGCAACAACCGGAGCAAGAAGTGTGCTCTCAAAAAAATCCGGAGTAAGGGTTTCACGCATACGCTTCCACACCGGCAAATCGGTACACATAAGGTTCAGAAGAGAAGCCTCAGTATTAAAATCTCCGGGGTCACCCTTCTCTTCGGCAGATTTTACTTTTTTTGTCCTTTGGGGTGCTGAAGGAACAGCATAGCCCATTTTTTTGATTTCGGAAAAAATGGCTTCTTCGGAAATGCCGGTTTCGAGTGCGGCTTCCTTTACATAAGCCTCCCGTTCTATTTCGTTTTTAACCTCTGCAAAAACTTTTGCCATACGGGTAACAAGCTCCACCTTCTGCTCGGTGTTGTCAATACTATATTGTTGTTTCAGCAAGCCGATTTTATACAGAATGTGGCCCGGAGCGTTATCTACCAGGGATTTGAACTTTGCCGCACCCTTAAGCTTTAAAAACTCATCGGCATCCTTTGCGTCGGGAATGTTCATAACCTTTATTTTAAGGTCGGTGGTTGAAAGAATTTCAAGAGCCGCAAGGGTTGCTTTTCTTCCGGCTTCGTCGCTGTCATAACAAAGAACAACCTCTTTTGTGTAACGGGAAAGCATTTTTGCGTGGTCCTGGGTGAATGCAGTACCAAGCCCTGCAACTGCATTTGTAAAGCCGTATTTATGCAATGATATAACATCCATATAGCCTTCGACCATAATAATCTGCTGACTGCAACATTTTTTTGCAAAATTCATTGCGTAAAGAGTTTTGCTTTTGTTGAACACAATGCTGTCCGAAGAGTTCAGATATTTTCTGCTTTCAGTTTTGGACATTGTTCTTCCGCCAAAGGCAATAACATTGCCGCGGATATCGAAAATGGGAATCATAACACGGTCACGGAAAAAGTCATAAAGCTTTCCGTTTTTATCACTTTTGCGAACAAGCCCGGAAAGGAGCATAAGGTCCTCCGAATAACCGGCAGCTTTGAAATGATTGTAAAGACCATCATAGGAATCGGGAGAATAGCCCATGCCAAAACGGGTGATAGTGCTGTTGTCAAGCCCTCGTGCCGAAAGGTAACCCAAGGCTGTTTTGCCGCTTTCTTCCTTTAATTGTGCATGATAAAAGCGAGCGGCAGAAACATACATTTCAAGAACCTTTTGCTTCTGACGGAAAAACTCACCGTCAGAGGACTGTTCGTTGCCTTCGGGAAGGCTTATGCCGGCTCTTGCAGCAAGAAACTTTATTGTTTCGACAAAATCAAGGTTTTCAGCCTTCATAATAAATTGAACAACACTTCCTCCTTCGTTGCAGCCGAAACAATGATACAACTGCTTGTCCGCGGAAACATGGAAGGAAGGAGTTTTTTCTCCGTGGAAAGGACACAGCCCCACATAACGGTTACCGGTCTTTTTTAATTTTACATAGCCGCTTACAACATCAACAAGATTGTTGGCGGCAATAACCTCGCTGATAAGCTCGTCCGGATAATATGAAGCCATAATTTTCTCCTTTCCCGTAATAATGTAAAAACGATTGTCTTTAAATGCTATATTCGACATTGAAAAATGAAATCCTTCAATAAAAAACAAAAAAGGTATGCAAATACTTCACTATCCGGCTGTGGTGAGTGTTTATGCATACCTCTTTGATGTTAAATTATACCCCAGGCTTCCGGAATGAAAAGCCTGCGGAATTCGTTTATTGCGTAAAAATCCGACATTCCGGCTATGTAGTCACAGACAATACGGTCGACTTCATCGTTTTCAAGACGCTGTTTTTCATCGTCGGGAAGGTCTTCCGGATGAGCGATAAAATGAAAATAAAGTGAGGAAATTACTTTGTTTGCTTTTACCTCTTCATCCTTTGCAACATTATCAGCATACACATTTTTGAAAAGAAAATCACGGAGCTCTGAAAAGGCCTCTGCAATGTGAGGGGAAAGCTCAATTTTACCGCCTAAAATACCGTTTTTTGCTATGTCGGAAATAAGAGTATTAATTCGTTTTGAATGACTGTTGCCAAGAACCTCAAGACAATGTGCAGGAATATCACCCGGAGTAATTATTCCGCCTCTTAAAGCATCGCTGAGGTCGTGATTTACATAGGCAAATTTATCAGAAAGCTGAACAAGTCTGCCTTCAAGGGTGGAGGGCTTTCCGCTGGTTTTGTGGTTAAGCATACCGTCCTTTACCTCAAAGGTAAGGTTAAGTCCCTCCATTTCAGCAACCCGGAGACTGTGTTCGTTGTGCTTGAAATTGCCAAAGACCTCATTGAGAGTGCGTTCTCCGGTATGACCGAAGGGAGTGTGCCCCAGGTCATGACCCAGGGCAATTGCCTCGGTTAAATCCTCGTTAAGGCGGAGTATTCTTGCGAGACTCCGGGCAATCTGGGAAACCTCAAGGGTATGAGTGAGTCTTGTTCGGTAATGGTCACCCTCGGGAATGAGGAAAACCTGAGTTTTATGTTTAAGCCTGCGGAAGGCTTTGGAATGTATAATTCTGTCACGGTCACGCTGAAAAGCGGTACGGAGAGGACAAGGCTCCTCCGGTATGCTTCTGCCCCGGCAGTTTTTTGAAAATGTTGCCTGAGGACAAAATAACATTTCCTCGGTTTCGTAGGTTCTTTCACGGATTGTCATTTAAACACCTCCAGATTAAATTATATACTATTTTTCAAAAAAAAACAATACCTTAATTTATAAAATGCAAAAAAAGAATTTTTAACCATTTTATTGGGGTATAATTTGCATTTTTAGGTTGACTTTTAATCGATACTGTGCTAAAATATATAGGATGATAAAATTGCGGTATGTATGCAAACGATAAAAGAAGGGGTGTTTTTTTATGCTTGAAAAAGTAGATGTTATTGAACTTGTCCAGGAGGTGCTGAAAAAGTGGTGGGTACCTGTTATTTTGTCACTTGTTTTTGGTATGACCACATACGGATACAGTAAGTTTATTCAGGAAAAGGAATATGTTTCCGTGGGCAGAATGTATATTGACACCTACAGAGGTAACAATGACAGTACATCAGAAGGTGAAGGAGAACGAAGTACCGCTGTTATTACGGCATCACAGCGTTCTGTTCTGACTTGTATTGAGGTCCTTAAAAGTGATAAGGTTTTAAAACAGGTTTCCGAAAGAGCCGGAAAAAAAGGTTACAAATACAGCGCATCCAATATCCGTAACAGGGTAACAATGGCTCCTGCAAACGAAACAGAGGTTTTGAAAATAACCATCACCTGTAACGATCCGGAGCAGGCGAAATTTCTGGTAGATTCCATAATGGAAGTTGGCGAGAAAGAGCTTGTTGAAATTGTAGGCGTTTCCACCGCTAAAATTATTGATGAAGGAACAGACAGTAAAAACCCGGTAGCTCCCAACATCCGTCTTCAATCAATTGTGGGCTTTGTGCTGGGTCTGGTTATTGGTGCGGTTATAATAATATTTATCCGTCTTCTTGATACAAGGGTAAAATCCGAAGAAGACCTTAAAAAGTTTGACATACCGATTATCGGCGTAATACCTGAAATGGATTAATAGGGAGGGAAAGAGCAATGGCTAAGAAAAACAAAAAAGAAAATCTGCAGGAAGTAACAACCGAAGCTCAGGTTCCCGTAACCGTAAATCAGGCTCCGGAGTCCGAAATACAGCAGAATGTAAAAAATAAAAAAATGACAGATGAAGAGCTGCGTGCGGCAATTAAGAAGGAGGAGGAGGACCGTCTTAGGTCAACCCTTCTCAGCAAGCAGACTCCTTTTGATATAACAGAGGCATATAAGGCAACAAGAACAAACATTATGTTCTCAATTAAAAGCACCGACCCATGTAAAGCCCTTATTGTGTCTTCGGCTAACCCCGGTGAAGGTAAATCCACAACCTGTGCAAACCTGGCAATTGCTTTTGCACAGATGGGTGACCGTGTTGTAATTATTGACGCGGATATGCGTAAACCCCGCACACACAAATATTTTGACCTTAAAAACAAAAAAGGTCTTTCCAACATACTTGGAGGTTTTGAAACACTTGAAAGCTGTATCAACCATAAGGAGGATATCGGTCTGGATATTATTACAGCAGGTAACATTCCCCCTAACCCGGCAGAGCTCCTGGCATCGGGAGAAATGGATGCACTTCTGGAAACCCTTTCCGGCAGATACGACTATGTTTTCATAGACACTCCGCCAATTAATGTAGTTACCGATGCCTCTATTCTTTCCAAAAAGGTAAGCGGAGTTGTACTTGTTGTGCGTCATAACATAACAAATAAGGAAGCTGTTGAACGAAGCATTAAAACTCTTGAGTTTGCAGGAGCGAAGGTGTTGGGATTCATCCTTAACTCTGTTGAACGAAAGGAATACGAAGGCAGATACACCTACCGTTCCTATCGCAGAGGATACAGAAGGTACGGCTACAAAAAGTACGGTAAGTACGGTTACAGTAAATATGGCTATAATAAATACGGTTATGGTAAATACGGTTACAGTAAATATGGTTACAGCAAGTACGGTTACAAATATGGCTATGGCAGATACGGCTATGGAAATAAATATGGCTATGGCTACGGCGATGCTTATGAAGACCCTCAGGAAAAAAACTAAAAATGAAATTTACAGAGGTGAAAAAGGATGATTGATTTCCATTCGCACATTTTACCCTGTATTGACGATGGAGCTAAAACCCCTGAAAAAGCGGTTGAAATGTTAAAACAGGCAACCGCTCAGGGAATTGATACAATTGTTGCATCACCACATTTTAATATTGATGAAATTGATACCGGTATTTTTCTTGAAAAACGTTCCAACTCGATGCAGATGCTTTTTGAGGCGGCAGAAAAAGCAGGGGTTTTATGCCCTGAAATCATTCCGGCAGCGGAGGTATATCTTTTGCCCGGAACTGCTGACAAGGAGGATATTACCCGACTTTGCATAGGTGATACAAGATGTATGCTCGTTGAAATGCCCATAGGCAGATGGACCGGGTGGGTTTTCAATGAAATTTATAAGCTGAGGCAAAGGGATATTATCCCGGTGCTTGCCCACCTGGAAAGGTATTTTCCGAACAAGGAAAATGTTGAAAAGGTAATGCACCTTCTTGATATGGAGGTGTGTGTACAGATTAACGCAGATGATGTGTTTTCTTTTAAATACAGAAAAGCCATTAAACAGTTTGCATCAAAATGCGAAATGGTTGTTCTTGGGTCGGACACACATGATGCAGAGCGTCGGCCAAACCGCATAGAGAAAGCTGTTAACAAGCTGGAAAAAAAGTATGGCAGAGGCTTTGTTAAGGATTTAAATACAAATGCAAAAATACTTTTGTATAGTGATTTTTCCTTTTAGGAGAGCAAAAAATGAGTAAAAAAATAAAAGCTTTAATAATTATTTTTATCGTTATTGCAGTTGGCACGGGGGCTTTTTTTGTTGTTCGAAAGGTTGCTTTGGATTTTATTTTCGATAAGGTCTATAACGAAGTCATTGACGAAATGCGTGAAAACGAAAGTAACAATGAACCCGAACCTGAGAAGGAGCAGGCCCCGGAAAAGGTTGTAAGCGAGGATGGGGAAGAATATGTACTTGCTGACGAAACCGATACTGATGAAACTGTCATAGAGGTTAAGGACCAGGCAGGTGTTTCCCATAGGGTTAAAAAACCTCAGACTGATGAAAAACCAAAATCCACAACTGATGTTGCCATTAAACAGCTGAGTGAACTTACCAATCAGGAGCTTCAGGAAATTCAGGCTCTTGTTACAACGGCAGATAAGGCGGCGGCAATAGGCATTGTGAAATCGGCTCTTACAGCTGACGATAAAAGGGAAATAAAGGCAATGCTTGAAAGCGGCAAAATCGATTATGCAAGATGCAAGCAGATAGCCTCTGCAAGGCTTTCAATAGAACAAAAGAAACAGATTTACGCATATTATGAAAAATATGCAAGAATCTACTTTGCAAATAAATAAAAAGGGATTAAGTGTACTTTTACATTCTTTTCGCAGCAATTTGTACACCGTAGGAGAAAAGGTGAACGGATATGAAAAAAATCTTTTTGTCATCACCCCATATGGGCGGAGAGGAAATGTATTACATTCAGGATGCTTTTGCAAAAAACTGGATCGCTCCTCTGGGCGAAAATGTAGATGAATTTGAAAAGGAAACAGCAAAGCGTATGGGCATAGGCTACGGGGCGGCTCTCTCGGCAGGTACTGCAGCAATACATATGGCAATGCGTGCGGCAGGTGTAGGCGAAGGAGATGTTGTTTTTTGTTCTTCTCTTACATTTTCAGCTTCGGCAAACCCAATAATTTACCAGCACGCCACTCCCGTGTTTATTGACTGTGATGAGGATAACTGGGGAATGAGCCCCAAGGCACTTGAAAAAGCTTTTGAAAAATACCCCAACCCCAAGGCGGTGATTCTGGTTCATTTATATGGACAGGCGTGCAAGCTTGATGAAATTATGGCAATATGCGAAAAGCACGGCACAGTTCTTATTGAAGATGCCGCAGAAAGTATGGGTACAAAATATCACGGCAAGGAAACGGGAACTTTCGGAAAATTCGGCATATATTCATTTAACGGCAACAAAATCATTACCACATCGGGTGGCGGTATGCTTGTATCCGACGATGAGGAAGCTATCAAAAAGGTCCGTTTCTGGGTGACTCAGGCAAGAGACCCTGCAAGACACTATCAGCATTCGGAACTTGGCTATAACTACCGTATGAGCAACATTGTTGCAGGAATCGGAAGGGGTCAGCTCAAGGTATTTGATGAAAGAATCCGGCAGAAAACCAATATTTATAATACATATAAAGAAGCGTTTGCTGATATTGAAGAAATTTCAATGAACCCAATAACCGAAGGTACAGAGCCTAATTTCTGGCTTTCCTGCATAAGAATTGCACCGGAAAGCCCGGTGAAGCCTCTTGATGTTATGCTTGCTCTGGATGAGGTGGAGGCTGAAAGCAGACCTGTATGGAAGCCTATGCACCATCAACCGTTTTTTGAAAAATACGGCTTTGTAACCACGAAATCCAGTGGTAGCTATAGTGAAGATATTTTTAACAGCGGAGTATGTCTGCCCAGCGATACCAAAATGACCCGGGAAGACCTTGACAGAGTAATTAAAGCCGTTCGCCGTTGCTTCGGAAGAGGGTGAAGGGTTAAATGAGGATAATTTATATTCATCAGTATTTCAAGCCCAATGAGGGTGTGCGCTCCTTTGAGTTTATAAAGCATCTTACCGCAAAGGGGCACAAGGTGTGTGTTATCACGGCGGAAAGCATTCCGGAAGGGTTTTCAATGGAAAATCTTGAGGTCGTTTCCACAAATACAAAATACAGTAATCATATGTCAAAAATGCAGAGGATTATGTCCTTTGCAAAGTTTATGGTTAAAGGAACCCTTAAAGGGCTAAGGGTAAAAAAGCCGGATGTTGTTTATGCAACCTCAACACCACTTACAGTAGGGTTTCCTGCGGTAATTATAAAAAAGCTTAAAAGATGCAAAATGGTTTTTGAGGTCCGGGATGTCTGGCCGGATATCCCCATAGAAATGGGGTTTATAACCTCGAAGCCTGTAATTGCAATTCTTAAGTTCGGTGAAAGGCTTATTTATAAAAACGCGGCACATATAATTCCGTTGTCAAAGGGAATGTATGAAAATATACTCAGGAAGGGTGTGCCCGAAGAGAAGCTTACAACCATTGAAAATATAGCAAATCTGTATCTTTACAGCGATATTGATACAATTACAGAAAACAGAAAAAAAGAACCTTTTCTGTGCATACATCCCGGCACAATGGGTATTGTGAACGGACTTGATTTTGTGCTGGATACAGCTAAGCTTGTTGCAGAAAAGGACAGCGATATAAGGTTCCTTCTTGTAGGAGAAGGTAACAGAAAAGAAGCTCTTAAAAAACGGGTAATCGAAGAGCATATTACAAATGTGGACATACGGGACGGTGTTCCAAAGCGTGAGGTGGCAAGCCTTACCGAAAGAGCATCTGTCGGGTTTATGTGTGTTGATACAAAATATAAAATTCTTGAGGATAACAGCGCAAATAAGTTTTTCGATTTTCTTGCAGCGGGTCTGCCTACGGTAATTAACTACGGCGGATGGCAAAAAGAAGTGCTGGAAAAACAGCAATGCGGATTTTCGGAGCTTACGCCCGAAAAAATGGCAGAAAGAATTTTGTGGATAAAGAACAATCCGGATATTGCGGAAGCTTACGCGAAAAACTGCAAAAAAACCGCGGAAATATATTCCCGGGATGAAGCAACCCGTAAGCTTGATGCCGTAATAAACGGAATTTTATAATCAGAAAAGTACACGGTTTTATACGCAGCAGTTTTGTGAAAAAACAAACTGAAAGAAGAGAGTTTATGAAAAAATATAAGGTAGGAGTTTGCGGTAATTTTGATACAGAGCATACTATTACCAATGGACAAACCGTAAAAACCATTAATCTGTGGGAAAAGCTGTGCGAGGTTTACGGAAAAGAAAATGTTGCACAGTATAATACCTACGGATTCAGGAAAAAACCGGTAACCTCGGTTATGGGGTTTCTGAAATTTATGAAGCGGTGCGACAATATCGTTATGTTGCCTGCCGGAAGTGCGGTTAAAGTACTTGTTCCTATAGGTGCAGCCGTAAAAAACAAATACAGATGCAAAATTCATTATGTTGTAATTGGGGCGTGGCTTGGTAAACTTCTTGCAAAAAAGAAGAGACTGCTTAAAAGCGTAAAAAAGCTTGACGGAGTTTTTGTGGAGACCCGTACCCTTAAAGATGAGCTGAATGGTCTTGGTGTGGAAAAAGCTTGTATTTTCCCTAATTTCAAGCATATGGAAATTTTGCGGGAAGACCAATTGGTGTATCAGAGTGAGTTTCCGCTCAAACTGTGTTTTTTTGCCAGAGTTACAGAGCAGAAAGGCATAGAAGAGCTGGTAGAAACAGTAAATGATATAAACAAAAACAAACTAATATACACCCTTGATATATACGGACCGATAGAGGATGATTACCGGGAAAGGTTTGAAAAGCTAAGTGCGGGTTTTGGTGAACATATCCGCTATATGGGTGTTGTTGAAAGCAACAAGGCAAGGGATACTGTAAAAAATTATTTTTTGCAGGTGTTTCCCACCAAATTTAAAACAGAGGGTATTCCGGGATCCATCATAGATTCTTATTGTGCAGGTGTTCCGGTAATTGCATCAAGGTGGAATTCCTGCAACGATATAGTCGATGAGGGAATCACGGGCATTTCCTTTGAATTCGGGAATTTTGAAAAGCTTAAAGAGTTGCTTGAAATGGTTGCTTTAAACCCGGAAGAGATAAATAAATTGAAAAAAAACTGCCTTGTGAAGGCTGAGGAATATGACGCAGACAACGCAATAAAGATATTGCAGAAAAGAATGGAGGCGGAAACATGAAAAACATAGCTTTTCTTGTACCCAACCTTCATAGCGGAGGCAGTGAGCGTATTGCGGCAAGGCTTTCAACGATGTTCAGTAAAAACTATAATGTTTTTATGGTGGTTTTTGATTCGGAGAACATTGCCTATGAATACGGAGGAACGCTGGTAGATTTAAAACTGCCGGCAGTAAGCGGAAAAACAGGAAAAATACTGAATCTGCTGAAAAGAATCAGAGCCCTGAGGAAATTTGTCAAAAAAGAAAAAATTGACCTGGTGTGCAGCTTTACATCTGCGGCAGATAATACAAATGCATATTCACGCGCAAAGGCAAAAAGGCTTATATCCTGTCGTGGTGCGCTGTTCCTTGAACAGAATATGCAAACATACAAAAAGCTTTGCAAAGTAAGCGACGGCATTTTGTTCAACTCGGAGGGTATGCGCAGTATCTATCTTGAAAAATATCCTGAAGATGAGAAAAAGACTTTTGTTCTGTATAATTTGTTTGATATTGAGAAAATACGGCAAAAGGCTGAAGAACCCGTAGAGGGAGAGCTTAGTGAGTTTATGAAAACTCACCGGACAATAACCGCGGTAGGAAGATTTGTGCCTGAAAAAGGTCATTGGAACCTGATAAAAGCATTTGAAATTCTTAAGGAAAAGGTTCCCGATGCGGGGCTTCTTTTTGTGGGTCATATGGGTAGCGTTGAAGAAAAAATACACGAAATGGCACAACAATCCAAGTGTTCTGCGGATATCAGGTTCGCAGGATATTCGGACAACCCATTCAAGTATTGCAAAAACTCATCGGTATACGCTATGAGTTCCATAAGTGAAGGGTTTCCTAATGCATTAGTTGAAGCTATGGCGGTGAGTGTCCCGGTTGTATCAACCAACTGTAAAACAGGACCGGCTGAAATTATTTTTGAAAATAAAAATGCTGAAATATCCGGCGAGAAATTTACTGTGGGAGATTACGGAATAATTACTCCGGCATTTTTACAGAACAAGCCGGATTTCGACCTGAAAAACACAGATATTACCCACAGAATATTTGCAGAAGCTCTTGAAAGAGCGATAACCGACCCGGAGCTTTCAAAGAGGCTTATAAATGCGGCAAAGGTTAAGGCCGAAAGCCTTGACCGGGAAAAAATGATGGAAAAATATGAAAAGCTGTTTGATGAAATATAAAAAGTGAGGAGTAAGAACAATGGTAAAATATGAAGAAATAATAAATAAACAGGAAAAAATATCTCTGGTTGGTCTTGGCTATGTGGGTATGCCCATAGCCATGGCATTTGCGAAAAAGGTTGATGTTGTAGGCTTTGACCTTAACGAAAAAAAGATTGCTCTTTATAAGCAGGGCATTGACCCCACAAGGGAGGTGGGTGACGAGGTTATCAGCAAAACCGCGGTAGATTTTACCTGTGACCCTGCCCGTCTCAAAGAAGCAAAGTTCCACATTGTGGCTGTTCCCACTCCGGTTCGTGAGGATAAAACCCCTGACCTTGCTCCTGTTGAAGGTGCAAGCAGAATTCTTGGTCAGAACCTTACAAAAGGTTCAATAGTTGTTTATGAATCTACAGTTTATCCCGGAGTTACCGAGGATGTTTGTATTCCGATTCTTGAAAAGGAATCAGGCCTTAAATGTGGTGTAGACTTCAAGGTGGGTTATTCCCCTGAGCGTATTAACCCCGGTGACAAGGTACACCGTCTTGAAACAATTGTTAAAATTGTTTCAGGTATGGACGATGAAACTCTGGATACAGTTGCGAAGGTTTACGAGCTTGTTGTTGAAGCGGGAGTGCACAGAGCCTCCTGCATTAAAGTGGCTGAAGCGGCAAAGGTTATTGAAAACAGCCAGAGAGACATTAACATTGCATTTATGAACGAGCTTTCTATTATCTTTAACAAAATGGGCATTGATACAAAAGAGGTTCTGGAAGCTGCCGGCACAAAATGGAACTTCCTGAAATTTGCTCCGGGTCTTGTTGGCGGTCACTGTATTGGTGTTGACCCCTACTATCTTACATACAAGGCTGAAAAGCTTGGTTATCATTCACAGATTATTCTTTCAGGAAGAAGAATCAATGACGATATGGGTAAATATGTTGCGGAAAATGTTGTAAAAAGCCTTATCAAGGCAGATACTCCTATCCGCACATCAAGGGTTGCAATTCTTGGTTTTACCTTTAAGGAGAATTGCCCTGACACCCGAAACAGTAAGATTGTGGATATTTTAAATGAGCTTAAAGAATACGGAATAGACCCTGTTATTGCTGATCCAACAGCAGACAGCGATGAGGCTTTTCATGAATATGGTGTTAGGTTTACAGATATGTCGGAAATTAAGGATATGGATGCAGTTATCATAGCGGTTGCTCATGATGAATTCGCAAAGATGGGTCTTTCCGAAATTGATAAGCTGTTTAAAAACGCTCCCAACAACAAGAAGGTGCTTGTTGATGTAAAGAGCATTCTGGACAGAAAAGAAGTTGCGGAGGCAGGCTACATTTACTGGAGACTTTAATTTTTAACGGGAGTGTATTTTTGTGGGATATAAACACTTGAAATTTCCTGAGGGAAGCAGATTCCTTGTGACGGGTGGAGCAGGTTTTATTGGTTCAAATATCTGTGAGGCATTGCTTGATATGGGTTATTTTGTAAGATGCCTGGATAATTTTTCAACCGGAAAAAGGGAAAACATTGAGAGATTTTTAAAAAGTGAAAATTTTGAACTTTTAGAAGGAGACATAAGAGATTTTGATACCTGTATGAAAGCCTGTGAGGGTATAAATTATGTATCGAATCAGGCGGCTTGGGGCAGCGTACCCCGAAGCATAGAGCTTCCTCTGGATTATGAAGATATAAATATCGGAGGAACCCTCAATATGATGGAGGCGGCACGCAGACAGGGTGTAAAGCGTTTTGTTTATGCTTCAAGCTCTTCTGTATACGGCGACGAACAAACCTTGCCGAAAAGTGAAGGCCGCATTGGCAATGTTCTTTCTCCGTATGCACTTACAAAAAAAGTCTGTGAAGAATACGGCAGACTTTACACAAAGCTTTACGGTCTGGAAACCATAGGTTTCAGATATTTCAATGTTTTCGGCAGACGGCAGGATCCCAATGGTTTTTACGCTGCGGTTATTCCGAAGTTTGTAAAAAATCTGCTGAATGATCAGGCACCCACAATTAACGGTGACGGAAAACAGTCAAGAGATTTTACATATATTGAAAATGTCATAGAAGCAAACCTTAAAGGTATGCTTGCCCCTTCCGAGGCAACAGGTCAGGTTTACAACATTGCATATGGCGGAAGGGTTTACCTTATTGACCTTTACAATAAGCTTTGCGAGCTTATGGGTAAAAGTATAACTCCTGAGTTCGGTCCTGACCGGGCAGGAGATATAAAGCATTCAAATGCTGATATTTCCAAAGCAAAAGCCCTTCTTGGGTATGACCCGGATTATGACTTTGACGCCGGCATTGAACTTACTATTGATTGGTATAGAGAAAATCTTTAAAGGGAAGGAGAAACCCTATGAAAAAATTGTGTATGGTAAAATACGCTTTTGGCGACAGCTATCAGGAGTATATTCCGTTATTCTTGCTCTCATTGTTTAAGGTTTATCCTGATTACGGTGCAAGAATTTACCTTGACAGACCACTTCTTCCGAATATAAAGAAAAATCTTGAGCTTTTTAAGGATTATGATGTAACAATTGTAGAAAATTATAACGATAACTTAGGTCTTACTGAAAAAGCAAGAAAATATGTTGCTATCGGCAAATGTGTAAGATGGCTTATGTACGATGAGGCTTTCGAGGAATACGACTCAGTTTACGTGGGTGATATCGATATTCTTGTGTGCCCTGAAGAAAAACCTATGTATGAAGAACATCTTCGCCATTGTGAAACAATTGGCAAGCCCATCAGCAATGTCATGAGAACATCCGGACTTAACAAAAAGCTTATTAGTAAATTTGCTGCGCGCAACTTTATAAAGTTCGGTATAGGACAAAGCATAAAATACTACAGAGATAAAGAAACAAGAGTGAAAAAGGTAAGCGGACTTCATTTTGTTAAGACAAAGGAATACTACCCCAGGCTTCTCGAAGTAAGAGATGAGTTTATTAATGAACTTAATCTTCTGGCGGAGGGAAAATCAAAAAAATATAATTTATGTTCTTTCAGGGATGAAATGCTTCTTTATGATTTGATGATTGCCTGCGGATTCGGACTTCTGGAGGAAGCTGAACCCGGATATAACATAAGTCAGAACAGCGGAATATACAGCTACCGTCCACATCATGGCATTCATTTCGGAACATTCAGGGGAGAGGCTCCTATGAGAGCGGAAAAAGATGTAATTTCATCTGAACTATACAAAGGTTATTTTGATTTCTTCACAAAACTTGAGCAGACTGAGGAATATAAAATTCTTTATCCGGAGTTTTCCGAATACACAAAACAGATTATTGACACAATGCATAAATACTATGAGAAATAACAGAAACAGGAGCAGGTTATGAAAATTGATTTCAGAAAAGTGGCGCTGATTAGCTTATATTTTTACATAGCAACACTTTATACAATGGTTTACAGCACCAGCCTTAATTTAATATCAAAGGCATTATTTATAATAACTTTAGGCTTTTTCTGTCTTCATATGGTAACAAACCCTCGTATTAACAAGGGGAAGATATATGTTTTTTTCTTTAGTTATGCTTTATATTCCAGTCTGAGCTGTTTCTGGAGCCCGGATTTTGATATTGCCTTCAGCAGAAATATGACTCTTTATCAGATACTTGCCCTTGTGTTTATAGTATATAACCTTGTGGAAACGGAAAGTGAACTGGATAGTGTTTTCCAGAGTATTTTCTGGGGTACTATGGTAATGTGCGGACAGACAATTTTAAGATACGGACCCGTGGGAGTGTTTAATATGATGATGAAGGGAACCCGTATCGGCACAGAAATTAACCAGGCGAATGCTTTCGGGTATTACTGTGCAATAGCCTTCCTTATAGCGATGTACAATGTAATTTACAAGAAAAAGAAGGTGTTTCTTTTTCTTGCAGTAATACCGCTGGTTTTCTCCTTTGCATCCGGTTCGAGAAAATCAATCATTGTTGTAATTGCGGCAACAGCACTTATTATAGCTCTTAAAAACGGTAAAATCCGTGTTTCTCAGATTGTGGTTGCATTGGGAGTGTGTATTCTTTTATTTGCTGTTTTCTACAACATTGAAGCACTTCAGCCATTCTTCAGGCGATTTACAGCCATGCTTGATGTTTTTGACAGCGGAGACCTGGGAAGCGGTGACAACTCCATTGCCAAGCGAGTGGATATGATACGCTTCGGTCTGGAACTTATAAAAAACAATCCGCTGTTCGGTTACGGAACAGAGCAGTACAATGTACTTTATGAAATGGAGTACGGTATAATGAGACCGGCTCATAACAATTATATTCAGTCAATGGTCAGCTTTGGAATAATCGGAACCTCCATTTTTTACGGAATGTATGTGTACATTGGAAGCAAGCTTTATAAAAGTATAAAAAATAAAAATCACATGGCAATACTTGTTATGGTAATTATGGTAACCGAACTTGTAAATCAGCTTACGGCGGGAGCATTTTTAAATAAGTTTGCATACATTTATCTTTCTCTTGCGTTTGCTTGTTGTAATTTGTATGAGGAAAACATTTTGGGTTTTATGGATAAAACGGAAACTGAAAGGAAATAGAAGTATGTTATTATCTGTAATTATTCCGGTTTATAACGGAAAAGACTACATACAAGACCTTATGGAGCAGATAAAACGAAATGTCTGCACAAATACGGAATTTATTGTGGTTAATGACGGCTCGGGAGATAATTCGGAAGAGCTTATCTGCAAGTTTTCCGCGGGAATTGAAAATTTCAGGCTTATTTCCAAGGAAAACGGTGGGGTGAGCACAGCAAGAAATGTCGGCATGGAAAATGCTTGTGGAGAATACATATGGTTTGTTGATGCAGATGATATTATTGAAGCAGGTGCAGTAGAAAGTATATGCACCAGGCTCGAAAGTGGACTGGATTTGTATGTTTTTGATTCCCAATATGAAACTCAGGGAAGGGTTTTTGAGCTTGAAAGTTTCACAAACCGACAAGCCTTTGAACAAACCGAGGACTCAGCGGCCCTTATGATGAAAAATCTTATGACTGAAACGCACACAAATGCTGTGTGGAATAAAGTTTTTAAAAGAGAAATTATTGAAAAATATAAAATAGAATTTCCTGCGGGGGTAATAAACGGTGAGGACACCTGTTTTTTACTTGATTATTGCGATAAAATACAGAGCCTTGAATATGTAAAGGAAAGCATTTACCTGTACATAATCAGACAGGGCTCTGCGGCAAATAATATACGACCCGAAACTGTAAAAGGCTTTGTGCCTGTTTATGAGAAAAAAATTTTTTACTCTGAAAAATACGGATTAAAGGATGTAGAAGAACATATCCGTAAAGGCTTTGTGAATAAAATGCTGAGAGCATTTTTCCATATGAAGCGTAATGCAAAGGTTAATAATGAGGCGTTGAAGGAATGTATAAAAACAGTAGTTTCAGATGAATTTACACGAAAGGAATTTGAAAAAACAGGGTGTAGTTACCGTGGAACTGTTAAACTGTACTACCGTATGCATATGAGAAAAAATGTAAAAGGCATATACAGCCTTGTTTCAGCAATGGCCTTTGTGTATAACCTAAAAAGAAAATTTGTAAAGTAAGGGGAAGAAAAATGAAAGCCGGAATTCTGACATTTCACCGTGCAATAAATTACGGTGCGGCGCTTCAGGCATATGCGCTTGTACACACAATGAACCTTCTTGGTTTTGAAGCAGAGCTTGCCGATTACCGCAACCCACATATTGAAAACAGCTTTCATAAATTCTCGTTTTCAAAGGTGAACTCACCTAAAAAAGCGGCATCGTTTATGCTTGGGTATTGCAGGATGAGGAAGAAAAAGAACGCTTTTAAAAACTTTTTGAGGCTTATTCCCACGGGTGAATACTGTGCAGATACCTACGCACTAAAAAATGCGGGCTATGATGTGTTTGTTACAGGTAGTGATCAGGTGTGGAATCCTGAATGTACCGGCTTTGATAAAACTTTCTTTCTTGATTTTACAGATCATGACAAGAAGGCTTCCTATGCTGCAAGCTTTGGCGTTGCAAGCCTTGACGAAAAATATTCCGGTGTTGCAGGTGAGCTTATAAATGATTATAAATATATAGGAGTACGGGAAAACCAGGGCGCGGAAATTGTGAAAAACATAGCCGGAAGAGAAGCAACCGTTGTTCTTGACCCTACACTTCTGGTGGATGGCGAAACCTGGAGAAAGCTTGCAAAGCCTTCGAGCTACGGAAAGAAGAAATTCCTTCTGGTATATATGTTGTTTAATTCTCCGTCTCTTTTGGATTTTGCCGAAAAAAAGGCAAAAGAGGAGAATCTTGAAATAGTATGTATCGGAAACGGCAGAAGAAAAGGAATTACCTATGCGAGGGATATAGGCCCGTCAGAATTTCTTGATTTGTTCGATAGAGCTGAAATGGTGGTAACAAACTCCTTCCACGGAACGGCATTTTCGATTAATCTTGGTAAAAACTTTTTTGTTGAGTTGCACAATGTGAAAAATTCAAGAAACTCACGGATGGAGGATATCCTTGAGCTGTTCGGACTTTCGGACAGACTTATTGTTGATGGCAAAGCTACATGTGAAAATGTGGATTTTGAAATGGTATATGAGGTTTTAAAGGCCGAAAGGGAAAAGTCGCTTGCTTTTCTCAAAGCCATAAAGTGAAAGAAGGACTGTTATGAAAACTGTACTTATAATTATTCAGTCTGTAATGTACAACCGTGGTTCCGAGGCACTTGTCAGGGGAATCACTCACATTTGTAAAAATATGGACCGGAATACAAAAATAATCCTTAACTCTGCGGAAGGCAATTTTTCAGCTGCTGTTGATTTGCCAGGAATTGACGAATATGTAAAACGCCTGAGTTTCTCTTCAAAAAAATCGCCAAAGGCCCTTTTTTCGGCTTTTGCGGAAAGAGTTCTCAAGAACAAACGCCTTGCGGCAAAAATACGGTATAAAAAGCTTCTTGAGGCAGCCAAGAAAGCCGATGTTGTTATAGTTATGGCGGGGGATAACTTTGATGTTTCTCCTGAATATAATTTCACAGGAAACAGCTTTTTGTATCAGCTTTTAAAAGAACAGAACAATGCAAAGCTTGTCATGTATGACTGCTCAATGGGAAAGGAAAATCTTAACAAAACAGTTGTTGACGGGTTTAATAAGTGTGATGCAGTTACCGCCCGTGACAGTATCTCTCTTAAAAATATGCAGGAGGCCGGTGTAAAGGAAGTTAAATATTTTCCGGACCCTGCTTTTGTAATGGAAAAAAAAGAGTGCTCACTTCCGGAAGGCTGGAACGCCGGTAAAATGATGGGACTAAACCTTAGCAATCTTATTCTCCGCAGTAAATACGGCGGAGATAAAGAAAAAGTGATTGAATCATACTATAACATGATAGATACAGTGCTTGATAAAACAGATTTTTCAATTGTGCTTATTCCTCATGTTATGAATAATGCGGATTTGTCTGTGCTGAAAATTATTTATGAAAAATATGCAGATTCAAGTCGGGTTCTGCTTGTTGATAACGAAAATCTTTCTGCTCCTGAACTGAAATATATAATTTCAAACTGTGAGGTTTATGTGGGAGCAAGAACCCATTCTACAATTGCGGCATATTCTACCTGCGTGCCGACTCTTGTTATTGGCTATTCGGTAAAATCAAAGGGTATAGCAACCGACCTTTTTGGTACAGATGAACATTTTGTGGTACCGGTTTATAATATATCCGACTCAGAGGCGGTTACAAAAGAGGTAATGAACCTCATTGAACATCGCGCGGAAATAAAAGAAAAGCTTGAGGCTGTTATGCCGGAATATATATCAAAAGTATACAGCGTGCAGGAGCTTTTGAAATAATAAACGGAGATGATTTTTTGACGGCATCGCGTTCACAAAAAACAGTTAAAAATGTGTTTTTTTCGCTGAGCAGTAACATAATAACCCAGTTGCTTCATTTTGCGGTGAGAACAGTATTTATATATGTGCTTGGAGTTAGCTATAACGGTCTTGACGGACTTTTTGGCAATATTCTTACAATGCTGTCTCTTGCAGACTTAGGTCTTGGGGTTGCAATGGCACACACCTATTATAAGCCTCTTGCAGATGGCGATGAAGAAAAAATAACTGCCCTTACCAATCTTTATAAAAAGGTATATTTTGTGATAGGACTTGTGGTGTTTGTTGCGGGAATGTCTCTTATACCTTTTTTACCCGGTCTTATAAAAGATATGGATAAAGTAGAAGACTTGGGGCTGAACATCAGCTTTATATTCTTCTGGTATGTTCTTAATTCCGCAGTTTCCTATATGTTTGCAGCATATAAGCAGACTCTTCTTATTGCTGACCAGAGACAGTACATAGTAAAAAACATACAGATGTATTTTGCGTTGCTTACCTCTGTGGCCCAGATAGTGTTGCTTGTTACATTCAGGGATTGGCATTACACCTATTACCTTTATCTTATAACAAATATAGTATTCCAGATAGGCAGAAACCTGTATATTGCACATAAATGCAATAAAATGTACCCCTTCATAAGGGTGAAACAGAAAGCGTATGACCTTTCAAATGACATCAAAAAGCTTGTAAAGGATGTTTATTCCCTTTTCCTTTACCGTATATGCAATGTTGTGATGTCAGCATCCACCAATATTATTGTGGCAAACTTTTTGAGTGACGGTTTACGGAAAATCGGAAGCTATGCCAACTATAATTTCCTTATTGGTGCGGTAAACAACCTGCTTTTGCAGGTTTTTGAATCCGTAATGGCAAGCGTAGGCAACCTTATTGCGGAAATAAAAGGAGGCAGCCTTGTTAAAGGCGATGAACGTGCATATTCAACCTTTAAAGCCTTGCATTTTGCAAATTTCTGGTTTTATGGTGTCTGTGCCGTAACTTTGTGGGTTATGCTTGACCCCTTTGTTCATTTCTGGATTCGTGAACCGGGATTCATTTACATCAGCGATGCAATGATATTTGTTCTTGTTCTGAACTTTTATGTGTTTGGCGTACAAACATCAACAACAGCGTTCCGTAACGCTTACGGTTTGTTCCAGCAGGGTAAATACCGCCCGGTTGTTATGGCTGTGCTGAATGTGGGGCTTTCAATATGGTGGGTACAGGAGCTGGGACTTATTGGCGTTTTCCTTGGTCCTCTTGTAAGCCGCCTGCTGACAGTTGTGTGGTTTGATCCGCTGATTGTACATAAATTCGGCTTTAAAAGATCGGTGTTGCCTTTTTATGTTACCTACGTTGCACGAATCGGCATGCTTATTGTAATTGGCGGAGTGCTGAAATATATACTCGATATGATGCCGTATCACAATATACTTTGGCTTGTTTTACGCGGTGTTTTGGCGTTTTGCAGCTCTAATGCAATTTTGTTTGTTATTTATTTCAAAACTCAGAACTTCGCTTTCATAAAAGCAAGAATGCTGGGCTTGATAAAAAAAATTAAAAAATAAATCAGGAGGAACCAAAATGAAAATTTTAGTTACAGGAGGCGCGGGATATATTGGAAGTCATACCTGCGTAGAGCTTTTGAATGCGGGTTATGAAATTGCTGTTCTTGACAATTTGTGTAACTCAAGTGAAAAATCCCTTGAACGCATAAAGGAAATTACCGGAAAAGACTTCAACTTTTACAAATGCGACCTTTTGGATTTTGATGCCACCGATGAGGTTTTCAGTGCAGAAAAATTTGATGCAGTAATTCATTTTGCAGGTCTTAAAGCTGTTGGTGAAAGTGTGAGTATGCCGCTTACTTATTATCATAACAACATTACCGGCACACTGAATCTTCTTAAAATTATGGAAAAACATCAGGTTTATTCCATTGTGTTCTCTTCGTCCGCAACTGTTTACGGTTCACCAAAGAGCCTTCCGATTTTAGAGGATTTTCCTCTTTCCACAACCAATCCATACGGCTCCACCAAGCTGATGATTGAGGGGATTTTGCAGGACTTGTATGTTGCAAACAATAAGTTCTCCATTACAATTCTTCGTTATTTTAATCCTATAGGTGCTCACGAAAGCGGAAAAATAGGCGAGGACCCTAAGGGGATTCCCAATAACCTTATGCCCTATATTCAGCAGGTTGCTATTGGTAAATTACCACAGCTTTCTGTTTTTGGCAATAATTATCCCACTCCTGACGGTACAGGTGTGAGAGATTACATCCATGTTGTTGACCTGAGCGTTGCTCATGTTAAATCCGTTGAGAAAAAGGCGGGTCAGCCCGGTGTTCATATTTATAATGTGGGTACAGGAAACGGTTACTCGGTGCTTGAAATGGTAAAAGCTTTTGAAAAAGCTTCAGGCAGAGAGGTAAAATACAAAATCTGTCCCAACCGCCCGGGTGATATTGCCACTTGCTATGCCGATGCCTCAAAGGCGGAGAAAGAGCTTGGCTGGAAAGCGGAACGAAACCTTGATGATATGTGCCGTGATGGCTGGAAATGGCAGAGCAATAATCCTAACGGTTATAACGATTAAAAAGAACGCTCCTTGTATAAAACAAGGAGCGTTTTGCTATCTTCCTATAAAGTTGTGTACGACCTTCCAAGCCTCATCGGCATAAAAACGATGGCTGCCTTTACCTTCAATATGAACACATCGGTCCTCTCCACCGGCCACTTTGTATGCTAAGCTTCCTTGAGCATAAGCCTCACGGCACCCTTCAATAGGGAACCCTTCGTCGAGTATCCCCGAAATTTGCACATAGTATTTTGGGTATGCCATTGCCATAATATCACCCATATCAAAATATTTTGCAATACCGGGCACAAAGTTGCAAAGGCAATGACTCATTGCTCCAATGGATAATCTGAAAGCACAAAGGGATACGGCAGGCATAACAAGTTTGAGTCTGTCCTCAAGAGCGGCAATGTATGCGGTTGCGGTGCCTCCGCCGGAAAATCCCGTAAGACATATGTTTTTAGTGTCCACTTTGTTAGCAAAATGAGTTTCGATAACATCAATAAGCCGTGATACATCCCAAAGGCGTTCGCCAATGGTGGTTCTGCCCATCAGCAGGGCATTGGAGGAGGGCTCGTGGCAGGTTGCCATACCTTTTATAAGGCCCAGCTCACCAAAGTTTCGTTGTTCAAGGGCAATGGAGGCAAAGCCTTCCTTGGCGGCACGGATGCAGAAATCACAGTCGAATTCCGCTATTTTATCAAGGTCTCCGGGGTATAGCTCTCTCCCTAAGGAAAGGTGCATACCGGGAGTGTGTCCCTGAAGGCATATGAGTATGGGCGGATTTTTAACGCCTTTAGGTAAAATCATGTGGCAAGGCACACGGTATCCGGCCTCGCTTTCAAAGGTGAAACGTGTTTCGGTGCCGTGCTCGATTTCCTTTGTATATTCGATTTCAATGCTATCAGGACATTTTTCAAAATTTTCCATACCCAAAAGAGAGGAAAGTTTTTCGCGTGCACTTTTTTGCCATGTTTCAAAATTGTTGCCGTCAAATGCCATTGATGGTTTAACTTTTAACAGTAGTTCTTTTGAAAAGTCGTAAGTGGTCTTCATCGGTTTTCACCAAGCTTTCGGAGTGTTTCTTTTGAAATGTCAACATAGTCAAAAACGTTAATGGGCATACCGGTTGCCATTGATTTGTTTGCACAAATACCTGTCATAATGCTCATTGCACCGTCAATGTGTGTTGCGGCTCTGTGTAACGGGTCAAAAGGTGCATCGGGGTTGAAAATATCGTTAAGCATAACCGGGTCACCACCACCATGACCGCCTTCAAGCTCGTTAACCTCAACCTCATAACCTGGTTCAAACTGAGGATAAACAAGTATACGTTTACTTTTAACCAGACCCTCTTTGGCGGAGTCATCCTGACCGTTTATATATATATCTTCAACAAGTTTCATCTCAACTCTGCCTTTTGTACCTGTCAGGCAAACATTAAGTCCTTCGTAGGGAGAATATGCATTAAGTGAGTAAGACATAACGGCGCCGTTGTCGTAATTTACTATTACATTCATGGTATCTTCAATGCTGATATTATCTCCAAAAACACTTTGATCACGAATGTAACCGTCATCTTTTTCGGCATCAAGATAAAGGCTTTTAAGCATGGAATTTGACTCCATATCAATTGCCCAGGGGTCACCTTTGGCGTTTTCACTGCCGTGACAGCGGGTGTAGAATTTTGTAATACCACGCTCTTCGGCATTTTCCCTTCCGTAGAACTTAAGGCCGCCTTGAGCATAAACTTTAACGGGGAAAGAGTTAATCCAAAAGTTTACAAGGTCAAAATGATGGGTTGCCTTGTGAACCATAAGGCCACCGCTGTTTCGTTTGTCACGGTGCCAACGCCTGAAGTAATCCGCACCGTGGGAGGTGTTAAGAAGCCATTCAAAATGAATTTGCTTTACATCACCAATAACACCGCTTTTTACAATTTCACGGAGCTGAGAATGGTGGGGAGCATAACGATAGTTAAATGAAACACGCAGGTTTTTACCTGTTTTTTCAATTGCCTTTAAAATGGCATTACATTTGTCATCATCAACGGTCATGGGTTTTTCGCTTATAACATCACAGCCCATTTCCATGGCTTTGATTATGTATCGGTGGTGAGTTCTGTCAACTGTTGTTACAATAACACAGTCGGGTTTTTGCTCCTCTATCATTTTTTCAAATTCGTCTGCACCGTAAAGAGCAACCTCGTGTCCGCCAAATTCGTTAATAAGCATCCATTGTCCAAACTCAAGGCGGGTACGGTTTATGTCGCAAAGTGCAACAAGGTCACAGTAATTGCTGTGAAGACGTGCAACGCCCTCGTACCACAATCTTGCTCTTCCACCTGTGCCTACAAGTACATATTTTTTCTTTTTCATAAAAAATTCTCCTTTCGGGGTTGACTTTTTTGATTTCTAAGTATATAATACAACTATAAATTTATTTTGTCTATGAAAAAATGGACTATATTGCATAATAATATAAAAATATTGTCCTTGGAGGCGGAAAAATGCAAGTTATACATTCACAGATGGAAAAATTCTCTTTCGAAAGAAGTGTAAGCAATAAGCAGACCAGTATGAATAATTTGCAGACACATGGTCATTATGAACTTTACTATCTGCTTAGCGGTGAACGGAATTATTTTATTGAGGATACACTTTACCATATTGAATGTGGAAGCGTGGTTATAATACCGCCAATGGTATTGCACAGAACGGTAGGGGAAAAGGTGGGAAATATTGAAAGAATCCTGCTGGATATTCCTAAAAATTTTGTCGGCACAGAGCTTTTTGGAGAATGTCTTGAAAATGACAAAAGCTTTATTTTTAATGTCCCCAAAAAGCGGAGGGCAATGTTTGAAAAAATCCTTTCAGATATCGAAACCGAGTGGGCAAGGAATGATAAATTTTCCGAAAGTTTAATTCGGAATTACACAGAAGAATTACTCATAATGCTCATCCGCCTGAAGAACGATAATATTCGTGCATTTGATGTGGAAACGGAGCTTGTAATCAGCAAAGCGGCAAAGTACATAGCGGAAAATTTTGACAAGCCTCTTGGACTTGAAGATGTGGCAGCTTATGTGAATATGAGCAAAAGCTATTTCTGTAAGTTTTTCAGAAGAAAAACCGGGTGTGGTTTTGCGGATTATCTTACGGGTGTGAGAATAAATGAAGGTGCAAAACTGTTGGAAAATACAGAGCTTGATATAACCGAAATAGCGATGAGATGCGGATATAACGACAGCGCTTATTTCACTGCGGTTTTCAAAAAAATAAAAGGGGTAACACCCACAAGGTATAGGAAAGGAAAGTAAAAAGCGGAGTGTTTTGAACATTCCGCTTTCGGTTTTTACATCATCTTTTTAAGTCTTTCGTTAATTTCAACAAGGAACTCTTCAGTATCAACCTTTTTCTTGTTTTCAAGAGTGGAAAGTGCCGCAAGGTCACCGGTCATAACGCTTTCTTCAATTGTCCGGATTGTAGCTTTTTCAAGCTTGTCTGCAAAATCCACCAGGTCTGTAAGACCGTCAAGCTCTCCTCTTTTGCGAAGTGCACCTGTCCATGCAAACCATATGTCCTGCTTGGTATCAAGAGCAAAATTGAAACAGCTTCTTGCAAAGCTTCCGATGGATTTGTCAATGTTGTGCAGACCCTGAATGATACCCGAAGAACCTTCAAATTGCTATGCGGATGCCTCCAAGGCGGAGAAAGAGCTTGACTGGAAGGCGGAACGAAACCTTGATGATATGTGCCGTGATGGCTGGAAATGGCAGAGCAATAACCCCAACGGTTACGGTGAATAAAAACAAGAGCTGCTTAAATTTTTAAGCAGCTCTTGTTGCATAGTGGAGAAAAATCCACCGGAATTAATAATTTACAGTTGATACACTTACCATTTCAATGCTGTCAATGTAAAGGTTTGCGGGGTTCATTCCGGTTTTGCCGTCAGGGTCAAGGCGGAGAATATTAAGCGAGCCGTTCCATTCGGCAACATCGGTAAAGTCAATATACACATTATCAAAACCAAGCATTGTAGGTTGTAATGTTGACCTAAGAGATTTGTATCCGCCGCTTTCACTTGTTACAAAATAAACATCAAAACGGGTATAGGGAGAATCGTTTCTGTAGCGCATTACAAGCATTTTTCTGTTGCCGATTTCCTTGGCGGTCATATTCTGAGTGAAGGCATAGGGGTCAACACCGGTTGAAGTAATAACAAGACAGTCGTTTGCGTTTGCTATGCTTGTGGTTTTTTCATTAAATCCGGTAAACTGTTCAAGCGAATTATGGAAATCCCAGCGGTATGCCTCAGGCTGACTGTCTGCTGTAAGGGTTACATTAAGAACAGGAGTGTCATTGTTTAATGTGATTGTACCCATCTGAACCGAATATCCCGGCTTGTAAATTACATAGTCATATACACCGCGCATTAATTTGCCGAAGTCAACTATACTGTCTGCACTTCCGGATATCTGCTCATATTTCCGACCGGTTTCAGAGCTTGTAAGGGTGATTGTTGCGCCCTCAACATTGCATTTCAGCTGAAGGTTGTTACCTTCATAGTTGTACTCGTCTTCAGCTATAAGCTCAAGGGACTTCAGCTCAAGCTGTGCCGGCTCTTCTGAATCTGTTATAAGTCCGATTCTGAGACCGGTCAGAGTACCTTCGAAAAATGCAGCGTTTTTAAGGTCGATTTCCGTTGTAACAAAATCGTCGCAATATCCGAACACAGTAGCCTGATGTGCACCCCAAAGGTCACTACCTTCAACTCTGTACTGAATCAGCAGTTTGGTGCTTTTTGCAGAGTTTTTATAGGTGAGCACCATTTTACTGCGATTTTCCAGGTCAAGGGACAAGGAGTTGTTTTCTATGTATGCACCGTCCTGAAGCTCCAGGATTACCCCGTTTTCCGTATAATCGGCAGTTGCTCCTTCGCTTAAGGTGTCAAAGCCATCACCGGAATCCGCAAAGCTGAAGGTGTGCTTTGTGTCGTCGGGAGTCAACTCGGCTTCAATTGTGCAATCTTCTGTTACGGAAATATAACCGGTTTTGGAAACATAATTTTCCTTTTCTACTGTATATTCATACAGTCCATAAGGAACAGCGGATAAATTATAATAGGTTTTACCGGTTAATGTATTCTTCATCCGTGCAGTAGCTTCCTCTGTTCCGGAAACAGTTACCATTGCATATCCATCGCGGGCAAGAGTATAGAACTTTTCAAGGGGGCTTATGCCGCTGAAATCATTCCATACAAATGTTTTTAATATGCTGTTTGCGGTTGCAGGGACGGTTATATTAACCGTTTCGTCATTTGTAGACTTGAAATTTGTTAATTTGCCGTTTTCATAGGTCGCTGCAACTACAGTATTCTTTTCGGGGTTTTCTGCAACCACAGAAACATCGCCCTCGTTTAAAATGTATTCGTTTTTATATAGGGAGGACATTTCAGCCTTTTCGCCGTCAATGTAGTATTCAATACTCATGCTGTCATCGTGAATAAGCTGTTCCGAGGGTACTTCAATGGTAAACTGGTTGTTTTCTCTGTAGTATTTATTGTAGCCAGCAGAGTAGTAATTACAATCAATTTTTGTACCGTTTTCCTTAAAACGCATCTGAAGCATCATACCTGCGTATTTGGAATAACTGAAGTTTCCTCTGTCCAGCTGGGTGGAGTCCACGGTAATCTGATGAATTACATTTCCGTTATCACCATAATCCACACGACGCGCAACATCGTTGGGACAGCTGTGACCGCCGAGAACCAGGAAAACATTTTCGTGTTTTTTAATAAGCTTATCCCACACCTGCTGACCGCTGTTACAGTCATCCTCTTCATTGCGGACAAAGTGGTATCCGGTTACGGGGTAGCTGTATGTGAGGTCCTCACGGTAACCAAGGGGAAGCAAATAGCTGTGTGTTACAATAATAACGTTGTGGTCGGGATGCTGTGCTATTACCTCGTTTGCCCATTCAAGGACAGAATCTCTTGGAGCAAACTCAAGGGTGAGAATCATATATTTCTTATCACCAACACGGAAGAAGTGGTAAAGGCTGTCCGATTTACCCTCTTCATAAGCTCCTCCAAAGGTGGGGTAAGCACTCATTTTCTCGTAAGGGAAGGTGTCATTGAATCTGTCGGTGGGTCGGAACACAACCTCCACACCGTCTGCCGCACCGTTCCAGGGGTCGGGGAAATCGTAGTCGTGGTTACCCGGAGCAACGGCAATGGGAACTTCGCCGTCAATAATATTGAAGGTTTTTTTCCAGTTTGCCCATTCGATTTCCTCGCTGTTTCCGCAAACATCACCTACATGAATAACATACTGCAGATTTTCCTTTTCCTTGTTTTTAAGAATCCACTGTGCCATAAGGGAAAGTGTTTCAGGAGAGTTTTTGGGTAAAATCTGTGTATCGGGAAGCACTACAAGTGAGAACTCGCCGGGTTCCGGCTCACAATCTATCCATCTGGATTCCTCGGAGGTGGGCACAACCTCGTCGCTGTGAGATACCTTAAGGGATTTCCAGTAAAATTCGCAACCGGCTTTAAAGTGCATATAAAGTCCCGAAAATGCATTGCCTGCGGTGTCGCTGCCATAGGTGGCGTATTTTACCATATCTTCACCGTCATGCTTTATTTTCAGCGAATTGGTATCGAGGTCAATTACAAAAGTAAGTGTGTGTATGCTATCCTTAAAGTTTATGCGTTCGCTAACAAGCTGTGTGTTTTCGTTGAGAGGTTTATACTTGAAGTGGTCTCCTTCGGAGCCGGCAACATAATAAGAAAAGCCCTGTGTGTTGGGTGTGGTTGAGCGCAATGTGGCATCAAAATAGCCGCCTCGTGAAGCTGTTTTACCCATAACCTCAAGAGTTACCTCAATTGTACCATGGTCAATGGTTTCGTCAAGCATATACGAAAAAGTATTTGTTGCCGTGGGGTTTGATGTCTGAATACCGAAATTGTTATCTATAACAAGGTTTTGGGGAAGGGAAATGTTCCATCCGTCTGCAATAGCCTGTTCTACGGATGCTGCCTGTGTGAAATCATAGTAAAAATAGTTATCGGCAGGTGTAAGGCTTATTGCCGGCAGAGTCAAATCTTCTTCAACTGAAACAGAACCGTTGTAATTCTCATAACCGAACTTTTTCACGGTGTAGGTGTAGTTTCCGGCATCAATATCAAAAGTGGCTGTGCCGTCTACGGTGCGCTGTTCGCCTACAAGCTCACCTGATTCGTCATACAGATAAATGCCGGAATTGATGGGCGAAACGCTGAATGTCAGAGATTTCTTCTTCTCGGTTTCAAGGGGCTGAACCTTAGGAATTTCAACCTTATCGATATAGAATGTTGCGCCGGTGAGACCCGAAGCGGTGGGGATAGGGTCTATACGGAAGTTTGAGAGTGTTCCCGCAAAATACTCATTTTTTTCGATAATTTCCGTTACAAAACCTGTTGTCTCGGCAGGCAATGTTTTTCTGAGTGCCCTTGCTTCAGCAAAGCCGTATGACGTACCGTCAATTACAGTTGCGTAATACATAAGAAGGTCAGCTTCCGTTGCCGCGGTTTTTTTGTAGGTCAGCGCAACTCTGTCTCTGCCGTCCATATTAATGGATAAGCTGCCCACGCCTATATACGGGTCGCTTGAAGACATTTCAAGCTTTAATGCACCTTCAGATATACTTATAACATCTGCATCCGGCTTGCTGGATGCCCAGCCCTCAAGGCTCTCATCAAAGGTCCAGTAAGCTTTCTGACTATCCGGCTGAAGGTAAACATAGAACTCGTTGTCACCGTCAACCGTTACTGTTCCCTCCTGCCATACATAGCCGGCTTTGGATACAATACAGTCGTAGTCGCCGTTTGCTGCAGGAAATACAGCAATGCCGTCCTGTGCCTGCTGTGTCACACCGTTAAAGGTTACCTCAGCATCGGCGGGCGAAACATTGAATTTAACTGTCGCTGTCTTCTCAAGAGTAAGAGAAGTTATCAGGGGTATTTCCAACTTGTCAATGTAAAAGACTGCGTTTGACAGCCCTGATGCTGAAGGGATGGGGTCAACTCTTAAATACTCAAGAGTTCCCGTGAAGTTTGTGTCGTTTTCGAAAACCGCTGTAGTATAAACATCTGTGGTTGGAAGTGACTTCGTGTATGCATAGAGATTTCCACTCTTTATTTTATAATAAAGTCGCATATCACTCTGTGCTGTGGTCTTTTTATATGTCAGATATATTTTATCTCTGTCTGTCAGGTCAAGATTTATATCTTTTTTTGTTGTTCCGGGGTCATTGGTGGTCATGGTAATTACCAATGCACCATCTGACTGTGTTACGGTATCTTCTGTTTTATTACTTGTCCATCCTTCAACATCATTATCAAAGGTCCAGTAACTGTTGGCAGTATCCTGTGCAAGAGTTACGGAATAGCTTGTATCACCGGACACGGTCAGATTTCCCTGCTGCCATATGTAACCTGTTGCAGCTACAAGGCAGTCGTAAGTACCGTCTGCTATATCAAAGGTGACCGCACCACCGGATGCCTGCTTTGTTACACCGTTCAAAGTAACCGAAGCGTTTGATGGCGAAACAATGAAGGTTACATCCCGTGCAGATGCAGAAACAGGTACTGCAAAAATTATACCTGATACAAGCATCAATGCAAGTAACAGCGATAAAAATTTTGTTTTTTTCATAAAAAATCCTCCTTAAAAAAAGATTGACAAATTGCTTTATTATAGTATATAATATTTTATGGAAAAAATCTATAAAAAAAGTCCAAACTTTTTTGTTATTTTTTTGGAGGCTGCCATGTTAAGATATTACCACGACCACCTGAGACCGGCAAGAAAAATTACAAACAGATATTCCAACATGACCACATCTCTGCCTTTCTATTTTCATAGTGCAGGCAATTGGTTTTCAGGTCCGGATTATTATGTCCGTCGTGACCAGAGGTACGATTTTTATCTTTTGTACACAGTTTCAGGAACAGGATTTATGAACTATAAAGACGAAAGCTATACGCTTACTCCGGGAACTGCTATTTTAATTGATTGTATGGAATACCATCATTACGGTACCGTGGAAAACTGGGAGCACTTCTGGTTTCACATTAACGGCTCAGGAGTCAGGGATTTTTATCATGCAATAAACAATCCCGATGTAACAACAGTTTTGCTTGAAAACGACAGCATTGTAAATTCACTGTATAACACATTGGAAAAAAATGAACATAAGCAAAGCTTAAAGGCTGAAATGGAAAATGCCCATGCCATAATGGAAATTCTCGGTCTTATGCTGGAATCTAAACTGTCTTTGGAAGCTGTTTCACCCCAGTCTGTTCCGGAATGGTATCACGATCTGAATGATTTTATTTACAGAAGCAGATTCGAGGTAATTACTGTGTTTGATTTGGCAAAAAAATATGATTTACCCGTGTATGAGCTGGAACGACTTTATAAGCAACATTCGGGAAATGAGCTTGCCGAGGTCCTGAGAACTCAGCGTGAGGACCTTACAATCACACAAAATGATTTGTGCTGTAATCCGCCATGGCTCATGGAAACCCTTGTATACATTGAAAACAACTTCACTACCCACATTACTCTGGATTCACTTGTAAGTAAATATCCTGTCAGCAGGTCAACATTTATGAGCAAATTCAAGCAATATGCATCAATGTCACCTTTACAGTATATAATTAAGCTTCGCATTGAGCATTCCAAGGCTCTTCTTAAAAAGAGCAATAATACTATTTCATCTGTTGCTTACGATTGCGGATTTGCATCTGCAAGTGATTATTCAAAGAAATTCAAAGAGATTACAGGAATGACACCCAAGGAGTACAGGAGAGGTATTTAACTGAATAAAAAGGGCGGTATAAAAAGGGCGGTGTATACACACTGCCCTTTAACATATGCTGATTAATCCGTATTTGGTTTTGATTCGTTCAAGCTTTTCAATCATAGGCTCGGAAATAAACCAAAGGAAAAAGGCAGTTCCGAGAGAATGAACAACATCAAGGGGAAGCCCTGAGGCATAAGCAACAGCTATCATCTCCGGAGTGATTTTGTTCTGCCACATAATGACTGATGCCGGATTCATAATACCTCCGTAGAAAATGAGGGTTGCAAAAAATCCGAAAATGCAAAGAGTCACTCTTGTTTTGCGTAAGTAACCTTTGCTAAAAAGAATTCCCGAAATGAAGCCTATAATGCCAAAAACAAACATCTGCCATGGTGTCCAGGGACCTTGTCCGAAGAAAAAGTTTGAAACAAAACCTGTAATGCTTCCTACCAGGAAACCGGTTTCTCCGCCAAAGCATACCCCGGCAATAATAACAAGGGCAACGACCGGTTTGAATTGGGGAAGGGCAAAAAAGGCAGCTCTGCCGGCAACTGCAAGACCGCACAAAACGCTTATTACTATAAGCTCCCGCGCCTTAGGCTTGCGTGATTCAAACAGCATAAAAAAAGGTATCATTGCTTCAAGAATAATAAGCAGGCTTGTAAAATAATATTTTCTGCTTCCAAAAAAGAATGCACCGGCAAAAAGGGTTAAAGGAATTAAAATAACTACAAGCAGCACTGCAAAAATGGCGCTTTTTTTTGGCTTGTTACCTTGTTTTTGTACAGATGTGGGAATTTCTCTGTGCTTTCCGGAAGAAAAACAGAAAAGAGCAATGGCAGCAAGGACAACGGAAAGAATCTGAAAAAAACTGAACCCGAAAAGGTCTGTTTTTTCAAGACCGAATAACGGTGTTTCTGTAATTTCAAAGTATGATGTTGCAGCAAAAAGCAGAGAAAAAATAATACCAAGCAGGGTTTTCAGCGAAAAGGGTTTTCGCCTTGTCCTTTCTTTTTCAGGTACAGTCTCCGATGAGGAAATAAGGTGATGTGCCGAAGGGTCGGCTTTTTCTTTTGGGGGAAGAATTCCACCGCAGGCTGAAATAATATCTTCAGGCAGAACCGCATCGGGGAGAAGATTTCTTGCCATTCGGTTTGCTGAGGTAGTATAAAAGCTTTTGCCCTTGAAAAATTCTCTGGGTGTATTAACCGAGGTAATGCTTCCGTCAAATACAAGGGCGCATCTGTCCGCATGCTCTGCACAGAACTCGATATCATGGGAAACCATAACAATCGTTACCCCCATTGCCTTTAACTGCGAGAGTATATCGGCAAATTCTTCTTTGAATTGTGCATCCATACCCTTGGTTGGCTCGTCCAGAAGTAAAATTTCCGGCTGAGCAAGAAGAACCTTTGCGGTAGCGGCACGCTGCTGTTCACCGCCGGATAAATCGTAGGGGTGGCTGTTTAAAAGGTGCTCAACACGGCATAGCGAAGCTATGCCGCGAATTTTTTCGGATTTTTCCTCAGCCGAAATATTTTTTTCTTCAAGCATTTCCTCCAGGTCAAGATAAACGGTATTTTTAACAAATACACTTTGCGGATTTTGAGGAAGAACGCTGAGAAGTCCGTTATACAGGTTTTTAACCGAAGAAAGCTTCTGCCCTTTTATGAATATCTCACCGCGATGGGGAGAATAAAGACCTGAAATCAAAGAAAGGGAGGTGGTTTTCCCGGTACCGTTTCCGCCAACAAGACAAAAAAGCTCACCTTTTTTAACGGTCATATTAAGCCCTTTTACAACATCGGGAGAGCTTCTTTCATAACGGAACCACACATCACTAAGTTCAATTACGGTATCGGTTGATTCTGAATCGGTGGCGTCCGCAGGAATAACCTCGTGATTCAGGGTGTTGGTTTTGGCATATTCTTCCAGCCAGATTCTGCCGTCCCTGACAGTTAAGGGACAGGGCAGGGAACTTTCAACTCCGCCGTGAACCTTTACGGGAGTGGGCAGAGCCTTGTACATAGGATGATTTGTTTCCTTTAGAAATCTGCCTGTTTCGGCAGGATTGTCAACCAGCGTGATTTTACCTTCATCCATAACAATTACTTTGTCTGCAATGGGAAAAACATCTTCGAGTCGGTGTTCCGTGATAATTACCGTTGTACCAAGTTCCCGGTTGATTTTTTCAAGGGTTTTTATAAATTCTCCTGCGGCTATGGGATCAAGCTGACTTGTTGGCTCGTCCAGAATCAGTACAGAGGGTTGCATAACCATAATTGCGGCTAAGTTAAGTAACTGCTTCTGTCCGCCTGAAAGCTCTGTTACATTTTTATGAAACCAGTTCTGAATGCCGAAAAAGGAAGCCATTTCCGAAACCCTTGTGCGTATATCAGGAGTTTTGTACCCCAGGCTTTCAAGCCCGAAAGCAAGCTCGTGCCAGACCTTGTCTGTTACTATCTGATTGTCCGGGCTTTGCATAACAAAGCCTATAGCCGATGCCTGTTCACCGGTGCTGTAACTGTATATATCCTTTCCGTTGAAATATATTGTTCCGTTACGGTCACCAACCGGAGCTATGGCAGGCTTTAAAAGTCTTAAAAGTGTAGTTTTACCGCAACCGGATTTTCCGCAGACGAGAATAAATTCGCCTTCGTTTACAGTAAAGCTTATGGCCTCAAGAGTTTTTGAACTGTGACCGGGATACCCAAAGCTTAAGTTTTCTACATTTATGATTTCCATTTTCTCACCTCCCGGATTTCAATAATAACAGGAAACATACAAAGGAGCAGATATGCGAAAAATACACTTGCTCCGAAAAATGAAATTTCTGCAGTTTCCACTATGGGGAAATAGCTGAAGTACATATTACCGGTTAAACTGCCGCATAAAACATAAATTCCAAGGAATATAATGCAGGCAAGCGCAAAAAGGTCTCTTTTGCTGATGCTGAACACGGAAAAGGTTGTTCTGCCCGGAATTCCGTATCCGCGGGCTTTCATACTGTCTGCTGTTTCAACAGCATTTTCAAGTGACCAGGTTGTCATTGCGGACAGGATGTTCAGCCCGTTTTTTGCGCGCTTTATAACACTTCCGCCGTTTGTATCATATCCCATACAACGACGGGCATTTGCTACCACCCTGAACTGAGCCGTAAACCGGGGAACAAAACGGAAGGTCATAGAAATTATCAGGGCAATTGCCGGCAGAATTTTTCCAAACAGGTAAATGAATTTATCGCTTGTCATAACCTGGCTGAAACAGGAAAAATGAAAAATCACACCTGCAATCATGGTACCTGCACAAAAACCGTAAACAATAGATTCCAGCGTAAGAGGGTTCCCGCCCGGCAGATAGGTGAGGATGGTAACCCCCTCATGATTGAATGCCGGGTTTAACAGCGCTGTCATCAGCAGCATGGGAAGTGCGTATATTAAGTTTGTCTTAATTGCTTTTCTGCCTTTGAGCATTACCGAATATGTAAAACCGCACACCAATGAAATGCCAAGGCAAAGCGGATGCATAAAAAAGCAGCTGAACCCTATTACGAACACAAAATATGTAAAGTTTACAATAGGGTGATAGGTTTTAAACTCGTTCATTTAAAATTCAATTCCTTCCCGTGGGGGAACGCCCCTTCTGTACGGATGGTTTATCTCTTTAATTTCGGAAATGTAGTCGGAAATGTCAGCAAGCTTTCCGGGAAGACAATGACCCGTCATTACAATTTCAGTTGACGATTTCAATTTTGTCAGAAAATCCGCAAGAGCCGATTCGTCTATATAACCAAAATCTACAACATCAAGTATCTCATCAAGAATTATCATATTGTAGTTGGCGGCACATTTCCGTACATCGGTAAAAAGCAGCTTGTCGTATGCTTCTGCAAGCTGACGGCTTTGCCCGGAGTTCATATTGTCATAAAGCCTGTAAGATGTGTGAGAATAGATAACATCCGTTTCGGGAAGCTTTTCAAGAACTGAAAATTCCGACGAGGTGTTGTTTTTCAGAAACTGAACAAACAACACTTTTTTTCCGCAGCCTGCACAGCGTATGGCACAGCCGGTTGCCGCAGTTGTTTTCCCTTTTCCGTTTCCGTAATAGATTTGAATCATTTTTTTCTTCTCCGGTTTCTCAATATTAAAAAACTGTGGCAATTTTCCATGTCTGAAAAATTACCACAGCTGACTTTTTCCGTGATACATCACAATTCATAGAACAGCGCTCTATGAAAACATTATTCCGGAATTCCGGAACAACATCAAAGCAGGTCTTGTGACTCGCACCCTACAGACCGTAAGGTCAGCATTTTTTCATTCTGCCTTCTCGGTTTCCCAATGGCTGACTTTCGTCAACGAATGAAAAAATTCAGATGCACACACCGACAGGTATCGTCGGGGATTCTAACCCCGTTTCCTTTTCATCGGCTATGCCTTGTCTTCAAAGGACATTTGCGGCATAACCGACACTTTGTGTGAAGTTTTATTTAATTTTACATCATTTTTTTGAGTCTTTCGTTTATTTCAATGAGAAATTCTTCGGTATCAACCTTTTTCTTATTCTCAAGGGTTGAAAGAAGCGCAAGGTCACCGGTCATAACGCCTTCTTCAATGGTCTGGATTGTAGCCTTTTCAAGCTTGTCCGCAAAATCCACCAGGTCGGTAAGACCGTCAAGCTCACCTCTTTTGCGAAGTGCACCTGTCCATGCAAACAGGGTAGCTACGCTGTTTGTAGAGGTCTTTTCACCTTTAAGATGCTTGTAGTAGTGACGCTGAACTGTGCCGTGTGCAGCTTCATATTCATAAACACCGTCAGGAGAAACAAGCACAGAGGTCATCATTGCAAGGCTGCCGTAAGCGGTAGCCACCATATCACTCATAACATCACCGTCGTAGTTTTTACAAGCCCATATGTAACCGCCGTTTGAACGGATAACACGCGCAACTGCATCGTCAATAAGAGTGTAGAAATATTCAATGCCTGCAGCTTCAAACTTTTCTTTATATTCAGCTTCGAAAATTTCAGCAAAAATATCCTTGAAACGGTGGTCGTACTTTTTGGAGATTGTATCCTTGGAAGCAAACCATATGTCCTGCTTGGTATCAAGAGCAAAATTGAAACAGCTTCTTGCAAAGCTTCCGATGGATTTGTCAATGTTGTGCAGACCCTGAATGATACCCGAAGAACCTTCAAACTCATGAATAAGCTGACGGGTCTCGTTGCCGTCCTTATCGGTGCACACAAGCTCACACTTTGAACCTTCCGGCACCTGCATTTCGGTGTTTTTGTAAACATCACCGTATGCATGACGGGCAATGGTTATTGGCTTTGTCCATGTGGGGATGTAAGGGGTAATGCCCTTAACAATAATGGGTGTTCTGAAAACGGTACCGTCAAGAATTGCACGGATTGTACCGTTTGGAGATTTCCACATCTCTTTAAGGTTATATTCGTCCATGCG
>JAZQCS010000032.1:0-2856 GCA_045546415.1 Clostridia bacterium | reverse complement strand
CATCCTGAAATCGAAATTTTTGTATGAATTTCAAGGCGAAAAATGCACATAATCCTGACGGATATGAGCATTTTTTAACACAGAAATTCGACAAAAAGACGATTTTCAGGACAATACTTCCTTATCTGGCTGTGGCGAAGGGGAAGGCTTTTCTTATTCTCTCGTTCCTCAGCCCGGTTGGTTTACATAACGGAAACCCTCACTTTTCCGAGTGCTTTTTATTATCCGCAAAGAAAAAAATAAAATCCTCTGCGTCACCTTCAATATGGCTGAAATCCTCTCTCCCCGGAATAGACTCCATGGGATTTTGTTTTATTTTGTCTTCTATTTTTAATTCAAAAATTTTCATTTATTACCTCCGGAAAATATGTGCTGTTCTACTATTATATGCGGCTTTTTAGTTTTTATGTTCTTTACAAAAACTATTGACTTTCAAAAACTTTAATGATAAAATTATAGAAACCAATAATTTATGGTTTATAAAGATTGGAGGTATTCCTATGAACAAACAGATTAACGATTGTTTAAAAGGAAGGCATGGCAGCTACATTCTTCCTTTTTTATGGCTTCACGGTGAGCCTCAGGAAAGGCTTTACGAGGAAATTGTTGCCATTAAAAACAGCGGTATAAAGGAGTTTTGTGCCGAAAGCCGCCCCTATGTGAACTTCTGCAAGGAGCAATGGTGGGAGGATTTCGGTTTCATTTTAAAAACAGCAAAAGAGCTTGACATGAAGGTATGGCTTCTGGACGACCGTCATTTCCCTACCGGTTATGCAAACGGCTGGCTGGAGGATGACTCCCGTGCACACCTTCGCAAGGTGCTTATACGCCAGCGTCAGGCAGATGTAAAAGGCCCTCTTAAAAATGTTACGGTTACGGTTTCTCCCTGGATGAATCCCGGTATTGGTGAGGAAATCATCAGCGTTATTGCTTACAAGCGCATTGGCGAGCCTGAAATTTTCGACTCTGCCTCTGCAATTGACCTTACCCCCACGCTTCACGACGGTGCGGTTTATTTTGATGTGCCCGAGGGTACCTGGAGAGTTTGCACATTAATTAAAACAAGCCCCCGTTTCAACAACAACGGCAACCGTTTTGCATATTACATTGATATGCTGAACAAGGAATCCTGCAAAAGTATGATTGATGCTGTATATCAGCCTCATTATGACCATTTCAAGGAATATTTCGGCACCACCTTTATGGGCTTTTTCTCGGATGAGCCCGGCTTTCTTGAACTTCTTGGCACCTACAAACACAAGCCCGGCAGCGACAGAATGTATCAGCCCTTTGTATGGCGTGACGATTTGCCTGAGCTTATTGCAGAAAGTGCCGGCATCTCCCCTGAAGAAGCAAAGCTTCTTGTTCCTGCCCTGTGGGAAAACCTTGGCGAAAAAACCGCCACACTCCGTATGCATTTTATGGAGGTTATAACAAAGCTTTATGCGGAAAATTTCTGCTGGCAGATAGGTGACTGGTGCCGTGAGCACGGTGTTATGTACATAGGTCACATTATTGAAGATCTGAATGCTCATATGCGTCTTGGCTACGGTGCAGGAAACTTCTTCCGTGCACTTGACGGTCAGGATATGGCAGGTATGGACATTGTGCTTATGCAGGATGTTCCCGGCTTTACCACCGAAATTCACCGTGCTTCAATTTCGGATATGGGTGTTTCCGTTCCGGCTTTTTATCATTACACCCTGCCCAAGCTTGCGGCATCACATTCACACATTCAGCCCCTTAAAAAAGGCAGGGCAATGTGCGAAATTTACGGTGCTTTCGGCTGGGCTGAAGGTCTTACCTATATGAAACAGCTTACCGACCAGATGCTGGTCAGCGGTATTAACCATTATGTTCCCCACGCCTTCACTCCCAAGGAGGACGACCCGGATTGTCCGCCTCATTTTTACAACGGCGGCAAAAATACACAGTATCCCCTGTTTAAAAATCTTATGGAATATATGGGCAGAACAAGTCACATTCTCTACGGCGGTCTCCACAAGGCAAGCGTGGCGGTGTTCTACAACGCTGAGGGCGAATGGACAAGCGGCAAAAATGAGCTGTTCCAGTATGTTTGCGCTGAGCTGACACGGGGTCTTATTGATTTTGACATTATTCCCTACGATGTGCTTGAAAAATCACAGATACGAGATGGCAAGCTTATTGTTAACGGTGAAGATTACGGAGCACTTATAATTTCCGAAAGTGAAATTATGCCATACAACCGCCTTGAATGCTTTGCCCGTCTTAAAGAGGAAGGCTTCCCCATTATTTTCACCGGCTCCCTTCCTGAAAAATCTGCAGAAGGTAAGGACATTTCTGTGCTTCTTGAAGGCTTTGAGGTTACAGCAACAGAAAACCTTGCTTCATTCCTGAGAGAAAAGGGTCTTTACGAAATTTCATCGGAGGGCGGAACGGAAAACCTTCGTTTCTACCACATTAAGAGAGATTCCGAGGACATTTATATGTTCTCAAGCGATGAAACCACCGGCACAATTGATGCATGGCTTACCCTTCCCAACCGCGGTGAATTCCTGGCTTACGATGCCTGGGGCAACAAGGCTTACCGCGGCGAAACAGAAGGTGGAAAGCTTCATCTTGTGCTGGAAGGCGGTAATGCAATTATCATCTCCTTTGGCAGCGATATCCCCGAAGATACTCCTGAGCTTGTTTACGAGAAGGAAAGAAAGGCTCTTGATATTAAGTTTGATATTTATGTAAAGGAAGCCGAAAAAGGCGATACCGAATTTAAGCTTTATGCGGAAAACAGCGGTCCTGTGGATATTTCCGCCCCTGACCGTATGCCCCATTTCTCCGGTGAGGTGCTTTACAAAGTCGGATCGTAGCCATGTC
>JAZQCS010000031.1:0-8253 GCA_045546415.1 Clostridia bacterium | reverse complement strand
CTTATATAAACACGCAGGGGGAGATGTCGGTTATTCTTGATCCGAGAGGAAGAGGACTTTGCCCTCTTTGTGTTGTGGATAAAGAACAGCTTGACCCGGAATTCTGCCGGAAGGTTGAATACATAGGCCGGGTTATGATGATGTTCGATGAAACCCGGGAATATCTGTTTGCCTTGAGCAGGCTGGCGGATGAATATAAGATATAATTAAAAATGGCAGATACCATACAGGTATCTGCCATTTTTATGTCAGGATAGTTCGGAGTCTTCTACATACAGAAGAATGTCCTCAACTCTGCAGCTTAGAATTCTGCAAAGGTCGTTAAGAGTAACTGTACTTATGGGTTTGTTGTGCTTTAATCGGTCAAGCAAGCTTCGGCTGAGGTTGTAGGTGTTTGCGAGTTTGTAGGTTGAAATTCCGCGGTTTTTAAGAGTTTTGTAAAAAGGGCTGTATGTTATCAATAATATCACCTCTTTATTATCTTATTATATACTTGATATCTTGACAATTGTCGATAAATAGAGTATAATGTTATCTATATATAGAGTATAAATGAATGAAGGGAATGTGTAACAATGAACAACGAACAATGGGCTTACGGAAGGAATGTGTGCGGAGAAAATTGTGAGAACAAGCTTGAACAATGGCTTTCGGATGTAAAAAAACGCACGAGCGGACTATTGGGAGTTATATCCTTACCGGGATTGGGTTATATGTTTATACAGCTTCTGTTTTATGCCAACGATAACATTGATGAAATTCCAAAGGTTCCGATATGGATATGTTTGATTTACCTTATTGTTTTTGCTATTGTAATTTGGACAGTATACAGGACAGATAGAGAAACAAAATTAAAATATGAACGGTACAAAGATTTGTGTAAAATAGAAAAACTCATGCTTTTTGATGAAGAACTAAGAGCTGTTACGGAAAAGGGTGAGCTTGTGCTGCGTTATGAACAGATAAATAGTGTTTCTGTGGTTAATGCGGCACCGATTGAAGCAGGAGCCGGTGAGTTTAGCAATGATATATTGATTATTGAGGATGTGGTAAAAAACCGGTTTCATTTCTATTCGTTTATCAACTGTCAAGCCATAAAAATGGCAATTGAAAACAGACAGAAGAATGAGGAGATTAAAGATGATAGTATGTGACAAATGCGGATATGCAAATAACGATGGAAGTAAAATATGCCTGAATTGTAAAGGCAATATTGATTCCGTAAGCCGTCAGGAAAAAACGGAGAGCGAATTATATATCAGGCAACGCGAGGATGTCAGAAAATTCGAAGAAAACCGGAGGAAAAAAGTTTGGGCTGTGATGGGATGCATAGCTGTTATTGTTGCTGTTTGTTCTGGATTCTGGTTTACCCGTGTTGCTACAGCACCGTCCCGCGGAGAAAATATTGTGAGGGAATATCTGGAAGACAGAATTGCCAATGTTGAAAGTGTGTACTTTGAGTCAACTAACGGAAGTTGTCTTAAAGCAACTGACAACTCATATTTAAAAGGAGAAACAATTTACACAGGCGGAAATGTTGTTATAAATGGAAGAAACTACCCTTTTGTTGCAAATGTTTCCATGAAAGGTGTTCTTGACAACGGAAAGGTAACGAGTATAAAACTTGCCGGAGTGGGTGAGATTGTAAAAAACTAAAGGTTTTTATCAAAGTATTGAAAGGCAGAAAATGTGATGAAGAGAATCATGGCATACATAATGTTTTTAATGATGGTTATGGCAACAATGAGTACAAATGTGAATGCAACGGAAAATTGGTTGTGGCCACTTGGCTCAGCTTACGGATACAACAACATAACAAGCTCTTACGGATACCGTACCTATAACAATAGAAATCACAACGGAGTGGATATAGGAGCTCCCGCGGGAACAAAAATATACGCGAGCCGTGGCGGAATAATTTCAGAATCAAATGAAAATAAAAGTGCGGGAAACTATGTGGTTGTAGACCACGGTGACGGATATACAACAAAGTATATGCATATGAGTAAAAGGGCAGTTAAGAAGGGAGAAAAAGTATCCCGTGGGACGGTTATTGGATATGTAGGTAATACGGGGGACTCCCAAGGTAATCATCTGCATTTCGAAATGAAATATAGTGGAAGCTATGTTAACACAAATCCCGCTGATTATCCAATAAAGGGATCTGTTGTAAATGGGGTAAAGGGAAAAATAAAATACAGTTTTGATATGGGGATTAAAGAGAGTGAAGCTGGAAAGGCTGAAACCGTAGGAATAAGCAACCCCAATCAGGTTGTGAAAAACGGAAGCAGAGGTGCTGGTGTTGTTGAATTACAGCAAAGTCTTAATAAAATAATGAATGCAGGTCTTGATGTTGACGGAAAATGCGGTCCGAAAACTGTAACAGCAATAAAAGAATTTCAGAAGAAATACGGTCTTGAGGTTGACGGTGCGGCAGGGCCGAAGACAAATGCAAAGATAAACGAACTTTTAAAGCATAATCATACATATAAAAATCATTATGAAGAAGCTCATCCCCATAAGAGATATAAGCTTTGTGAATGTGGCGATAAAGTATATGTAGAAGGCAGCAAAATGGACTCCAATTGTGAAATATGCTACCCTCCGCATCAGCACAGCTTTAAAACGGGATATGAAAAGGTTCATCCACATAAGGTGTATAGGGTATGTTCGTGCGGAACAGTAGAATATACCGGAGAATTCCGAAAGGTTGAAGGTTGCGAGGAGTGTCACGAGCATAATTTTGCTTTTGAAACTGAAAAAAAGCATCCGCATAAGGAGTACAGAATATGCAACGATTGCGGCTATGAAGAGTATACCGGAGAGTTTACCGTGGTAGAAACCTGTAAGTTATGCTATCCGGAGGAGAAAGAAAAAAGAACTCTGAAACTGCAGATAGGAATTCCGCAAATGTACATAGATGGTGTTCGTACAGAGATTGACCCGGGAAGAGGAACAGTACCGATAATGAAAAATAACCGGACATTACTTCCGGTAAGAGCAGTAGTGGAAACATTCGATGCATATGTTATATGGGATGAAAACGAAGAAAAAATTACTGTGATACGCGATGATATAACCATACAGCTTTGGATTGACAGCACAATCGCATATGTGAATGATGAGGAATACGAACTGGATGTGGTACCAGTTGTGATAAATTCCAGAACTTTTATGCCACTAAGGTTTATTGCAGAAAATCTTGGCCTTACTGTGGGCTGGAATGAAGCAAATCAAACAGTAACGGTAGAAGGGACGATACAAAAGAGGTAAGAGGAAATATGAAAAAAATTAACGGAACACGAATTGTTATTTTTTTTGTTGCTGTTGTACTTGTGATTTTCAATATGTCTGCGTGTATAAAATCAAGTGATAATATGGGAAAACATACTGAAATGCAGGAAGTGGAAGAAATTCCGGAAATTCTGGTAATGGCAAACTGGGATGGCAATGAAGAATACAGACCGTGCTTTACTTTAGGTGAGGACGGTTCTGTTGTTATGACCGCCAACTATCTCGAGGGTATGAATGATATTGCAGGAAAATACGAGATGCTATATGATGAGGGAAGAGTTTTGAAACTTATTTTCACACAAGGCGGATATGAAGAGGACATTAGATATCTTGTTGAACGGAATGACGAGTGGGAGTATTTTGGTAAAAATGAAGGAGTTACCCGTTCGGGAGATTCTTTTGTGCAGAAAACAACAATTGATATTCAGAGAAAAATGATAAAGGAAATGCAGACTCCGGTATTTGTACCCGGGGTATATAAACTGAAAGCTGGTGCGATGGATTGGCCGTGTGTCGTATATTTAAAAGAGGAAGGGACGGGTCAAAACAATTTTATTGCAAATTGGACCAGAATAGGAGAAGTTGAGGGCACATTAGAAGAAAATAAGCAATTAAACTTTTTTTCTTATGACAAGAACGGTTATAGGGAAACCTCCGGTCTGATCGAATACAACAATAAAGAAATTGTCATGACATTATTTGAAACCACACAACCTGATTTAAAAAAAGGTAAATATATATTTGAATATTCAGGAACAGAGGAAGAAGAAAAAATAAATTATAATAAAATGGTTCTTGTGGATATGCAGGGAGAAAACCGTGTGTGGGTCAGAAGGAATGAGGAAAATGAACTACATGGTATATATGAAGATATGCTTATAAGATTTAACGAGGATGGAATGTTGGATTATTGGTTTGGTATACCCGGTGGGGGAGAAACTATATATGATGGTGGAAATGCAACATACCAGATTCTTGGCGGGGAAATTGTTATAGACGGATGTGAATATGAGTTGTATGCTTACACGGCAGGGGATACTACAATGAGTTTAAGGGCTATAGGAAAAACCGAAAGGGATTTCAGCGGCTATTATGTTTGCGAAGAAAACGAAATATACAATTTCCTGGCAGGATAGAAAAATAATAGAAAAAGCTTCGTTTGCAAAGGAACCCTGAAAGAATCTGACACGCGAAAGAAAAATTACTTAAAAGTATTGACAAACGGAAAATTGTGTGGTATAATATCAAAGTATGATTACGGGTAGTCCTCTGCAGAGGTGGTTTTATCTGCACGAATGCCTATGAAATAAGGAGAGAAAGAAAATGCTTGAAATCGTAAAAGCAATCGGTCAGGAGCAGATGAAGAGTGAAATCCCTGCTTTTGAAATTGGTGACACTGTAAGAGTTCACAACAGAATCGTTGAAGGCAAGAATGAAAGAATCCAGATGTTCGAAGGTACTGTTATCCGTAAAAAGAACACAGGCATCTCCGCTACATTTACCGTTAGACGTGTTGCACACGGCTGCGGTGTTGAAAAAACATTCCCCTTCCATTCACCCAATGTTGTAGCAGTTGATGTTGTAAGAAGAGGTAAGGTTAGACGCGCTCGTCTTTACTATCTTCGTGACAGAGTTGGTAAGGCTGCTAAGGTTAAGGAAAAACTTGACTAATTTTGTTTGAGGGCGGTGCATGCTCTGAAACGCTTAAGGGAGTGCCGCTTGCGGTAGTCCCTTTTTTATTTTTTCACGGAGGTACAGTTTAATGGATGAAAACAGATTTTCCGAAGAAAATAACAATGAAAACGATATAGAAGAAGCCGGCATAACCATGCAGATAGACAGCATGGATGACGGTAAAAATAATAAATCTCTTGGCAGAGAAATTTTTGAGTGGATTCAGGCAATTACTGTTGCGTTGGTGGTTGCTATGTTTCTGAACAATTTTGTTTTTGTTATGGTTAAGGTAGACGGAGATTCTATGAACCCCACTTTGCAGGATGAACAACGCCTTATAGTTACCCGCTTTGACAAGGACTATGAGCAGGGTGATATTATTGTTTTCGCACCGGTATCAAGACCTGAAGACCGGTATATAAAGCGTGTTATTGCTACAGAGGGTCAGACAGTAAGTTTTGATTACGCCAAAGGTGCGGTGCTTATTGACGGAGAACTGATTTACGAACCGTACATCAGCGAGCCTATTGATATGGGTCATTTCGGAAGCTTTTATCCCGGTGGAAAATCGTCAGCTGTTGTGCCTGAGGATTGCCTTTTTGTTATGGGAGATAATCGTAACAACAGTACAGACAGCCGTATGGAAGGCGTTGGTATGGTACACAAGGATACAGTAACAGGTAAAGCTGTTCTGAGATGGTGGCCCATAAATAAGTTTGGCGTTGATTTTGACGGACAATAAAACTATTGGGAGGCTGGTCCTCCCAATTTTTTAAAGGATGGTATTTATGAATTTACAATGGTTTCCGGGACATATGGCAAAAACCAGGCGCCTTATGGGCGAAAGCATGAAAATTGTAGACATTGTTGCAGAATTGGTGGATAGCCGGTTGCCCCTTTCTTCAAGAAATCCCGAAATTGATAAAATTGTAGGCAACAAGCCGAGAATACTTATAATGAACAAGGCGGATATGGCGGACGAAAAGGCAACAGAACGCTGGAAGCAGTATTTTGAAAAGCGGGGACTTGTTGTGATTGCCGTTAACAGTTTAAACGGTAAAGGTCTTGAAAAAATAGGTAAGGCTCTTGACATTGCTCTTAAAGAAAAAAAAGAGCGAGATGCCGGAAGAGGCATTAACCGTAGCGTAAAAATGATGGTTTGCGGTATCCCTAATGTTGGAAAATCTTCGCTTATAAATAAAATTGCAGGCAGAGCCGGTGCAAAAACCGGAGACAGACCGGGTGTAACAAAGGCTCAGCAATGGATTCGTCTTAAGGACGGCATTGAGCTTCTTGATATGCCGGGTGTTTTGTGGCCTAAATTTGACAGCGAAGAGGTTGCACTGCGTCTTGCGTTTACCGGAGCTATAAAGGACGAGATAATGGATGTTGAAGAGCTTGCCTGTGTGCTTTTGGGGTATCTCAGGGATAATTACTCAGAGGCCCTTTGTGAAAGATACAAGTTGGAAAACATTGGGGATTTGCAGAACTTTGAAATCATGGAGGAGATATGCAAAAAGAGAGGATTTCTTCTTGGCAAAGGAGAGTTTGATTATTTCCGCTGTGCGAACATTGTTCTGAATGAATTCCGGGATTGTAAAATTGGCAAAATAACTCTGGAGCTTCCTCCTGAGGAATAGAGAAAGGTTGAAAAATATGGTATATATGTTTCTGGCTGAGGGATTTGAAGAGATTGAAGCGCTTTCTGTTGTGGATATTCTTCGCAGAGGCGGTGTAGAAATTAAAACGGTTTCAATAACTGAGGATTCAAAAGTAAGCGGCTCTCACGGGATAACCGTTTTTGCCGATATAACAGCAGAAAAAACGACTGATTGTGATTGTGTCATCCTTCCGGGTGGGCTTCCGGGTACAACAAACCTTGCTGCAAGCAGAGTTGTCGAGGAAAAAGTTCGTGAAACCTACGGGAAAGGCGGAATAATTGCAGCAATATGTGCGGCACCTTCGGTTTTTTACGGTTACGGGCTGCTTAACGGTAAAAAGGCAACAAGCTATCCCGGTTATGAAGAGGAAATGCCTCTTTGTAATCATACAGCGGCAAGCGTTGAGGTTGACGGAAACATTGTTACATCCAAGGGTGCAGGTACAGCACATCTTTTCGGATTTAAGCTTCTTGAAATGTTAAAGGACAGAGAAACATCCGAAAAAATTAAGAATGCAATGCAATATGAATGAGGTTTAACTATGGACAGAATTATAAGATTATCAGACAAGGCAGGTCATGTGAGAGCTTTTTCTGCAAGCACAACAGAGCTTGTTGAACAGGCGAGAAAAATTCACAACACAACTCCTGTTGTTACAGCGGCTCTGGGAAGAATGCTTACTGCAAACTCCATGATGGGAATTACCCTGAAGGGAATTAATGAAACAATTTCTCTACAGATTCGCGGTGACGGTCCTATGGAAAGTGCTGTGACTGTTTCGGATTGTTTTGGTAATGTGAGGGGCTATGTAGGAAATAATCTTGTGGATATTCCCTTGAAATATGCCGGGAAGCTTGATGTAAGCGGCGCGGTTGGAAAAGGATATCTTACTGTTGTGAGAGATATGAAAATGAAGGAGCCTTATGTGGGCAGAGTTCAGCTTCAGACAGGAGAAATTGCAGAAGATATTGCTTACTATTATGCGGCCTCCGAGCAAACTCCTTCGGTTATTGCCCTTGGTGTGCTTGTGGATGTGGATTACACGGTAAAGGCTGCCGGCGGATATATTATCCAGCTTATGCCCGATGTTACTGAAGAGGAAATTTCAAAAATTGAAGAAAACCTGAAAAAGGTTAAGCCTGTAAGCAAAATGATTGATGAAGGGCTTACTCCTGAACAGCTTGTTGAAGGAGTGCTTGATGGCTTTGAACTTACTGCGGTTACCGAGGTTACTCCGGAATATAAATGTAATTGCAACAGAGAAAGAATTGAACGGGCGCTTATTTCCGTTGGCAGAGAGGAACTTGAAAAAATTCTTGCCGAGGATGGAGAAACAGAACTCGGTTGTTATTTCTGCGGAACAAATTACCATTTTTCCGGTGAAGAAATTAAAGAAATTTTGGGCAAAATATAGGCAAACAGCGGGAAATACAAGGATTTTAAAAAAAATTTAAAAAATTTTAAAAAAATTTCAAAAAAACACTTGACAAATCGATTTTCCTGTAGTATAATATATACTGTTGCACGGAAAGGAACCAAAAGATGTGGGCGCATAGCTCAGCTGGGAGAGCATCTGCCTTACAAGCAGAGGGTCATAGGTTCGAGCCCTATTGTGCCCACCACA
>JAZQCS010000030.1:0-15157 GCA_045546415.1 Clostridia bacterium | reverse complement strand
TGTCGTAGTTAAGAACAACAGAGGAAGAGGCGTTTCCGTCAATGGATAACGAAGCGGTTGCTACTGTTCCTGCAGAAACTGCAGATGCATTGCGGAATTTTCCTTCAATTTTAATTCTGTAGCTTCCCGCACTTGCAACATTCAGTTTATATGTAGCAGCAGAATCCGAATCCACGTGAATTCCTCTGCCGTAGGCAAAGGGCTCTGCAAGGCGTGAATTTTCATAATCGGCATAATAGGTATAACCGGAAACCTTTTTGTATTCGGATTTGGAAATCTGTCCGTTAACATAGTTGTTGTTGCCTACATAAACGGTGTTGTAATCAGAAGGGTATATTGCCTGCTTTGTACCGTCTACGGGGATGGTAGTGGTACGGATATCAATATAAGATACCGTCATATCCTTTAACGCTTTTACGGACATAATCCATTTGCCTTTTGTAAGGGGAACAGAGGTGGATACCTGACCGACTTCACCGCCGACACGTACGTAGTTATAGGAATAACTGTCGGTTACGGATGTACGATTCCAAAGGGTTTTTGTTTCACCATCCTTGGTGAAGGTAACGGTAAAGTTTGTGGTTGCAGTTTCTTTTTTGTTAAGAAATACGGCATAGTCACCGTCCTGCATAATTTCTACGGCAAATTCGTTCACTGTGTTTGCTTTAAATACTTGGTCATTCAGTGTAATTCTGGTGAAGCCTTCTCCTAAATAAGGAGTAATGGCTTCTGTTGTAACAGACCAGATATACGCATCTGCCTGGCTGCTGTCAATTTTTAAAGTGATGTCATTAATACCTGCGTTGAGGTCTGCATCTAACACAAAGGTCTCTGCCGATGCTTTTACGGCACCGGTCTGTCCTGCGGCAAATGTGTGTGTAAACACGGCACTGTTGCCACCTGCAGTTGCTGTTGCCTGACCGATTACGGCGCTTGTGTTACCGCCTTTTTTTAAGTAGTAGCCAAGCTTGAATTTTACTTGGTATGCACCGGGTGTTTCTGCATTTACTTTATAAGTTACAGTTCTTGCAGATGCCAGATGAATTCCTCGACCATAGGTAAAAGGTTCTGCAAGAGCACTGTTGTTGTAATCCGCATAGTAGGTATAAGCGCTTTCTTTAGGATAGGAAGTTTTATTCATATCACGGTTTATATAGTTTGCGGTTTCCACATTTGGGGTAAGTGAAGCATAGTCCGAAGGGTAGATTGCCTGCTTTGTGCCATTAATTGGTATAACTGTGGAACGGATATCTATATAAGAAACGGTAACTGCAGTAGTCGACTTAACCGAAAGCGTCCATGTGCCTTTTGTAAGCTCTGCGGAAACAGAGGCTTCATCCTGAGCCGCACCTATGCGCACGTAGGTCTCCGCATATGCCGCCTGGTTGGTGGTGCTTGAAGAAACAGCAACGGTTTTGCTGCCGTTTTTAAAGGATACCACAAAAGCGGTATTTGCGGTTTCTGCTTTTTTCAAATACACCGCATAGCTACCATCAAAAGGAATATCCACCTGGAATTCTCTTGCTGTGTTTGCCGTAAAAGCTTTGTCGGAGAGGTTGATTCTCTGAAAGCCTTGTCCCAAGGATTGAACAGAGTAATCACTTGCGGCGGTTGCTGTAAATATGAAACTTACCGGCATCAACAAAACGGCCAGAAAAATACTACTTTTTTTAATGATTTTTTTCATAATTCTCAGCTCCTTTAGATTTATATAATAACCACGCATTATATCATATACTATACACTATATTTTTGGGTATGTCTTGGACTATATAAATAAAAAGTATAAAAATTTCCAGGTCTGCGGGCGTTTTTTTAATTATAATGAGATTTTTTACAGAGAAAAAGGGGGAGGCTTAAAAAGTCATAACGACATTTAAGCCTCCCCGTTTAACGGTTAAATTTCAAGCAAAACTAAAAGCTTACGCTTTAAGTTTAAAGGATTCGCAGTCTGTGCAGGCTGTTTCCTTGGGGTTGGGCTCATGTGTGCCTACGCAGATTTTGTTAAGACTGCAGTAGTTTTCAGACTGACAATGATGTTCACAGCTTTTAACTGTACAACCGATTGACTGATTTGCTTTTTTATCCATATTGTTCACCTCCTGAAATGTATTTTTATTATGACCTTTCGGGCAAAAAATTATTCGTAAAATTTACATAAATTTAATTTGACAAATATTTTACTCTATGATAGAATATATATAAAAGAAAGGATGGTGTTTATATGAATATTTGTGTTTACGGAGCATCGAGCAATAAAATAAACAGTATATATCTGGAAAAAACCGAGGAGCTTGGCAGAAAAATTGCCGAGAGAGGGCACGGTCTTGTTTTTGGCGGCGGTAACGGTGGTGTTATGGGCGCATCAGCCCGTGGAGCTCAAGCCGCAGGAGGAGAAATAATTGGTGTTGCACCCACATTTTTCAAGATTGACGGTGTACTTTTTCCTGATTGTACCGAGTTTATTTTTACCGAAACAATGAGAGACCGCAAGGAGATTCTGGAAAACCGTTCGGAAGCCTACATTGTGGCACCCGGAGGAATCGGGACCTTTGATGAATTTTTTGAAATTTACACTCTCAAACAGCTTGGCAGACACGCAAAGGCATTGGTTATTTATAATGTTGACGGATATTATGATGATATGATAAAAATGCTTCATAAAACCGCAAAGGAAGAGTTTATGGCTGAAAAAAGCCTTGAGCTTTTCAAGGTGTTTGATGATATTGACGAGATGCTTGATTATATTGAAAACTACGAGGGAAAGCTTGTAAATATCACCGAGGTAAAACATGTTAATTTGGAAGATAATGAATAAAAAAGGAACTGTTTTTCTATCCCGTTAAAACCGAAGGAACTGTTTAAAAAGTCATATCGACTTTTTAAACAGTTCCTTTTATTTTTGTTAAAATTGCTTTCTGAGATGGGAGGGGGATATATCGAATTCCTTTTTGAAGGCTGTTGAAAGATGGGCGTGAGAAGAAAAACCGCAGAGGAGAGCGATTTCCTCGATGGATAGAGGCGTTGTGGAAATGAGTTCCCTTGCCTGCAAAAGCCTGTTCCGTGTAATGTAATTATGCAGGGAGCAATTTTCACTTTTTTTGAACACCTGGTTAAGGTAAAACGGGTGATAGTGAAGAAGCTCTGCAATTTCTTTTATATTAAGGGTTAAATCCTTTCGCGCTATGTTTTTTATTTGCTCACACAGGGGGTTTTTTACGGTTTCAAGAGAATTTCTCCGATAAATTTCGGTTATAAGAATTTTTAAATATAAGTTCTGTACCGTTTTGTATTCCTTCTGTTGATTACATTTTTCGGAATAAATATGCTCTAAAAGTTCCTGCGCCCAGTGGGCATTTTCAAAATAAATGGTTTTTTCAAAAACGGGAGCATCGACGCAGGGAATTGTGTTTAAAACCCCCGAAAAATCAAAGGTTTCCGCAGGCTCGGGAATAAGTGTGCCGAAATGTTCAAACTCACTCGAAAAATCGAAGTTCAGCGTGTAAAAAAAGAGCTCACCCGATGCCTTTACATGGTATGACATTCCGCAAGGGTAATAAATTAAAGTGTGGGGCGCAATAGGGTATGTATTGTCCTCGGTTTCAAATTCCCCTTCTCCCGACAGAAAATAAACAAAACGGCAGTCCCTCGCCCGTAGTTTATATTTAAGAAAATATGTGGTTTTTGAAATAAACCTTGTGTGCGGTGTGAATTCTCTGTTCATGGCGACTCCTGAAAATCTTTGTTTTTTGAAAAAATGTCTTTGGTTTTGGTATTTATTTTAACACGGATTTGTGATAAAGTCAAGATGTAAGTTTATTAAAAGGAGGAGTAGCTATGAAAAATCCGCTCATAACTATGTCTGCAATTACAGGAAAGCCCACCACAGATGAAATTAAATCTTATATGATAAGTCTTAAGCATGCAGGGATAGATCAGGTTATGATGTATCCGCGTTCGGGTTGCGAACTTGAATACCTCAGTGAGGAATGGTTTGAAAAAATAGGCACATTCATTAAGGTTGCAAAAATGCTTGATATGAATATATGGCTTTATGATGAGTTCAACTGGCCGTCGGGCAGGTGCGGAGATAAAGTCCTTGCCATTCCGGCATATAGGCTTAAAAGCATTGATATAAACGGTGAAACCCCGGGGAAAATAACAAGCAGTGCAAAGTTTCCGGATTTAATGTCCCCGCAGGCGGTGGATTATTTTATAGAAAGCACTCACGAAAAATATTATGAAAAATTCAGAGAATATTTCGGCAATACAATAGTTGGCATCTTTACCGATGAGCCCGCTGTCGGATACGAATGCCCATTAACATCCGTTCCTTATTATGAAGGTTTGAAGGAGGATTACCGTATCTGTTACAATACTGATTTTGATCAGGATATGAAAAATCCCGATGATGTTTTTTATAAAAATGTTATGGAGCTTGTATCCGAAAGATTTCGTAAATGCTATGTGTCAAAAATCCGTAAATGGTGTGATGACCATGGTGTTTTAATGACGGGGCATTTTGTTTTTGACGATTCTCCCTCATACGGATTGTTAATGAACGGAAATTATCTTAAAAATTTGTCGGAGTTTACACTTCCGGGAATTGATGAAACAAGAACAAATTTTTCTTTGGTACAAATGCTTTCACACTTGGGAGCTCTTGAATATACAAGCACTAAACACGGAGCAATGGCTGAACTTTTTGCCCTTGGTCCAATTGATATGACATATTCCAAGAGAAAATGTATGATTTTTTTGTGCTCGGCATTTAAGGCAAATCATTTCTTTACCCTGTCGCATATGGACATAAGAGGAAACAGATTTATAACAGATTTTTTCAATAATTTCTCAAAAGACCAGCCTGATTTTTTAGGAACAAGACTTCTGGCGGAAGAGGTTAAGATAGGGGCAAAATACGCCGCAAAGGATTATGTGGCGGATGTTTATGTAAAATATCCTCGGGAAATGTGCATAAGAGCAATGCCTGAGCGTCCCGATATGATACCATTCTTTAAGCTTATAAACAGGCTTTCTTATTATCAGATACAATGGAAATTTGTAACCGAGGCAGACTGCGACGGTAAACGTGTAATTGAGTATACCGATGACTGTGCGTATAGCTTTGAAGGAGTTGTAACAGCCGATAGCGATGAAATTTGCACTATGCTTAAAAAAGCTCCCCGTGTGACCGATAGTGAAGGAAACCTTCCTGCAGGAGTTTTTGTAAGGCTTTACGAGGACGGCAGTATTATGGCAGTAAACACCCAAGGTAAAGCAGGAGTTTACAAAGTGGACGGTAAAGAAATTTACCTTGATGAATACGGTGTTTATGTTGAAGAAGCCGAGGATTTCAAACTCGAAAAAACAAGAGAAAAAATAAACGCAAAGTTTGATGTGGAATATAAAAACCCCAACATAATCCGTGCAATGTACATAGACGAGCAAACCGAGTTTAAGCTTTTCAACAATCAGTCGGGTGAGGTGCGGTTTGCTGTGCGTAAGGATGCCGATGCCTTTTTGGAAAGCGAAAAAATTACATTTTCCAAAGATGTATCGGGTTTGCCCGGTTGGGTTAATAAGTTTTATGATATTTCAGAAAGCTGTTCTTTGCCCAAAGGGGAATATACCCTTAAATCGGGGGATGATATAAAATATTTACCCTCCTTGCTTGTTGTTGGAGATTTTACCGCAAAAGTAAACTCGGGTGAGGTGTGTGATGTACAGCTTTTTGAAAGAGCAAGATGCTATGTACCGGGAACAAGGTTTAAGGATTACGGCGAGGTTGAGTTTTCTGCCGAGGTTACCGTTCCAACGGGTGCAACTGCTTTTGAAATAAAAGGAACCGACCTTTATACAATTGTGGATATAGGCGGTAAGCAGGAAAAAATACACGCTCCCTATATTTTTGCCGTAAACAAAAAGCTTTGGGGCAAAACAGTTAAATTAACCATAACACAGTTTTCCAGCATGGGGCCTGCTTTTGGTGATATAAAATATTATGACGATAATTCAAAAAAGGTTAGTTGGAAAGGTACTCCCGTACCTGAAAATCCGGGCTTCGGCTTTGAAGAAATCAACTGGATTTTTGAAGACGGGGAGGGAGAAGAATGACAACAAACATAGTGCTGTCAACAGTTTTTGGCGTGCTTGGTGTGGGAACTTCGATTATTATATATCAGCAAAACAAAAGAGAAAAACTGCTTTTTTGGAAGCTTGTTTCGGATGTGCTGTGGGCAATGCACTACTTTTTCATTTCTGCTTATGCAGGTACGGCGGTTGCGGTTATAGCCATATTCCGAGAAATTGCTTTTTATGGTCAGGCAAAGAAAAACACCAAAAGTAAAGGGCTCCTTATATTCTTTGTCTGCATCAGTCTGACCTCTGCATTTGTTACGTGGAACGGCTTTTTGAGCGCGCTGCCTGCGTTTGGCTCGGTAATGTCAATTACAAGCTTTTGGTACGGCAACCCAAAGGTAACAAGATATATTTCATTTCCGACTTCAGTTTTGATGCTGACTTATGATGTTTTCTGTCATTCTTACATAGGAATATGCAACGAAATTTTCACAATTTGTTCCTCTGTTGTAGGTGTTTTGAGATATAGGAAAAAGTAAAAAACAATCAGCAAAACTGCTGCGGAAATTAGATTTTTATACTTAAAAAAAGGATTTTATGATATAATTTAAATAATAATTACACAAAAGGGTGATTTTTATGAAAACAGTTTCGTTAAACGGAATTTGGAATTTAAAAGGAAAAAGACAGACGGCAAACGAGGAATATATAACCCTTCCCGCATCCGTACCGGGATGCGTTCAGATTGATTTGTCTCAAAACGGATATCTGCCCGAGGATTTGTATATGGGTGAAAATATCCTGCAAGCAGAAAAATACGAAGATTATGAGTGGATTTATCAGCGTACATTTGATGCGCCCGTTGAAAAAGAAAATGTATACCTTGTTTTTGAAGGTGTGGATTGCCTTGCGGAATATTACCTTAACGGAGTTAAACTCGGCGAAAGTGAAAATATGTTCATTGCCCACGAATTTAAAGTGGACAGGTTTTTAAAGGACGGAAAAAACACTCTGGAGGTACATATAAAATCTGCAGTTCTTGCAGCTCATAATATGGACTACACTTTAAAACTTCTGGTAAGTGAGCACAGCCTGTATTCGAGAACTGTAAGAAAACCACCTCATTCATTCGGATGGGATATTATGCCAAAAATGATAACAGCAGGACTGTGGCGTGATGTTAAGCTTGAGGTTCGTGATTCCATATATTTCGATCAGGTGTTTTTTCAAACAAGTGAAGGATTTTACAGATTTTTTTATGTGCTTGACTGCAAATTTTCCGACCTTGAAGATGTTGAGGTTGAAATAAGCGGCGGATGTGGTGATGACAGCAGTTTCTACCACAAAGAAAAAGTTTGGGAAAAAGGCGGAAGCTTCAGGTTTGGCATATCCAACCCAAAAAAATGGTATCCCTACGGCTATGGCGATTCCCCCGTTTATGAATGTACCGCAAAAATTTACAAACAGGGTAAACTTGTTCACGAAAAGAACTGCACCTTCGGTATCCGCAAGGTTGTTCTTGAAAGAACAGATTTAACCGACGGCAAAAACGGTAAATTCAGATTCCTTGTAAACGGTGTTGAAATTATGTGCAAGGGTACAAACTGGGTGGCACTTGATGCAATTCACAGCCGTGACAAGGAGCGTCTTGATAAGGCACTTGAGCTCATGAAGGATATCGGCTGCAATATGGTTCGGTGCTGGGGCGGTAACGTTTATGAGGACTCGGAGTTTTTCGATTTCTGCGACCGCAACGGTATTATGGTTTGGCAGGATTTTGCCATGGCAAGTGCATATTATCCCGAAGATGAAGGGTTTAAAAAGAACATGGAAAAAGAGGTTGTCTCAGTTATTCGCAAATTCCGAAACCATCCGTCTCTTGTGGTGTGGTCAGGGGATAACGAGGTGGACTATTCATCCCATTTCAACAACCCCGGCAACAACAGTATAACAAGAGAACTTATAAAAAAATGCATCGACCAAAATGACCTTGGAAGACCGTACTTACCCAGTTCACCTTACATTTCTGCCGAGGCTTTTGAAAAAGGTGCAAGGTCACAGATAAAAGGCTCAAAACTTTCCGAAGACCATTTGTGGGGACCTCGTGATTATTTTAAGAGCGATTTTTACAAAAATAATCTTGCTCACTTTGTAAGTGAAACGGGTTATCACGGTTGTCCGGATATGGAATCTATAAAGAAATTTATAACTCCCGACAAGGTATGGCCTTATAAAAATAACAGCGAATGGATTCTGCATTCTACCGACCGTAAAGGTAATTACGTAAGGGTTGAACTTATGGAAAAGCAGGTTCGACAGCTTTTCGGAGAAGTACCGGAAACTCCTGACGATTATACCCTTGCATCGCAAATTTCACAGGCAGAGGCAAAGAAATATTTTATTGAACGAATTCGTGTGGGCAGACCTGAAAAAACGGGTATACTTTGGTGGAATCTTCTTGACGGATGGCCTCAGATGTCGGATGCTGTGGTTGATTATTATTTTAAAAAGAAGCTTGCATACGGCTATATAAAACGCTCTCAGGCACCCTTTACCATTGCGGCAGATGAGATTTCTCACTGGATGTTGCCTGTATATGCCTGCAACGACACTCTTGTGAAAAAGTCGGGAACATTTAAAATTTATGATGCAATGACCGAAGAGATGCTGAAAGAAGGCGGCTTTGAAGCGGCAGAAAACACAAGCACTTTAATTGCAAGTTTGCCTATATATTATTCGGAACAGCGTATTCTTATGTTTGAATGGAATACAAACGGAGAAAAGGGCTTTAACCACTATCTTTGCGGATTTCCTCCTGTTTCTTTTGCAATGTATAAGGAATTTCTCGACAAATACAAGTTTAGATGATAAAATATATTTCAGGTGATGAAAATGTATATACTGGGTTTTGATATCGGCGGTACAAAATGTGCGGTAATTACGGCGTTTTGGAACGGCGAAAATATAAAGCTTTTAAAAAAGAAAAAATGTGCAACGGACCTTTCCGTTGCACCTGAAATGATGATAGACAGGCTGATTTTGCTGGCAGAAGAAATTCTGGAGCAAAAGCCTGATGCCATAGGTATTTCCTGCGGTGGACCTCTTGATTCGGAAAAAGGTGTTATTATGAGTCCGCCCAACTTGCCCGGTTGGGATAATGTTGAAATAGTTAAAAAACTCGGCAAGCGTTACGGTGTTCCTGCCTATTTGCAGAATGATGCAAACGCCTGCGCTGTGGCAGAATGGAAATTCGGTAACGGCAGAGGCTACAAAAACATTGTTTTTATGACCTTTGGTACGGGGCTTGGTGCAGGGCTTATACTGAATGGCAAGCTGTATTGCGGTACAAACGGCAATGCAGGGGAGGTGGGGCATATTCGCCTTGCTCCTGATGGACCTGTGGGGTTTGGAAAAGCCGGCTCCTTTGAAGGGTTTTGCAGCGGCGGAGGTATTGCCCGGCTTGGCAGAAAAAAATTCGGTGAAGCAACTGCAAAATCAATAGCCGAAGCGGCGCTTGAAGGGGATGAAAACGCTCTTGAGGTTTACAGAATTTCGGGAGAATATCTGGGAAAAGGTCTTGCTGTGCTTATTGATATTTTAAACCCCGAGGCTATAATTATCGGCAGTGTTTTTTCGAGAAACCGTGAGCTTTTGTGGCAATATGCAAAAGCGGAAATTGAAAAAGAAGCATTGGCTGTATCGGCAGAGTGTTGCAAGGTTTTAACTGCAGGTCTTGGTGAGCAAATCGGTGATTATGCCGCAGTTGCCGCTGCGGTGTGGGGAGTTGAAAATTTATGATGAATGAGTTGATTGAAAGATACGCTGTTTTGGCGGTATGCAAAGAAGAAATAACGGCGGCAAGGAATATACTTATATCTTGTTATGAAAACGGAGGAAAGCTTCTTCTTTGCGGAAATGGAGGAAGCTGTGCCGATTGCGAACACATTGCGGGAGAGCTTATGAAGGGCTTTCTTAAAATGCGACTGTTGCCTGATGAACTGAAAAATGAAATGGAGCAGAATTGCCCTCAGCTTGACGGTGAGCTTTTAAACCGTATTCAGGGGGGACTTCCTGCAATACCCCTTACCGGTTTTGCGGCACTTAATTCGGCATTTTGTAACGATGTTGACCCTGAGCTTGTTTATGCACAGCCTCTTATGGCACTGGCAGAAAAAAACGATGTGCTTGTTGCAATAAGCACATCGGGAAATTCAAAAAATGTAGTAAATGCCGCAAAGGTTGCAAAAGGGCTTGGAATAAAGGTTGTTGCTCTTACGGGTGCAAGCGGGGGAGTGTTAAAGGAGCTTGCCGATGTATGTATCCGGGTTCCCGAAACAGAAACCTTTAAGGTTCAGGAATTGCATCTGCCGGTTTATCACTTTCTTTGTGCAGAAATTGAAAAGTATTTTTTTAACATATGAATATGTGAATGTCCCGTAGGTTTTTTTCTATTTCTTTGTTTATCATTTCACGGAAGGCTACCATCTGAACGGCATTTTCCGGTATGGTGAAGCAATTTATCTCTTTACCGAAAAAGCTTTCGCAAAGTCTCACAGTCTGCTCGTAACCTATATGTTTTTCAAGCAGCTGCAGAGCCATTGCATCACCAAAAGCTTCACACATATATTTTTCTCTCAGGGATGAATAAACTCCATCCTGTGAAGGGTAAACCAGGTATGCCCCACCGGGTATATTTTTATATCCGCAGGCGTTTGTTTTCGGGTCTGTGAGCCCTTTGCTCATACGGTCATAGTAATAGTTATAGCCCCAATGAAGAAAGCCCTTTGCTTTGTATCTGTAAAGCTGAAGGCCGAGTATTCTTGTGCGGTAGGGTTTTGTTGTAAGCAGACGGTTTGTACATTTCTCCAAAACATCGCCGGGGTAGTAGCCACCGGTATAATAAAGCCAGAAGGAATCACATTTTCTGAAAAAAGTATCGGCAGAGCTGATGGAAACTATGGGAGTTTTTACAAGACCGTTTTCATAAAAACGAATATCGTTTAAGGCATCTCCGCTGTTAAAACTTTCAAGAAGCTCAGAAACAAGGGTAACAGCCTTTTTGTAGGCTTCCGTGTTGTTTGCCGTGGGCTCATCGGATATATGAAAAAACAGGTTTTCGGAAATGCCAAGGCTCTTTGCAAGGCTTATAAACTGTGTAAGATATGCCTGCAGAAAAACGGCATATTCGTTGGAGGAAGCATCGGTGCTTCTGTCAAAAATACATACCTCTTTTCCGTTTTCTTCAGCATATATGTGGGGAGCACCGGTGGCACCCCATTGACTGAACAGATGGCAATGCTCAAAATGCTTTATTCCGCAGGAAACTGCAACAGATAAAAATCTTTCGAGCAGAGAAAAATCGAATGTGTATCCCTCCGGATTTTTCTGAATTTTAACAAGCTGGACATTTTTCCGCTTGCCTCCGGAAACCGTATCCAGGGGTGGTGTAAAGGAAGGAATGAGCAAGGTGTTCATACGGTGCTTTACAGCGTTTTTTAAATATTCCCTAAGAACATCAAAATATTCATCGCTGTATAGGTCAACCTTGTGAATGTCGGCAATGCAGTCATAATGAACCCAGTTGGTATAACGCATTTTATTTTCAGGCAGATTTGCCCCGATAACTTTAATTTTTACCCGGTGACGAGCAAGAACCTCACCGGTTAAAAGTGAAAGAATTTCTACGCACAGTCGGTATTCTCCGGCAATCAGCGGAGAAAAATTTTCATTTACGGTAATAAATACCGAATTGAAAATTTCCGAGGCATTTAAAAGATTTTCCTCGTTTTCTTCATAAAAAGGAAGCCTGGGGTCTTCCGTTTGTAAAATTTCGGGTGAGGGGTTTCGTTTCATCAGCAAATCCGGATAAAGCCCGGTGGCTTCATTTTCTGAAGCCACCTCCGGGAATGTGCTTTGAACAGATGTCACGGGAACATAACACACCTTGTAAAGGCTCACTTCGGCACCATTGCAATTGGCTCTTATGCTTATGGGAATACAGGTGCCGTCGGCAGATTTATACGCAAGGGTAAATGACAGAGAATCGTTTGAAAGCATACTTGCGCATTTAAGGTCTGATTCAGGCTCGCTGTGGGGGAAAATACGCACCTGAGAATTTGTTATAAAAGAAATAAGTTTATTTGTCACCATAAAGCATCCTCCGGGTTACAGATTCATAATGATTAAAGAAATAAAGGCGGTACAGAGACCAGCAAAGCACATTTTATTGATTTTTTCTCCGAAAAACAATGCCGACATAAGGGCTGAGAAAGTCAGGGCAAGACCGTTTGTCATAGGGTACAGAATAGCCGCGGAAATATGCTTTGCGGCAAGAGTTTTGAAATAGGAATTTGCAAAAAGAAAGATTGCCATTATAAATATAAACTTCAACACTCCCGGGGCTTTGCCGTCGTTGGGAGCTTTATTTTTTAAACATTCTGCCATAAAAAACAACAGAATCACAACTGATGCAAAAAGATAGGTGTAAAAATTAAAAACTGCTATGCCGGAATCCGGAACGATTGTTACATACAGCTTTTGCGAAAAATCCGCAACACCGTTGAAAATGCAGCAAAAAGCCGGAATTAAAACAGATTTAAAGGTGAGCTTACCTGAAAGTGTCCGGTTGTAGGAGCACATAATTATCGTGGCAATCAGCAGAATAAAATAGCCGATGCATTGGGAAGCGGTGGGTCGCATATGAAGAAATATGTCACACAGCACAATTGTAAGCCCTGCCCCAAGCATCAGGAAAACATCCATCATAACATAGGAGCCGGTTTTAATTCCGGATATCCATAACACCAGCATCATTGCTGTAGAAAAGCCTGAAAGTGCAGTTATGCCAATGGTTACGGGCCGGGCAACGGGCAAAGCTGAATCAAGTAAAAAAACTGTTACGCCGCCTATTATTACACATAAAAGCATTCTGACAAGGGTTATATAAAAAATACCCTTAAGAGAAGCAACTTTTGTGCTTATTTTTTTGCCGCAAAATCCCTTTGCCGAGCCTGATAAAACCGATAAAACAAGAAACAAATAACCCATATTTTTCGCCCCCTGAAGGAATTATATATGCTTTATAGAAAAAAATAAATACACAAAAAGGATAAAAATTAGCACAATTCTGCTATTTTTTGTTGACATTCCAACACAGGCAGGGTATAATTAACCGGGGAGGGATGGCTATGAACAACCGGTACAGCAGTGAGCGTACATCAGAAGAATATCTTGTTCTGAATAGTTGCGGCATGGAAGAATTTTATGAGATTGATGGAAATTGTAACCGTCCGTCAGGCCGGGCGGATTACCACATTTTGTATGTGAAAGCGGGCTTTTGCCATCTTACGGCAGATGGTAAAACAGAAAAATATCCCGAAGGAACGGTTATTCTTTTCAGACCGGGACAGCCTCAGCGTTATACCTTTAAGGCGGCGGAAAAATCCGTTTCCTGTTATATTCATTTTACCGGGGTTGGCTGCAGGAATCTTCTGGACAAAATAGGTTTTCCCGACAGCCATACGGTGTATATTGGCAGAAGCAGAGTCTTTGAAGAAGCCTTTGAAAAAATGCTGAGAGAGTACAATATAAGACAGAGTAAGTTTGAAATGTGTTGCAGCGGACTACTTGCGGAGCTTCTGGCAGAAATAGGCCGTAGCATTGAAACCCCGGACAGAAGAAGTCCACGCAAGGCTATTGTGGAAAAAGCCTGCATTTACATATTCGACAACTTAAAAACTGTTACCATCAATGAACTTGCAGGGGAGTGTTACCTTAGCGTGGGCAGGTTTGCTCACATTTTTAAAGAGGTGACGGGAAAGGCTCCCGGTGAATATATAAGGGATATGAGATTGCAAAAGGCAGGAGATATGTTGATAAATACAGATTTCCCCATAGGTAAAATTGCCGAGGAAACGGGGTATGCAGACAGGAACTATTTTTCCAGACTTTTCAGGAAAAAGTTTGGCGTAACCCCGGGAGAATACCGTAAATGAATGTGAAGAATTAGTATTTTGTAGGCGGTACACCTGTATGCTTTTTGAAATCTCTTGAAAAATCGTAAATATTGTTATAGCCCAGGGAAAGTGCTATGTCAGTGATGCTTCCGTAATCACTGCGGAGCATTTCACGGGCTTTTTTTATGCGCAGATTCCTTGCGTATGTAATTGGCGAAACTCCCATTACCTCAGTGAAGATTTTACGGAAATATACAACTGACATTCCGCAAAGCTTTGCCAGATGTTCGTTGGAAATTCTACTGCCGGTATTGGAGGCAATAAAGTTCAGCGCCGGAATGATTTTTTTCTGTTTTTCTCCCGGAATATATTTATCCTGAACATCTCGCATAAGAGATAAAATAAGTGTATAGATATTTTTCAGGCTTTGCATTTTGTATAGTGGGGCTTTTGCGGTACAGATAAACTCAGTTTCCTTTAACAGACGTAAAAATTTGTCACTGTCCTTCAGGGTAAAACTGAATATTCCATCATATTCCAAATTGCAGTCAAATTCAATTATTGTGTAATGCCCCGATTTTGTGCATACCCAGTCGTAGCTGCTGCCTTTGGGCAGAATAACGGGATGTTTTTCATTTGAAACATATTCTTTTCCGTTACAGGTATAAACAGTTTCACCCTCGTATTTCAATAAAACCGCAAAGTAGGGTCTGTTGCTTCTGTGAGCTTTTGTGCCTTGTTCGGTGAATATGGTGGTGGCAGAATAAACCTTATTTATTATCAAATCAGATAAAATAGTAATACTCAATATAATCACTCCTTAAGGCTATTTTACAATAAATATAAGATTTTGTCAAGAATGTTTTATATCATAACTGATAAATTTATCATTATTGCTATTTACCTTTTAAATTCGGTTTGCTACAATGGGATAAAAGGAGTGATTTCTATGCAAAAATTAAGCACAATTCCCGCTCCTGCCGTGGCAGGAGTGGTAAGGGAAAAGTCGGTTACGGGTGCAATTGCCGAAATACAAAACTGTATGTATGATGGGGCGGATATGATAGACCTGCATATGTCCTGCCTTGAAAATAATGATACAGAAAGCCTGAGGAAAATTGTCG
>JAZQCS010000029.1:0-10679 GCA_045546415.1 Clostridia bacterium | reverse complement strand
CATGTTAATGTTTCGGATATTATAGAACCGAAAATCGGAAGACAGTCCATTGCCCGTCCGCATTATCTGAAATACAGCGAGGGTGTGGAAGGGTACGATGCAACGTGGTATGAAAATTACCAAAGCACAGGTCCTGCTTTCGTTCTTCCGTTTACAGGAGTTTTTGAAGAAAAAAACACCTATACGCTTGAAGTTGTATTGGAAGCAAAGGACGGTTATGCTTTTGCTCGTAAATCCACGGGACTTCCGGATGTGGTGGTTACTTTTAACAGCGTTGCTGTCGGTTATTCCATCAGGTTTGACGGAGCCGGCAGGCTTGTGGTACTTGAGGAATACGATTATTTAGGAGCTGCCAAAGAAAAAATAATGGGTGCTGTATCTTACGAAATTCAAGAACCCGTAATAGGAGAAAAGCCTTCCTTCAAAGCCGAAAACCAGCGTGAAGACGGACTCTATTATATTGATACGGTTGATCCCAATTCAACAAAGTATGGTATTACCTGGTACGAAGGTGTTGGCGGCGCACGAAAAATGGATGAGAACGATACATTTAAAGCCGGTGAATATTACTATGTCGCAATAAAAGTAAAGCCGATAGACGGATACCAATTTGATACAGATTCAAACGGTGATTTGCTCGTGAAAGGATTTATCAACCGCAATTTATCGGTGATGGGCGGTAATGAGGAAGCTATGTTTATCGGATATACATTTGAAAAACTCGAAGAAGTCACAGTAACAGAGCCTGAGAAAGAACCCGAAAAACCATCAGAAAAGGAACCGGAAAAGGAACCTGAAAAACCAACAGAAACCGAAAAGCCTACCGAAACAGAAAAACCGACTCAAACCGAAAAATCTGAGGAAACAGACAAACCTGCTGAAAAGCCGACACAGACTGAAAAACCGCAGGAAACTCCAAAAACATCTTTTGTTGACGTTAAAAAGGGTCAGTATTATTACGATGCAGTTGTGTGGGCATATGAAAACGACATAACAAAGGGTATAAGCGCAGATTTATTCGGCTGTGATGATAGCTGCACAAGAGGACAGGTTGTTACATTTTTATGGAGAGCGGCAGGAAAACCCGAAGCGGAAAGCTTTTCCGACAATCCTTTTAAGGATGTTAAGGATTCTGACTATTATTATGACGCTGTATTATGGGCTGTGGAAAACGGTATAACAAAGGGTACAGGCGAAGATGAATTTTCTCCCGGAGAAATCTGCTCAAGCGCACACATAATAACCTTTCTTTTCAGAGCATCGGGCAAAGGCAGTGACGGATGGTACAAAGAAGCAGGACTCTGGGCAAAAAATGCAGGTCTGATTGATGAAACAGGCCTTGACATTACTCCCGATGAGCCCTGTCCGAGAGCGGCGGTTGTAACCTTCCTTTACCGCCTGATAAATAAGTGAGGGATGAAGTAAATGAAAAAGTTTTCAAGTATTATATTAAGTCTTGTTATGGTTTTATTGTTACTGCCGGTTACAACAATCGGTGCAGCAAAGTATATTAATGAGGTATTCGTAGGAGATGTAAGACCGCCTGTCGCAGGTATGCAGCCGGACAGCCAGCCGTTTGTTTCAAAAGACTCGGATTATGAAATTGACGGTTATGCAGAATGGTATGACGAAACCGATAAGCGCTTTATTACTTATCAGGAGTCATTTAAGATGGGACACTCTTATACCGTTCAGGTAAGACTTGTTCCAAAGGAAGGATATGAATTTGACGCAACTCCCACTTCATATAATATGAAGGGAACAATCAACGGAAAGAAAGCTGAGTTAAGCAAGGATTTTGAATATCAGAGATGGGCGAAGGTCGTAGTGTCCTATACCTTCCCCGAGCTTAAGGAACAGAAAAAAATCACACGCATAAATGTAAGTGATATTATTGAGCCTAAAATCGGAAGGCAGTCAATTGCAAGAGCACACTACCTTAAATATACCGAAGGCGTTACGGGTATGGATGCTTCCTGGCATATTAACCGGGAATATAACAAGGAATTCAAAGGGATTTTTGAAGAAAAGACAGTATATACCTTTGTTGTTGAAATGGAGGCACAGGAAGGGTATGAATTTGCACATAAAGCAAGCGGCGCCTGTGACGTTTTGGTGACGTTTAACGGATATGTAGTCAGTGAAGCATTTTTAGACGGAGAAGGTAATCTTGTTGCCCGTATGACTTACGACAAGCTTGGAGAAGCTAAAAAGCGCGTCAGTGGGATTATAACCTACCGGATCAAAGAACCGGTGATTGGAGAAAAACCCTCGTACGAAGCTGTAAATCAGCGTGACGACGGACTTTATGTAATTGATACCGGGCACCCGGGATCAGTAAACGGAATTATCTGGGAGGAAGGAGTCGGCGGTAACAGCCGTAAAATGACACCTGATGACACCTTCAGAGCCGGAGAATATTATCACGTTACAATACGTGTTAAGCCTGTTGAAGGATATTTATTCGATACGGACACAAACGATGATTTTATGTTGGTAGGTGCTATCAACAGTGAAGAGGCTATCTGTGGCGGAACTGACGAAAGTGCTTTTGTAGGGCTTACCTTCAATAAGCTTGAAGCGCCCGAAACACGCACGGTTATATCCGAAATTGAAATAAATTCAAACCATCCTGATTTCTGTTATGTGGGAGGTCAGAATTATACTCCCCATTTTGAGGTGACCAAAGGCGAGCCGGCAACGGTTTCCTTTGAATACTGGAGGCAGACAAAAGGTGACACGGTTGCAAACGACTTCGGCTTAGGTGAGGATGCAACCTTTTACGAGCTGCCTACAACACTGATTATCTGTATATATTTCAGGGGTGCGGCAGGTAAGGAATATGTTCTTTCAAAGGATGTCTCTGTTACCATTAACGGGCAAAAATGTAACACGGGAATGTTTAAAAGCGGTGAGGATTACAGCGAGATTTATGCATCAACACCTGAGTTTATACCCCTTCCCGGGGCTGAAGCTCCCACCTTTACGGTAACCTTTGACAGTATGGGCGGAAGCAAAGTTAAATCTATAAAAAATCTGTATTATGGTGAAGGAATTGAAGCTCCCGAGCCTCCTTCCCGCGAGGGATATACCTTTAAAAGATGGTATGAAGATAAAGAATGTGAATCAGTTTTCATCTTTAAGGATGCCTCCAATAAAAATGGCGGCTACCAGAAAATTTATGAGGATATAACCCTTTACGCAAAATGGGAGAAAAATGCTGAAGAAAAAGAGGAAAAGCCTTCCGGAAATGCTACAGAAAAATCGGCATTTTCCGATGTCCCGGAAAGTGAATATTACTATGCTCCCGTTACATGGGCGGCTCAGGAGGGTATAACCGGCGGAACCTCTGCCACAACCTTCTCTCCTGACAGCATCTGCACAAGAGCTCAGGTGGTAACCTTCCTTCACAGAATGGTAGGCTCTCCCGAACCTGCTGCAATAACCTTGCCCTTTGCAGATGTAAAATCAACCGACTATTTCTACAAGCCTGTAAAATGGGCATTCGGCAGTAAAATAACCGGTGGTACAAGTAATACTACTTTCTCTCCTGATGAAAACTGTTCAAGAGCGCAGGTTGTTACATTCTTGTGGCGAACAGCAGGTCAGCCTGAACCCAAAGGAAACAAAAATCCGTTTACGGATGTAAGTGCTGACAGCTATTATTACAATGCAGTTCTCTGGGCTGTTGAAAAAGGGGTAACCGGTGGAACAAGTGCTGCAACCTTCTCCCCCGATAGCCCCTGTACACGCGCTCAGGTTGTGACCTTCCTTTATAGATTTGTAAATAATTAAAAAACCTGTGGCGAACGCCATTGATGAATATTTCAATAAATAACTAAAATTTTCCCCCATCAGCCGATGGGGGATTTTTTTGCCGCAAATTCCTACTGTAAGTAGGAGGATGTGATTGAAAATCCGAAAAGTTCTCTTGACAAAGGTAATATGATGATATACACTATTATTATACAAAACAGAAAGCAGGTAAAACCTATGGAAATTACACGTCTTAAGGCCGAGAATTACGACCAGCTTTTAAATTTGCTTAACTACGTTTTTTCACACAAAAACAACCGACAGGTAGATTTTGAAAAAGATATGCCCAAAATGTGGGGTCATGATGACGAGCATATGGGTAAGCATCTTGGGATTTTTGAGGAAGGCAACCTTGTTGCCTGCATAGGCATTTATCCCTTTGATGTGGTTGTAGCAGGAGAAACTCTCCACTTTGCTACCACGGGAAACATTGCAGTCCATCCCGATTTTGAAGGCAGGGGCTATATGGGTGCAATGGTTGATGAAGCAATGGCAGAGCTTGACCGTATGAATATTGATATTGCACGTTTGGGAGGACTCCGCAGCCGCTACAACCGTTACGGCTTTGAAGCCTGCGGACAGAATTTTACATTTACCTTTACCGAAAAAAACCGTTTAAGAAAGTTCCCCAATTACAAAGGGGATATAACCTTTAAGCAGATTGGCCCCGAGGACAAAGAGGCTCTGGGCTTTACTGCGGAGCTTTACAACAAAAATGCTATTGCGGTCCCCCGAAATGCGGAAAATTCGTACAAGTGCCTGACAATGTGGATGAACGAGCCCTACCTTGCACTTCGCAACGGTGAGCCAATCGGCTATGTTTGTGCAAGCCAAAACAAAGTTGGCATAGCAGAGTTTGATGCGGTTGATTTAACCGCACTTACCCATATAATCTGCGCTTGGCAGGAGCTTGTGGGAGGCAATATATCCTTTGGCAGACAAATGCATCAGGTGGATTCTATCCGTATTTTTTCCGAGGTTTGCGAGGGATGTATTGCACATTCCCCCAGCCATTTTAAAATAATCAACTGGGCAAAGGTTACAGATGCCTTTTTAAAGCTTAAGGCAACATATTGTAAGTTAATGCCGGGAGAACTTAAAGTTGAAATTGAAGGCCACGGAACCATCCGTATGTTTGTAGATGAAAACAAAGCGGGATGCGAGGCTTATAACGGCAAACCCGATATAACTCTTGACCCCATCTCTGCAACACGGTATGTTTTTGGTACTTTATCCCCAATATATACTGCAGATGCTTCCCCAATTGCACAAAGCTGGTTCCCCTTACCCCTTAGCTGGAATGGTCAGGACCGAGTTTAGGAGGTTGAAATATGCAAAGGTTTCCCGATAGCAGAAGAAAAATAGATATAACAAATGAGGTTTTAAAAAACCCCTACATAGGCTTTACATCCTTTCAGCATTTCCGTGATGAGGCACTTTTTTCAGAGTGCAAAACCACCGAAGGCTGGATGAAGGAGCACTATCCCGTAAACGACTTTGTTGAACAAAAGGGCAGGGAGCAGGGCTTTTACCCCGATACGGAAATTGCATATATCCGTATGTTGTGGAAAGATTTTGAGCCTGAGGAAGGTGTTTTTGACTACACCCTTACCGATGAAATTTTCAAAAAAGCGGTTGAGAAAAACCAATGCGTTATGTTCCGCCTTATGCCACACACTACACGACAGAACGAGGATGTCCCCCATTGGTTAAAGGAACAAATTGAGTGTCCCGAACGACCCGATACCGCCAGAGTAAAGGACTCCCCACAGAGCCCCGTTTTCCTTGAAAAGTTTGCAAAGGCAATTGAAGCCTTTGGGTTAAAATACGACGGCAGGGAAAATTTTTATGCCATGGACATTTCCATAACCGGTGCCTGGGGTGAAGGTCACGGTGTTGAACGGTATCCAAAAGAAACTTTAAAAATGCTTATTGATACATATACAAGGGTGTTTAAAAAAACTCACCTAATGGGTCAGGTGGCTGCACCCGAGCTTGTAAACTATGCAAATAAAACAAGAACTGTGGGCCTGCGTGCCGATGGACTTGGTGACCCCGACCATATGGAATGGTATTTGCCCGGTGCAATTTACAAAATGAAGGATTGGTGGCAAAAAGCCCCTGTTTCCTTTGAAACCTTTTGGACTATAAGTGAGTGGAAAAAGCAGGGTTGGAACATCGATGATATTATTGCCGAAACTCTTAAATGGCACATCAGCACCATAAATGCAAAATCCTCCCCTATCCCTCACGAATGGAAGGATAAAATAGATGAATGGCTGAAAAAAATGGGCTACCGTTTTGCAATCCGCTTAGTGGAATACCCGGGGAAAGTCCGGGCAGGTGATACCATCTCCGTGAACTTGTGGATAGAAAACCGAGGTGTTGCGCCCATGTATAATAAGCTACCCTTTGAGCTTATGCTCACCAATACAGATGCTAAGTATGTATTTGATACTAATGTAAATGCTTGTACTTGGTTGCCCGGGGACAATTTTGAAACTCTTGAAATCCCCATTCCCGAAAAAGCCAAACCGGGAGAGTATTCCCTTTGGTGCAGGTTGGGAGGTGGCACCCTGCCTACCGTTAAATTTGCATCGGATACCAAACATACAGAGGACGGTTGGTATCTCCTTTCCGAAATTACCATGGAGGAAGAAAAATGAACACATTAACCTTTGAAAAATTCAGAATAAAAGGTGCAAATTTAGGTGAGCCTAGTTGTTTGCCCGACATTAAAAATGACGATTACATAAGGGCACCCCTCACCCTTTTGCCCGAAATAACCGAGGAGGAGCGTACATATATCGGCAAGGGGATGATTCCCACACTTTTGCCTCATATGGTGCAAAACCAGTACGACCGAGCACGAGCAGACCTTGAATTTGACTGTGCTGTCCTTGAAAACGAGTATCTTAAGGCTACTTTTGTTACATCACTCGGCGGCAGGTTATGGTCACTTTTTGACAAAAAAGCAGGCAAAGAGTTGCTCTATGCCAACGATGTTTTTCAGCCCGGCAACCTTGCCCTGCGCAATGCCTGGTTTAGCGGCGGCGTGGAATGGAATATCGGCATAAAAGGGCACAATATGTGGACCTGCTCTCCCCTTTTTGCAGAGGAGCTGAAGGATAATGACGGCACTCCCATGCTGAGAATGTACGAATACGAGCGTATACGAGGTGTTGCATATTCCATTACTGCAAAGCTTGAAAAGGATGTGTTGCTTGTTCATCCCGAAATTGAAAACACCTCGGGCAATGATGTATATATGTACTGGTGGTCAAACATTGCGGTTGATGAGACCCCGCACACAAGGGTGATTTCCCCCTGCACACAGTCCTTCCGTTGTGCTTATGAGGAAGGCGCTTACTACCTGGGCAATGCGGAAATCCCCATAAACGAGGGCATTGATGTTACATACACCACCAACCTTGAACGCTCCCGGGATTTCTTTTATAAAATCCCAAAAAATGAGAAAAAATGGATAACCGCTGTAGATAAGAACGGCTATGGACTTGTTCATATGTCAACCCCGGAGCTTGCAGGCAGAAAGGTTTTTGCCTGGGGTGAGGGTCAAGGCGGAAAGCATTGGAACCACTGGCTTTCGGATTGCGGAAAGAAATATATTGAAATTCAATCAGGGCTTCTTAAAACCCAGCTTGAGCATTTCCCCATGAAGGCAAACTCGGTAATAGGCTGGACAGAGGGCTACGGAGCACTTCAGGGCAACCCCGAAATTCTCCACGGTAATAATTGGAGTTCCGTTATTGACGAAGTTAAAAATAATATCACGACTCAGCAATCTATTGTGGAAAATGCCACATTTGAGCCTGCAGGCAAAGGCCTGCTTAAATATATGGGCAGTGGCTGGGGTGCAATTGAAAATATGGTCCGCAAAACCCCAATCAGCCAAAAGCTTAATTTCCCTACTGCTTCAATAAATGTCGAGTGTATGGAGTGGGCACAGCTTTTTGAAGCAGGCACCCTTGATGCCCCCGACAAAAACGAGCCCATAAAAAGCTATGTTACCGGGGATGTGTGGATAGAAAAGTTAAAAACCGCACCCCACAGTTGGTACAAGTTCTATCAGCTTGGTGTTACCCTTTTTGCCACAAAGGGTGATATGGCAGGAGCCTATGAGGCTTTTGAAAAATCCGCAGAAATTGAGCCTAATGCATGGAGCTATCGCAACCTTGCGCAAATTGAAAAAAACGAGTATAAAAACCTTGAAAAAGCGGTTTGTTTTATGGAAAAGGCCGTTGCGCTTAAAAACGATTATCAGCCCCTTTGGGTAAACTATGCCGAGGCGCTGTTTGCGGTAAAAAATCACAAAAAATGGACAGAGGTTTATGAGCAGGAAATCCCCGAAAATCTCAAGGAAAACGGCAGGTTAAAGATGCTTTACGCCCTTGCCCTTACCGAAACCGACCGCTATGAGCAAGCTCTTGAAATCCTTAAAAATAATTTTGTTATGCCCGACATAAAGGAGGGTGAATTTTCCATATCACACATATGGCTTTCCATCCACCGCAAAATGCTTGCGGCACAAGGTGTTGCGGATATTTCCAACGAGGAAATTTATGCAAAATATCCCCTTCCTTACGAGCTTGATTTCAGAATGCATTAAAATTCAGCTAAAGTATAACGGTGTATCATAAAAAAGAGGCATAAACCGGTGGAACAAGTGCTGCAACCTTCTCCCCCGATAGCCCCTGTACACGCGCTCAGGTTGTGACCTTCCTTTATAGATTTATAAATAATTAAAAAACCTGTGGCGAACGCCACAGCCAGGCAAGGCAATTTTGGTTTTGAAGCCATACTTTTATGCTACATAAAAAAACCCGTAATACTGTCGTATTACGGGTTTTTTGTTCTCTTTGCCTGACTGTTTTTTCAATTTGCAAAGAATTTCTTTTTACTTTTTATCCTACAAAGTTAAAGTTAACCGTGTATTCTGTTGTATCGTTACCGATTTTAAGTGTAAGCTTTGCTGTCTGCTCAGCTCCGTTTGCACTCTTCACAGCTACGGCTTTAACACCGTCAATTGTGGTTGCAATTCCGTTTTCAATGTAAACTCTTGTGCCGCTTACAACTACGGGTGCAATTGCAACGCTTTCACCTGAATATGTAACGTTGATTATGTTGTTTTCGTTATCAAATTCACAGGTGTCTGCATTCTTTGTAAGAAGCTCGGAGAATTCAATGTCTCCTTCATGTACTCTGTTGAACTTAACTGTTACTGTGAACCAGCTATAGGTAAGACCGTCTTCGCCGCCGTGTACCTTAATCTGGTAGGTCTGCTCAAGGCCTGCGGAAAGTCTTGCAACTACATAACGGTCAAAACGCGCCTGAAGGTCAGCGTTATCTTTAATTTCACCGTGAGCCAGCTTGTAACCGGATTTAGCGGTAACAAGTCTTCTGGGTCTTGTTGTGAAGTTAAGACCGTTATCAACAGCTACTGCAAAGCCTGCAGATGTGTTTGCTGTTGTAGTTTCAAAGTATATTGTCTTTGCTTCGTTATCAACTACAAAGCTTTCGCTATCTGCACGAAGAGGAAGAATTTCTGTAATATCTACATCGCCCTCTTTTGCCAGGTCATCCTGTCTTGCAAGGATGGTGTAGGTTTCAACTGCGCCGTCTGCCTTTGTAACTGTTACATCAAGGTAAACTCTTGTACCGTTTGCAGGGACAATGATGTATATAGGCTGTTTTCCGTAAGCACCGCCGCCGTTTTCAGCATTCACCCCTGTAACGAAGGAGCTGTACTTATCAGAACTGAACTTCTTGAATGTAGAGACGCCTGCTGTACCGTTATCGTGGTTATATGTGATTTCAACAGTTTCGCCATCGTTCGGAACAAGGGCAATACCATATGTTGCAGATGCAATATTGAACTTGTATCTGTCAAGTCCTAAGGTAATCTGCTTTTTATCTGCATCATACTTCACGGACTGTACTCTTGTTGTAAGAATATCCTTGAAGGGAAGTGTTTCTTCTTCAACCTCAACAATACCGTATGTACCGTCTGCATTCTGTTCAGCTGTGAAGCCGTCAGCACAGTAATCGGATACATCTATTGTGTAGATACCGCTATTGATTGTAAGGTTATCGGAAATAGCTGCTGTTACCTCAATGTTACCTTCAATCTTTCCGGTTGTGTTAACTGTTACAACGGGAGCTGCATATGAACCGTACTTGCATACATCAAATGCGAATGCCTTGTCGCCTTCGTCATTTGCGATGATGTTGGTTTCACCGTTAAGCTCAACATTACCGCTGTTGTTGGAAAGAACATAGGAATCGCCATCAGTTGCAGACCACTTGTCAAGGTTTGTACCGTCAAGTGTTACATCGGTAAGAGTAAGATTTGCGTAGTTCTGAATAAGCATATAGAACTTAGCTTTATCTGCCTCGTTTACATTAAGTGTACCGTTCTTGATTTCAACTGTGTTGTCTTTAAGAATCTGGAAACCGTTGCTTTCTGTACCTGTGGAGCCAACACCGTCTGTGAAGGAATAGGTATAACCGCCAAGGTCGATTGTAATGTTCTTATCAATTACAACACCTGCGCCTGCAGCGTCACCAAGAAGAGCAACTGTGTCACCCTCCTGAGCAGCTTCAACTGCTTCTGCAAGAGATTCATAGTAATAGCCTTCTGCTTCTGCAACATAGTTTGCTTCAACTACACCGTAAACGCCTTCTGCGTTTGCTTCTGTCTTGAAGCCGTATGCACAATATTCTGTAACATCACGGTCAAATGTACCGCCTGTTACTTCAACTTCACCTGCAATTACGTAATCTGCATCCTTGGATTCGAAAGAACCGCCCTTGATTGCAACGGGGTTGCCGTTAAATCCGTTAAC
>JAZQCS010000028.1:0-5555 GCA_045546415.1 Clostridia bacterium | reverse complement strand
AAACAGGTCTTTCCAACGCAGACGCTGAATAATTAAGTTTCAAACTAACCTTGCGGTTTTTCCGCAAGGTTAGTTTAGATAAAAAGGAGAGGTATAGCAATGAAAAAAACATTAAAAGTTCTCAGTCTTGTTCTTGCTCTTGCAATGGTAGCGGCAATCTTTACAGGCTGCCCCGCAGGAGACAAGATTCAGGAAATTGACGAAGACGCAATTAAGGATTACACATTCAGAGTTTCTGCTTACAGAAACTTTGGCGATGACCCTCTTAACATGGGTTATGCAGACGGTGCAAACGAGTTCCTTGAAAGATACCCCGAATCCAATGTTGAGTATCTTACAGTAGGTGACCATGACCCCGCATCCATTGCTTCTGCAATTGCAGCAGGCGATGTATGGGATATTCAGTATGTTTTCACCTGCGTTCGTCACCCCGGTGATATTGTTGACGGTCTTTATGATCCTATCGACGGCTACTACGACCCCAACGATGAAAGAATTGACGAAGAAGCTATGAGAAATGCTTATTTTGACGGTCATTACTACGGTATTTCCAACAACCACATGAACGAAATCAACTACTTTACATACAATGAAAATGTATTTAAAGAAAACGGTATTAAAACTCCTCACGAATATTATGCTGAGGGCAAGTGGAACCTTGATTCCTTCATGGAAATGTGTAAGGCTCTTGATGAAAAAGACCTTAAGATGAACAACGGTAACTTCGGCAGACCCGACTGGATTCTTAACCGTGCTACAAAATGGAACGACGAGTACACTGAGGTTGAAATTATTCTTGATTCCAACCAGACCCGTCAGGACCTTGATAAGTTCAAAACAATCCTTTATGACTATGATATGCTTGGTTCCGGTACAGTAACCAAGAGAGAAGTTGCAATCAGCGCAGATGTTATGCCTAACATCATCAAAACAAATAACACAGCTGAAACAACAGATACTCTTCGTTACATCTACATCCCCAGCTCTGACCCTGAAAAAGCAGGTCCTCATACCTACTTTACAGATGACGCTTTCCTTACTCCTGCAGGAAGTAACCAGGATGTAAAGGCTGCTGCAGTTGAACTTGCAATCTGCATGGGTGTTGGAAGAAAGAACTACCTTGATAACTACTATCAGGAAAATATGACCGAGGAAGACTACAAGCTGTTCAATGAAGCTCTTGCAAACGGTGCTCCCATGGCAAGACCCTTCAATGAATTCCCTTACACAAAGTTTGCTTTCTTTAGTGAAATGAAAACCGGTAAATCTGTTTCCACATATGTAAGCGAAATTACCGGTCAGCTTGAATCTTTTGCAGAAAACTTTGACAAAAAGCTTGCAGATTACAGAGAATCTACAGGTCTTGGCGGAGAAGAAAAATAAATTTTCTGTAATGTTTAAGAACCCTATCGCGATGCGATAGGGTTCTTTTAAAATAGTAATATTTTATAAAAAAACAATAATATTTTTAATGTAAACTTGTAGCATTTTAGTGTAAAATATAGTTGAAAGGATGTGCATATTATGTTTACAAATAAAGGCATTATTGATGTAACAAAACCGCCCTACAATGTTGATAACACGGGCAGAATTGACTGTACCGAAACACTGTGCAGAATAATTGATGAAATTCTTTTACCCAACATAGAAAAACTGGAAGAAGCTAAGAAAAAGCTTGCGGCAATACCCGATGCAGATGCAAGAGTTTCCTTTGAGATATGGCGTATTAACGGCAATGATTATGTTATATTTCCGGAATTTTTAGAGCCTACAAAAATAATATACTTCCCGGAAGGTACATATCTTGTAAGTGATACAATTACATATACCCTTGAAAATCTCAGAAATTTCTATGCGGGTAAACCATACTTTGAAATGAACAGACAAATTCACTTTAAAGGCGCAGGTGCGGATAAGGTAACAATTAAGCTTCAGGATAACTGCAAGGGTTTTGAATTCGGTAACAACCGACCTGTTATAAGCTTTATGCGTGCGGAAACTACAAATATTGCCATGCAAAACTTTTTTGAGGATATAACCGTAGATATTGGCAGCGGTAATCCGGGAGCAACGGGCATTCACTATTTTGCAAACAATTCCGGCGCGGTACGTAATGTCAGAATAAAATCCTCCGACCCCGAGGGCAGAGGATTTGCAGGGCTTGCAATTACAAATGAACGCATTTCGGGATGCATAATGAAAAATGTTGAGGTGGAAGGCTTTGATTACGGCTTTTACATCACTCCCGACCGCATACACAGTGTGTATGAAAACATTTTTGTTAAAAATCAGAGGAAGGTCGGTTTCCTTGTGGGGGATAATATAATTTCCGTACACAATTTCAAAAGTGAAAACAGTGTACCCGCAATGCAATCCAACGGTCAGTGCGCACATATTACTCTTCTTGATGCCGAGCTTCGTGGCGGTGATTGTCTTACCTCTGCTATTGATATTGGCTTTGGACAGGTGTGGGTCAGAAATATCCGTTCCTTCGGATACAACTGTGCCCTTGCTCACGGAAGAAGTCCCATAAGAGAGGGAATGGACCTTGTGGAAATGACCTATGTAAAAGCTGTTGGCGGCGGTGAGGAATATATTTCCGAGTACTGCTCGGGCAATGTGTTTACCGCATTTCCGTGTGAGGGAAAAAGCCTTAATTTGCCCATAGAGGATGCACCCGAAATTGCCATAAGCCAAAACCCCGATGACTGGGCTTGCGTTTCGGAATTTGGCGCGTTAACTGACAGAACGGTGGATTCAACCGAGGCAATACAAAAGGCAATGAACAGCGGTAAAAAATACATCTGCTTTGAACCCGGCTCTTACCTTGTTGACGGAACAATTACAATTCCCGAAACCGTTGAGGTTGTGGATTTCCGTTTCTGCGATTTTGCGGCAGGCAAAAACCTGAAAGAGCTGAAAGGCGGCTCTAACTTTAAAATTGTGGGAGAAAGTGAAAAGCCCATTCTTATCCGGAATGTGTTTACATGGGAACAGTACTTTGGCTGGTTCCGTTTTCTTGAACAGGCAAGCACCCGTACTCTTGTAATGAAGGATTTACACACACAGACCGCCGCAATGTATTTTAATTCAGTGCCCGGCGGAAAAGTGTTCATAGAAGATTGCGCCTGCACAATGGGTTCTTATGATTATGCTCACAACATACCTTACGAATTCCATGGACAAAAGGTATGGGCAAGACAGATTGACCCCGAACGCTCCTTCTGTCAGATGTTTAACGACGGCTCGGATGTATGGATACTTGGCTTTAAAGCCGAAGGCCCCGGTACAATGTTCAAAACCGTAAACGGCGGCAGAACCGAAATTCTTGGAGGTGCTGTTTGTCTGGGCCAGGGCAGACCGTTCCCCATAATTTACAATGAAGACAGTGAAGTTTCCGCCCGTTTTGCAACAATGGGCTACACCTTCTTCACCCGTTTTCCCAATGTCGTAACAGAAATCCGTGACGGCAGGGAGATTACACTTAAAGAAGAACTTTTCCCCGTAAGAACACTCAAATGCATTGAGGTTCCTATGTATGTAGGAAAGAAGAAGTAGCGAAAAAAGTCCTCTGTATGGGGACTTTTTTCGTTGGAATTTGACATTTTGCAAATTATGGTGTATAATGTAAGAAATTGTTGGAAAAGAAAGTGAGGTAAATGTAATGGCAAGAGAGGGCAGAAGAATAAAAACCGTAGACCCCATAAATTACATAATTCCTTTTATTATGCCTACAAGGAGTGGTGCTTCTAACTTTTTTGAGGCAACTCTTGATATAACCGAGGCAGAAAAGTTCCTCCGTGAAAAAAGAACAAACGGGCAAAGCAACCTGAGTATTATGCATGTGATTATGGCGGCATATGTAAGGGTTGTTTCTCAGTATCCCGGCATAAACCGTTATATACGGGGACAGAGAATCTATGCAAGAAACGGCATATCAATCAGCCTTACAATCAAGAAAAAACTGACCCTGGACGCTCAGGAAACTGTTGTTCAGCTTAAGGCTGACCCCAAAGATACTCTTGATGATATATACAATAAGCTCAATGTCCTTGTTGAGGAAAACAAGGAGGAAGGGGACACTAACGGTATGGATACCCTTGTGCGCCTTGTTTGTAAAATACCAAGAATTTTCCTTCGTTCTTTTGTTAATTTACTTAAATTCCTTGACTATTTTGGCTGTATGCCCCCTGTCATTACCAAACTCAGCCCATTTCACGGTTCAATGTTTTTAACCAATGTAGGGTCTTTGGGCATTGATGCCATCTATCACCATTTATATGATTTTGGCAATATTCCCGTGTTTATATCTATGGGTAAAAGAAAGAATATTCTTGAACTTACCGACGATGACGAGGTTATAAAAAAGAAAGCAATTACGGTAACAGTTGTAACTGACGAGCGTATTTGCGACGGTCACTATTACGCAGAAGCATTTAAAAAAATTAAACGCTACATTGAAAATCCGGCTCTTCTTGAAACCCCTCCGGAAAAAGTTGTTGAGGATATTAAATAGCAAAAATTCCCTTGTCTTTATGACAAGGGAATTTTTGCTATTCGGTAAGTTGTGGATATTTTCTTTTGAGAATTTTAAAAATAAGACTGCAATGCTGATGGTCGGAAACCGAAGCACGGTGAATCTGTGAAAAACAGAATATATACATAAAAGTTACAAAAACAAAGAAAATAACCATAGTAAGCGGATTATACCAGAACAGACAGAAATCGTACAGACCGTGAGCGAGTACCGGAACAATAAGGCTGAGGGGTCCGCTGAAGCTATAGCCTATTCTGGCAGGACCTTCCGGAAGAAGTCCTTGCGTACGGAGGTTTTTTTCTGCCTGAATACCTTTAAGGTTTACGATGTGAAGGGAGAAGAAATAGCCCATAAACACCGCAAAGAACATATGGGCAGGAACAGAAAGAACAGCTCTTATAAGGGCAGTACCGAAACCGTACATAGAAACATATTGAACATTTTCAAAAGCCGCAAAGCCCAGGGAAACAAAAACAGAGTAAATGATACCGTCGAAAAAGCTGTTAAAGTGTTTTTCTTTGAGGGTGCCTATACGAAGAGCAAGCCACTTTACACTTTCCTCTACAAGTGCCACCACGAAAAAGGCTTCAAAAAACTGATAAAGTGCTTCGAATGGCGGCAAGTGTATGGTTTCCGTGCCGGGAACAAGAAAAGGTGAGAATATTAAAGAATTTACAAAACCAAATATTTTCTCAAAAAAAATAGCCGGTACAATGGTCAGCACTCCAAACCCAAAAAGCAAAGCAAGAAGGGAAAGCGGCTCTTTTTCGGTTTTGTCCTTTATGTATATAAACACACATAAAACTACGGCTGGAACGAGGGCTGCAACTGTTAAAAAAATTTCTCGTAATAGTTCAAACATAATATCATTCCTTCATCAAAAACGGCATTATCGGAGGGATAATGCCGTTTTTATAATTACTTGGATTTTCTGTTTACTTCATCAACAATTTTATTAACGAAATCGTCAATGGACATAGTTTCAATTTCAAGGGTGTCCCGGTCGCGGACAGAAACT
>JAZQCS010000027.1:0-29548 GCA_045546415.1 Clostridia bacterium | reverse complement strand
TGAAAGATCGAGTGTATTTCTCGTGTAAGTTTCAAACGTTCTTATTCCTCTTTCGCAGAGAATTACGTTTGTGTTTCCACCTGCCATAATATATTCCGCACTCATCAGCCATTCTTCAATGGTTGATGAAAGTCCTCTTTTTAAAAGAATGGGCTTTTTAGCCTTTCCAAGCTCTTTTAAAAGGTCAAAATTCTGCATATTTCTCGCTCCCACCTGAATCATATCCACATCTTCAAAAAGAGGCAGATGGTTAGCGTTCATAATTTCTGTAACTATGGGCATACCCGTTTCCTTTTTGGCTTCAAGGAGCAGCTCAATGCCATCTGCCTTAAGGCCCTGGAAATCGTAAGGAGAGGTGCGGGGCTTAAAAGCTCCGCCTCTGAGAAGTGCCGCACCCGATTTTTTTACGCTTTTTGCCACTTCTATAATCTGTTCACGGCTTTCAACCGAGCATGGGCCGGCAATAAAAGCAAAGTTTCCTCCGCCAATTTTAACTCCGCCAATCTTCACCACAGTATCCTCGGGATGAAATTTGCGGTTACACTGTTTGAAGGGCTCGCTTATTCTTTTAACCGAGCTTACAATATCCAGGCTTCCTATGAGCTCCATATCTATTCCGGAGGTATCTCCAACAAGACCAAGTACCGTGTAATCCTTACCTTTTGAAATGTGCACCTCCACGCCCTGACCTTCCAGCCAGGAAATAAGCGACTGTTGTTGTTTTTCTGTTGCCGATTGTTTAATTACTGCAATCATTTTTACATCTCCTTAAAAATTCAAAAATTAAAATAACAAAATGCCGCACAGCGTACTGTGCGGCACCGGATTATCAGTTAAAGGGTTCCCTATGCTGATTTATTGCAACACAAAACGCTACTATTGCTTTTTGCAATAATAGTAATAATATGTGTATGCAGCTGCAGCAGCAAGGTTACGCATAATAAAGCTCTCCTTTTGTTTGATATTTTAAATTCTACCACTGTTTTCCCTGTTTGTCAAGTGTTTTTTTAAATTTTTCACAGCGTTTCAACCTTTATAATGTTTGTTCCGCCATAACGGGCATCGCCGGTTGTTATTACAATGTTGTCACCCTTATTAAGTCCGAAAACATTTTTTGCAGCAAGGCAGGCGTGATAGCACACCACATCGGTGGAATTGAATTCCTCCGAAAGCACCGGGGTGACTCCCCAGGAAAGTGCAAGCTTATGCCAGGCGCGTTTGCTTGTGGTCATACCGATAATTGGTGTAGGCGAACGGAAACGGGACACCATCCGTACGGTTTTTCCTGAAATTGAACAGGCAACAATTGCTTTTGCATCTATATCAATTGCCATTCCGCAGGTGGCATGGGAAATTGCATCCACCCGGTTTTTAATTACAAAATCGCTGTTATAAAACCGCTTTTTATAATGGATATGTGCCTCGGTTTCACTTACTATATCCGACATTATTCTGACAGTCTGTACCGGATATTTTCCTGCAGCGGTCTCACCGGAAAGCATAACAGCGCTTGTGCCGTCATAAACAGCGTTTGCCACATCGGATATCTCCGCACGGGTAGGTCTTGGGTTATATATCATAGTTTCAAGCATTTCAGTTGCGGTAATTACTCTTTTACCGAGAAGTCTGCATTTTGTAATAAGATATTTCTGAATTGCAGGCAGCTCCGCAAATGGCACCTCAACTCCAAGGTCACCCCGGGCAACCATTATACCGTCTGCAACCCGGCAGATTTCCTCAATGCTGTCAATGCCTGAACGATTTTCGATTTTGGCAATTATGTCAATATCCTCACCACCGTTGGCATCAAGGAAATTTCTTACATCCAGCATATCCTGTTTTGATGAAACAAAGGAAGCCGCCACAAAATCCACACCGTTTTCAATGCCGAAAAGCAGGTCTTTTTTGTCCTGTTCGCTTAAGTAAACCTGTTTTAAAACTTTTCCGGGAAAGCTCATGCTTTTGCGGTCACGAAGCTCTCCGCCATGAACCACACGGCACATCACCTCGGTATTGGTTTTTGATAACACTTCAAAAACCACAAGCCCGTTATTCACCAGAACAGAATCACCTTCGGAAAGGTCCTGGGCAAGCCCTTTATAATTTACTGAAACACGGGCTTCAGTTCCGATAACCTCGTCGGTTGTAAAGGTGAAGGTGTCCCCATCCCGGAGGGTTATGCTCCCCTTTTCAAATGTACCTATACGGTATTCAGGCCCCTTGGTATCAAGCATTATGGCAACAGGAAGGCTCAGCTCCTCCCTGACCTCTTTTATCATATCAATTTTCTTTTTATGGTCAGCGTGGGTTCCGTGGGAAAAGTTAAGCCTTGCCACATTAAGCCCGGCCCGGCACATCTCACGAAAAACTTCTTTATTTTCACTGGCAGGTCCTATTGTACATATAATTTTTGTTTTGCGCATTGTATTTCCTCCCTTTCACATAATATTATACATCATTTCAGCTTATTGGTCAAGGTTATATTATTCCACTTTGGGGAATAATATTTATCAGTATTTCTGAAAGGATATGAATTAAAAATGCTTAAAAAAATCAAACCCTACATTATTGAAATAGCCATAGCTCTGGCAGTTGGCGGTCTTTCTGCTCTTCTTACCCGGAACAACATGGATATTTACGGCGAAATAACAAAACCCAGGCTCTCTCCTCCCTCCTGGCTTTTCCCGGTGGTATGGTCTGTTCTTTTTGTGCTGATGGGCATTTCTGCCGGACGCATCCGGGTTAAAGGAGGTACCTTCCCCGAAAAAAGTGCGGAAGCTATTGGTATCTACTATTTAAGCCTTTTTGTAAACTTTTTCTGGAGTATAATTTTCTTTAATCTCCGATGGTATCTTCTTGCTTTTTTGTGGCTTTTGCTTTTATGGGCTCTTGTGCTTGCTACAATAGTTAAATATCGCAGGCTTTCTCCCCTTGCAGCATGGTTACAGATACCATATCTGTTATGGATATCTTTTGCAGGTTATCTTAATCTTATGATTTTTCTGCTCAACTAATTGTAAAAAAAATTATATGCGAATGTAAAAATATATCACGAAATTGTAAAATACTTTCTAAATAACACGTTATTGCAAAAATGTGTTAAAAATTGAGCAACATTTACTATTTACAAAAAGGCGCCGCGGTTATATAATAAAAGTAAGAAAATCAACTTTAAGGAGGTTGTTCTTATGAAACTTATTAAAACCGCGGCTCTTTTGCTTGCTATGGTTATGATGTTTGGCATGGTTGCTTCGGCAGAAGCCGTTTATGTACCCGTTGAGGTACAGGCAAGGCTTTCCAACACCACAGTTATTGCACAGGGTCAGGGCTTTGCTACCAGAATTACCGATAAGGATGCTGTATCTCAGCACATTGTTGCACCCGATAAGGTTGCAGGTGTAACCGTGCTTGCACCCAGTCACGGTAACAGTGTAGGTGCTCTTACAATTAAGGTTTACAAATGGGCAGGAGATGTAAGCTCCACCCTTAAAACCAAGCCCCTTGCAGAGAAAAGATACACAAACTTTGCAGATAATACCTTCCTTACACTTCCCGTTGAGCCTACCACAAACGATATTATGATTCATGTTTGTGACGGTGAGGAAGCAGTTTCCGTATGGGTTCCCCGTAACGAAAATCCTCCCGAAGGCTTCTCTCAGGAAACCTACTATAACGGCACAAGAATGGAAGGCTCCATGAACTCATCTGTTTCTGTATATTCCGAAGAAGGCAGAGGTCACTACCCCACTCGTAATGCCTACGAGTATTTCATTTCCGGTGAGCCGGATGAAATTGAAGGTCACGGTGTGCAGTTCAGCTCCGACCACTACGATGGCGAAAACCAGAACCCCTACAACATGGTTAACCTTAATGTTCCCAATGTAGGTATTTTAGGTTATTATAACGTAGATTTCGGTGATGTAAGCCCTAAGAGCATTGAAGCCAGAATTTACCTTATGCAGGCTCAGCATTTTAATGATGTTAACATTCATATCGACTCTCCTCAGGGTCCTATGATTGGCAATATGCGTTTCTTCCACGACCAGCAGAAGCACAGAATGGACTGGGGTTCCAACCACTACTGGACAACCGAAACCTTCAAGCTTTTCGGTGAGGTTACCGGTGTTCATGACCTTTATTTTGTAACCCGTGAGGGTAACGGTCCTTCCTACATTTTAGGTAAGTTCAAGTTCAGCCACGAGGACCTTCCTCACTCCACCTGGGAACAGGAATGGCGTGATTACAAGCCCGTAGACGACAGCACCCTTAAACCCACATATTCCGATACCTGGGTAGCTACCGATATTCTTGGCAGAAAGGTTGCCGATTATTCTGTTGCAGGCGATAAGAAGGACAAGGATGTTTTTCTGTTCTATTGGATTTCCTCTGCAATGAGTGGTTACAAAGGACAGTCTGCTATGAATATGCAGAAGGTTGTTGACAACTATGCAGGTGATTTGGCGGATATTAAAAACAACTACGACTATGCTCCCTGGAACGCAGGTACTCCTATGTGGAACGAATCAATTTACGGTCATTACACCTCCTACGACACCTGGGTAATGAGAAAACAGCTTGAGCTTTTTTCCGCAGCAGGCATTGACTGTATCGCATATGACGCCTCCAACGGTATCACCTTCCCCGTAGGTTATATGAACATGGGCAGAGAAATAGCAAAGATGCGTCAGCTTGGCTACAATGTACCTAAGTTTACCTTTGTGTTCCCCTGGAGCGCAAACCCCGCTAACACTTACAACCTTGAAAACGTGTACCTTGGTATGTACAGTACAGGTCTTTTCAGCGACAGTTATTATTACAAAGACGGCAAACCCCTTATTATGGCATTCCCCGGCGGTGACCTTACAAACGGCACAGGTATTGACGAAGTAGACGCATTCCATCAGGATATTCAGAACTTCTTTACCTTCCGTGCACCCAACATGGGTTACAAAAACGCTCCTACCCGTGACGATTCCTGGCCCTGGCTTCAGGTATATCCTCAGCACGGCTTCGGTCCGAAAGAGGACGGCGGCTACGAGATGGTATCGGTAGGTATTGCACAGAACTCCAACGACAACGTGTCCTCATATTCCGCTATGAATGCCGAAGGTGTTTACGGCAGAAGTTATACTTACAAAGACAAGCACTCCAAGCTTTCCGAAAGCTCCATGTTCTACGGTTACAACTTCCAGGAGCAGTGGGAAAGAGCCTTTGAGCTTGATCCCGATGCAGTTTTCATTACAGGCTGGAACGAATGGTTCTGCGGCAGATCGAAAGAAGACGGCCAGGGTACAAAGAATGCCTTTGTTGACCTTTGGATTGACGAATACAGCCGTGACGCAGAGCCTACAAAGGGCGTGCTTCAGGATACTTACTTCCTTCAGATGGTTTCAAACATCCGTAAGTTCAAGGGTACAAACCCAACTCCCGTAGCAAGTGCAGAAAAAACAATTTCTCTTGGCGATTTCGGTGCTTTTGCTGATGTTAAACCCGAATTTATCGGCTTCAAGGGTGGCACAGAGCCCCGTAACGAAACCGGCTTCGGTGTAAAACGAGTTAACGAAACCGGCAGAAACGACATTGTACTTTCCAAGGTAGCTCGTGACAGCGAAAACCTTTACTTCTATGTAGAAACAGCAGAGAACCTTACTCCTCATACAGACAAAAACTGGATGAGACTTTACATCAACGCCGACCGTACCTACAAAACAGGTTGGGAAGGCTACGACTATATCATCAACAGAGTAAGTCCCACATCAGACAAGGTTGTTGTTGAAAAATACACCGGTACAGACCGTGCATGGTATTGGGAAACAGCGGGTCAGTGTGATTATAAATACTCCGGCAACAAGATGATGATTACCGTTCCCAAGGCACTTATGGGTGTTGGCGAAAATGTTGACATTGAGTTTAAGTGGCACGACAACGGTGTGGCAGACGGTGATGCTATGGACTTCTACGTAAACGGCGACACCGCACCCGTAGGCAGATTTGCTTACCGCTATGTTGACGAAGCTTCCGTAAACACTCCCTTAGTTGACGAACCTGTTGATATTGCAAATGATGTAAATTTCCTTACTGCAAAATTCGTAATGATGGGCATTGATAAACCCGTTGCTTACTCCGCAGGTCACAGAACTCTTATTGACCCTGCAAACGAAGCAATTACACCTCTTATTATAAAAGATAAAACTCTTGTACCCATCCGCTTCATTGCGGAAAGCCTTGGCGGTAAGGTTGGTTGGGATGCCACCAAAAATGCGGCAACCATTGATTTCAATGCAAAACACGCTGTAATTACCGAGGGCAGCGATAAAATGGCTGTGGACGGAAAAGCAATTACCCTTCAGACACCGGCACAGACCATAAACGACCGTATGTATGTACCTCTTCGCGATGTAGCGGAAGGCTTCGGTCTTGACTGCTTCTGGGAGGACCCCGGCCTTATTATCATAGGCACCAAGGTTTTCCAGAGAGTGTACACAGATGATACAGTTGTTCCCCGGGCAAAATATCTTCTTGATATAAAATAAAATCAGGGGTGGACAAAAAATACCTTGCATCGAACGCTGCAAGGTATTTTTTATTATATTGTCATTTTATAATATCTCCCACACCGTTGAAAATATATTTTGGACGGTAAGGGAATTTGTCAATATCCGCCATTGCAGTAACTCCGGAAAGCACCAGGATTGTGTCAATGTTGGACTCAATTCCTGCGATGATGTCGGTATCCATACGGTCACCTATGAACGCAATTTCATTACTGTGGAGTCCCACCTTGCGAAGTCCGTGACGAAGCATGAGAGGGTTGGGCTTTCCTACAAAATAGGCTTTTTTGCCCGTTGCAATTTCAATAGGTGCCACAAGCGAGCCGGTAGCAGGCATTATGCCGGTTTCGGTAACGCCTACGGTATCGGGGTTTGCACCAATGAGCTTTGCTCCGTGGTTTACAAGTTCAATTGCTTTTTCCAGCTTTTCAAAATTGTATGTACGGGTTTCTCCTACTACAACATAATCCGGGTTTATGTCGTTCATATAAATTCCTTTATCGTAAAGGGCCTTTGTAAGTGCCGCTTCACCAATTACATAAGCGGTACAGCCTTCGTTCTGGCTTGAAAGAAATTCTGCCGTTGCCATAGCACTGGTGTAAAAATGGTCAGCAGAAACATCAAGTCCCATTCTGCCAAGCTTCATGCTAAGCTCGTGAGGTGTTTTTTCGGGGCTGTTTGTTAAAAAAACAAACTGTTTGTTCTGTTCAATCATCCATGTTACAAACTCATGAACACCGTCAAGAATTTTGTTACCATGGTAAATTACTCCGTCCATATCCAGTATAAAGCCTTTTTTACTTAAAATGTTTTCCATAATTTTTTCCTTTCTATATACTCCTGAAGCCTCTGCCGATAATTTCGCTGCTTGTTGTTATTATAATAAACGCATGAGGGTCAATTTCCTTTATTCTGTTTCTCAGCCTTACCGCTTCCATGCGCTTGCATACTGTGTGTATCATGGTTTTTTCTTCTTTTGTATATTCCCCTACCACCGCGCTGGTTGTTACACCGTGGTGCAGTTCCCCGATAATAAATTCGGATATTTCTTCGCGCTTTTCGGTTATTACCACAAAATATTTACAGGTGTTCAGGTTTTCTATAACTGCATCCACAATAAACGCCTTTGAAAACAAGCCAAGCACCGAAAACAAGCCGGCTTTAACATCAAAAACAAAAAAGGAGCTGAAAGCCACAACGCAATCCACCGTCAGCAGGGCTTTGCCTACATCCAGAGGGGTGAATTTTTTCAGTATAAGTGCCATAATATCAGTTCCGCCCGAGGAGGCATCAGCATTAAAAATCATAGCCGAGCCTATGGAAGTCAGCAGCATTGCATAAACAAGCTCTAAAAGAGGCTGATCCGAAAGCGGAGCCGAAAGAGGTATTAAAATTTCAAAAACATAAGTAAGCGCTGAGTAAAGCATACTGCAGTAAACGGTTTTTATTCCGTTTCCCTTGCCGAGAAAAACAAACCCTGCCACAAGCAGAACAATGTTCAGACCCCATATCCATATTGCAGGGCTTATTGGTGTTATTTTCGCAAGCAGGGTACCTATTCCTGTTACGCCGCCGGTTACAAAACCGTTGGGAATTTTAAAAAAATACACACCTGCCGCAAGCAGAACACAACCAAGGGTCATCATTAAAAAGCTTTTTAATTTTTTCATTCTTACCTCCGTTAGCTGTTTCTCACCTTATTCAGTGCTGTAATTATAAGCGGAATTAATATAAGCTGTAAAGCTATTCCGGGCAGAGCGTCAACAAAACCGCCTGCCAGAAACATTTCCATTGTAAAAGGTTTACCTCCAAGCCCAAGCAGAACAGTTTTTGCAATACCCCACACTATCCTGCCCGAAACCATTGCGGTTACAAGGCACAGATACACATACCACAGTTTTTCCTTTTTTTCTCCCCGGTACATAAGCCCGGAAACAAGCCCGTAGGTGCCAAGCTCAAGTGCCATCCACACAGATGCAGGGTAAAGCGGAGGCATTGAAAAGAGAAGCGACCTTAAAACCGGCAGAATAAGCCCTACGCCTGCACCGTAAACCGGTCCGCAAACAAAGCCGCACAACAAAACAGGTAAATGCATGGGGAGTAAGCTGTCCCCTATTTCCTTTATCTGCACTGTAAGAAATGGCAAAACAAGTCCCAGGCTCAAAAGCACACCGGCAGTAACTGTTTTGTTCAGTCTGTTATTTTTCATGTTATTTCACCACTGTTTTAAAAAGTTATTCTGTTTTTTCCGTTCTTTTTGGAGGTATACAGCAGGTCATCCGCCCTGTCAAAGAAGGTTTCTGCTGTATCGTTATTATTTAAGCCTGTTATACCGCAGGAAAAAGTGTATTTTTTATCCGTAAACTCAAAGCTGTATTCCCTGAACCTTTTTAACATTTCCGAAACGATTTTTTCCGCCTCGCTTACGGTTTTACCGCAGAATATTACAGCAAATTCTTCTCCTCCGTAACGGCAGGCATAGTCTGTGGGAGTACAGCATTCCTTTAATATGCCCGAAAGAGCTTTGAGAACATCGTCTCCTTCATCATGTCCGTAGGTATCGTTAACGCTTTTGAAATTGTCAATATCTATCATTGCAAGAGTGCATTTTTTATCCTTCATTGCAATTTCAAGCTTTTCGTAAAAGGTTTCGTGGTTAAACAGCCCGGTCATAGGGTCAAGGTCAAGCATTCGTTCAAGAGCGTCGTTGGCGTCTGCCTGCTCTTCTATAAGTAAAAAATTGCTCTGAGAAAACCTTATTGAAAGGTCTCCTGAAAGATAGGATACAGCAACAAAACCGTAAAGCACCATAACATTCATTGCTGTTGTCATGTCCAGCTTATTTTCCGCAAACAGAACTGCTACGGTTGCGGTTAGGGAAACAATGGCAAGCACCACGCTTTTTTTCAGAATTTTCACATCGTTATACATTGCCGACAAAATAACCGGAAACACAAATGCGCAGGAAGTTACAATATAATCCCGGTGAAACAGAGAAACAACAAAGGTTGTAACAAATGCGGCATAAATTACCGAATTGTTTTTCACCTCGGCTTTCACCTTCTCCGAATGGCTTATTTTTCTTGCCAACATATGGGTCACGGTGTTGATTATAATGGGAATAATAACCCCCATCCACAAATAGCGGCTTCTGAAAGAAAGGGGCTCCATTTCCAGGTGCACAAAAACAAAATATGCCAGAATCTCCACAAAGGAAACTATGGCAACGGTTGCAAGATGCACCTTTAAAAGCCTTTCTCTGTATTTTTCTATGAGTGTGTTGTTGTTCATATCTTTCTCCGTTTAAAAAATATATCAAATTAATTTTACCATAAAATGTCGGAAATTACAATAGTATAATAAGAAAAACCGCAGATTTCTCTGCGGTTTGTAATATTATTTCTGAACCAGACCTTCAACATGCTCAAAAACAAAATCCTCACGGACATCGGGATAGAAGCTTTCCACGGTTACATTGTCAAGAGTTAAGCCCTCAACATAGCGGAAATAGATGCCCTTTGCAGGCAGAGTCCAGCCGTAAACCATAATTTCGGGATATTCCGGAGCTTTGTCCGGCACCTCCTTTTTATATTCGGTAACGCCTCCGTTAACCTTAAGGTGCACATTGCGAAGAACAAGGTTTTTGATGGGTTTTCCGGGGAGACCGCACATATTGGAGGAAAGCTGCCATGGAGAGCTTGCACCATTTCGGAGAAACTCATAATCGGTTTCAGAATTTTTAATGGGGTCGAAAACCCAGGGATACTGATACCAGTCATGGGCACGGTAGTTAATGTAATATGCCGGCACAACGGGATAAGGCACATAGGGGCCGTCCGCGGTAATGTTTTCCAGAGTAATATTGCGGATTTCACCGATTTCTCTGCCCTCAGGACCGCGCATACGCTGACCCAGGTGTACAAAAAGCAGACCGTTTGTATTTTTCATACGCACATTTTTAACGGTGATGCCGTCAATAATTGCACCGTCAACACTTTCAATTGCAAGACCGGTAATACGAGTCTCAAAAATATCAATGTTATCAATTTCAATATCTTCAAAACCGCCGTTTGTTTCTGTACCGAATTTGATGGCAGAGCAACGGCTTTTGAGACGGCAGTTCCATACCTTTATGTTTTTGCATATGTCAATGCGACCCAAAGTGTAGGAGCTTTTGAATACAATGGAATCATCGCCTGCTTCGATATCGCAGTTGTAAATATTCACATTTTTGCTGTTATCGGGAGATATGCCGTCAATATAAACACGGAGCTTAAGGTCGTGAATATCCACATTATTACAGCCGGCAAAATAAATTGCAAGGTCCGTGGCGTTGTAAAGCTCAAAGCCTGAAAGCTCAACATTGTCGCACTCCTTAAGGGATATGCATTTTGGTCCGCGGTGAACTATTTTTCTCACATTGTCCTCATCCCACACGGAACGCATATCAATTACAGCCTTACCTGTGATTGATATGTTTTTTACGCTTCTGCCCACAAAAAGAGCAGGGTTGAAATAGGTATGCGACTGGTCCTGATAATTGCATATAGGTGCTTCAACGGGCTCCTGCTGTGCAAAATCATAAAAGCTGGGAGCACCTAAAATATCGGTACCCTCTTCAAACTTTATATGTACATTATCTTTCAGGAAAACTGTGCCGAACACATATATTCCTTTTGGAAAAAATACTGTTCCGCCACCTGCAGCAGAGCATTCATCCACAGCCTTCTGCACCTGTTCTGATACAATGGTAACTCCATCGGCTACTGCACCAAAATCTTTAACATTAAAAATTTTATCCATAGGAAACTCTCCTTTCTTTTAAACTATTTTACCACATAAAGTCTGCACTTGCAAGGTCATTTTTTGCTGTTTTTTTATGAATTCCCAACAAATTTCGCAAAATATGTCCAGAAAAAGAAAATCTGCAGAAATGAATCCTGCAGATTTTGACAATTAATCTAAAATAAGCATTCTGGTTGCAACAAGCTGTGAATCCTCATTGTAGGAACAAAACACCACCGTGTTGTCACCAATTTCCATATTGTTTATATCCTCACGCACGGAGTCGTTGCCTATGCGAAGCTGAACAACCGGACCGTCAATCTGTTCACCGGTTTCGGTGTTATAATCCAGCTCGGTTACCTCAAAGGAGTTTTCATCCATTTTGCCTTCAAAACGGCAGCTGAGACTGTACTCCAGGCTTGGGTCATTGGGAGAAACGTAACCTTCGGAGTCATCTATGGGCGTCATAAGCTCCATACCGTTCCCATGCCACGCAGGATCATCGGCCTTTACATTTGACCCCTCTTCTTTTTTTGTGCATCCACAGCCTGCAAGCATGGAGCAGACAAGCACAAGCACCGCCACAAGAGAAAAAATTTTAAACTTTTTAGACATAAAATCACCTGTAAATTATACATTTTAACCCAATAGGGCTTTACACCTCATCCGTCAGCTGACGCTGACACCTTCCCCTCAAGGGGAAGGCTTGTCTGTAGCCTATAGCCTTTAAGGTTGCAATCGGACCTCCGATTAATTTCTGATAAACTAAAAGATATGAAATTTGATGCCCCGCATCAAATTTCCGGAAGCAAATCGGACCCCGATTACTCCTGTAGCCCCGAGCAGGTCAAATTGATTGCTTAGCAATCAATTTGTTAAAGTAAATCCGACCCGGATTTACTTTTGTAGCCTTAAACATATGAAATTCACAGTTTTACTGTGAATTTCCAAAGTAAATCGGACCCCCGATTACTCCTGTAGCCCCGAGCAGGTCAAATTGATTGCTTAGCAATCAATTTGTTAAAGTAAATCGGACCCCGATTTACTTTTTTATTCATACAACGGGCTGATAGCTACATCCTCGTAAATTCTCTTGATAGCTTCGGCAACTATGGGAGCAACAGAAAGCTGTTTAACCTTTGCAATCTGCTTATCCTTGGGAAGGTCAATTGTATCAAGGAATACAAGCTCTTTAATAACAGACTGTTCAAGTCTCTCCATAGCAGGGCCGGAAAGAACAGCGTGAGTACAAGCAACATGCACTTCCTTTGCGCCTCTGTCCATAAGAGCCTGGGCACCAAGAGTAATGGTACCTGCGGTGTCAATCATATCGTCAACCATGATACAGTATTTATCTTTAATATCACCGATGATGTTTGTAATTTCTGCCACATTGGGCTTGGGACGACGCTTATCAATAATAGCAAAGGGAACGCCAAGCTTCTGTGCAAACTGTCTTGCTCTGCCAACGCTGCCGTGGTCGGGAGATACAATACAAACCTCATCAAGAAGGTCTTTGAACTTACCCTTGAAATGACCTGCAAGAAGGGGTACACCTAAAAGATGGTCAACAGGGATATCAAAGAAGCCCTGAATCTGAGGAACATGAAGGTCAATTGTAAGCACACGGTCTGCGCCTGCAACTGTAATAAGGTCGGCAACAAGCTTTGCGGAAATCGGGTCACGAGCTCTTGCTTTTCTGTCCTGACGGGCATAGCCATAATAAGGGATAACTGCTGTAATTTTAGCTGCGGACGCTCTCTTTAAAGCGTCAATCATAATAAGCAGCTCCATAAGGTTGTCGTTTACCGGAAGGTTTGTGGACTGAATGATAAACACTTCGGAGCCACGAACAGATTCGTTGATGTTTACGCAGATTTCACCGTCGGAGAAGGTTTTTACTTCTGCGTTTCCAAGAGGAATCTGAAGTCTTGATGCAATGTCCTTTGCCAGCTTTCTGTGGGAGTTACCCGCAAAAATTTTGATGTTTTTTCCGTGAATTGTTGATGCCATTTTTTTCATATCCTTTCGTAAATGTGCGCTTTACCGCCTTACATAGCATTGCAGAACATTGTGTAAAAAACATCCCCTGACCTGCAACCCGAAAAGCGTTACACGCATTAATTTATAAATAATGCTTTGCAAAGCAGCGCAAAAGCAATTATTTTTCAAACTTTTTTGTTCGCCAGTTTTCTTTTACCGATTGACGGCTTCTTGCAATTGCAAGAGCATCCTCCGGCACATCCTCGGTAATGGTGGAGCCTGCCGCGGTATATGCGCCGTCGCCCACTTTAACCGGTGCCACCAGATTTGTGTTACAGCCAATGAACGCACCGTCACCGATTGTTGTACGGTGTTTCTTTTTGCTGTCATAATTAACGGTTACGGTACCGCACCCGAAATTAACATTTTTTCCAACATCGCTGTCACCTACATAGGTGAGATGGGCAATTTTTGTTCCTTCACCGATGCTTGAGTTTTTAACCTCAACAAAATCCCCAACCTTTACATTGTCCGAAATAGTGCTTCCGGGTCGTACATAAGCATAGGGTCCCATATTCACACCGTTTCCTACGGTGCTGTCCGCAATTGTTGAGGCGTTTATTTCACATCCGTCACCAATAACCGCACCTTTTATGTTGGCATTGGGACCAATTACACAGTCTTTACCTATCCGGCAGCCTTCACCGATAATTGTACCGGGAAGAATGACCGTATCGGTGCCTATTACACAGCCGTCAGCAATATATGTATGCTCAGGGTCTGTTATGCACACTCCAGCCAGCATATGCTTTGTGTTAATACGCAGGCGCATAAGCTTTTCAGCCCGAGCAAGCTCAACCATATTGTTTATTCCGGTAACCTCTGCCGGATTCCCGGTTTTGTATGTGCCTACGGTATAGCCGTTTTCAATAAGCATTGAAAGGGTATCGGTAAGGTAATATTCCCCTGCAGCGTTATCATTATGAAGGCTTTCAATAACCTCACGGAGAAGAGCTCCGTCAAAGCAATAAAGCCCGGAATTGATTTCCGTAATCTGCTTCTGCTGTTCGCCTGCATCCTTTTCTTCTATAATGCCGAGAACCTCCCCGTTTTCACCGCGGACAATTCTTCCGTAGCCGTGAGGATTCTCCACGCAGGCGGTTATAACTGTTGCGGCATTGCGGGAATTCACATGGTGCTGAACGGCATAGCTTAAGGTTTCGGCAGTAATAAGCGGAACATCTCCGCTGAGAACCACCACTACTCCGCTTTCCGGAATATGGGAAAGAGCCACCTGAACCGCGTGACCGGTACCAAGCTGCTGCTCCTGAACAACATAGGCTTTATCCTCACCCAGGGCTTTTTTTACAATGTCCCTGTCCTTACCTATAACGGTTATAATACTGTCTGAATTAATCGTCTCAGCCTGACGGTAAACCCAGGAAACAATTGGCTTACCGCAGATTTTATGTACAACCTTTGTTTTTTCGGATTTTGTTCCCCTGCAGCTGCCGGCCGCAAGAATGACAGTTGAAATATCGGTCATTTTCACTTTCCTCCGTATTCATTAAAGGTTTAATTTCCTTATTTCTTCACTTAATATTTTAACATATATTACAACAAAATTCAACCGCTTTTTTACAAAATTATTACTAAAATTTATATGAAAGTTTGTAGGTTTTATACTATGAATACGAAAAACACCTGCTGAAGGTCAAAAGGTCAAAGATTTTTAATCTTCCTTTTTAAACACAGAGCTTTTCCGCACAATAAAGCCTTTTTGCTAAAAAATACAGCATCTGTTACATTGTATATAAATTCCAAAACATTGTAAATTCCTTTTAAAATAAAATGATTTTTCCACATTGTATGTCAAAATCAGCAAATTTTACTATTTACAAAAATCTTGTTTTTTTATATAATAAAGGTACAAACCTACTAAGGAGGGTTCATTATGAAAAAAGTTTTATCCCTTGTTTTGGCTTTAATGCTTCTGAGCGGACTTTGCACAGCTGCAAAGGTTGCCTATGTGCCAATTAATGCAGGCGGCAGCGGCAGCGTGAACACAGCAAATGCCTATATGCTTCACGCTCAGCAGAGTCAGTATTCCTCTGCCTGCGACGGAAAGACCATTTCCCAGAGAATTACGGCACAGAAATTTATTGGTGCGGTAGTTTTGCGTCTTCCCAGCTATGAGAATGACATCGGCAAAGTAACCGTAAGAGTTTACAAATGGAACAAAAACCTTACAACCACTTTAACCGGCAAGGCAATTGGTCAGCGCAATTTTGTGGATACCCGTGACAACGAATTATTTGCCGTTTCCCTTTCCGAAACCTGTAAGGACATTCTTATTCATGTTTCGGACGGTACCGACAGAATGGGTGTGTGGACTCCTGCGGTTCCCCCTGCAGGTGAGGTTACACAGACCACCTTCATCGACGGTCAGGAAACCGACCGCTGTATGCTTTCCGGTGTTATATGGGGCGCAGAAAAGAAACCGGAGGAGGAAAAAGAATCCACCGGGGAACTCCGCGATGCTTACGAATTCATTGAGCCCGGCACCCGTGATGAAATTACAGGCTTTACCGAGCAGAAGAACACCGACCATTACGACGGTGACGGTGAAGAAACCTTCTACGGAATGTTCAACATAGGTGATTTAAACAAGGATGTCACCTATGCTTTATTTAAAAATGTAGATTTCGGTAAAACCTCCCCGGAGGGACTTCTTTTCAGAGTTTATCAGCAGCACGCCACCAACTATATGGAAATTCAGTTTGTTGCCGATTCTCTTGACGGTGAAATTATTTCCTCTGCCCGCTGGTTTTATGACCACAACGCAAACGGCAAAGCAAAATGGGTAGAGATTGTTTCAGGTATTGCAAAGCCCATTACCGGTGTACACGATGTGTATATGGTTTCCCGTTTCGGTGAAGGCAAAGCCGTTATAGGCAAGTTTAAATTCCTTAAGGAAAAGCCTGAGCTTACCGGCTTTGAAAAAGAGGTTGAGGATTTCAACCCTGTGCCTGATTCCGACTTAATCAATACATATTCCGACACCTGGGTGGCTACCGATATGGTAGGCAGAAAGCTTCCGGAGCACTCTTCCGTTGGTGATAGGAGAGATAAGGAAACAGGTCTTTTCTACTGGACCTGGCACGCTCAGCAGGGTTACCTTTCCACCAGCATTTCCAACAACCAGAATGTTGTGGATAACTATGTGGGTGATATTAACGAAATTAAAAATGATATGGCATATCCCGGCTGGATGCATCCCGGTGCCTGGAACGAATCGGTTTACGGTTATTATACAGAGTTTGATACCTGGGTGCTGAGAAAACAGCTTGAGCTTTTATCCTCCGCAGGAGTGGATTTCATTTCAACCGACTGTTCAAACAATGCACGAGTTTTTGCAACGGGTCATATGTATATGATGCGTGAAATGCACAAAATGCGTCAGCTCGGCTATAATGTACCCAAAATCACCTTCATTCTTCCCTGGTCAGCAAATGCATACACTACAACCGATTTAGAACAGCTTTACACAGGCTTCTATGCCTCCGGTCTTTATAGTGATTGTTGGTACTACTACGACGGTAAACCCCTTATTATGGGATACCCGGGTGGTGACCTGCTGAAATCCACAGGTAATGCAAAAATAGATGAGCTTCATCAGGAAATAAGTGAATTTTTCACCTTCCGAGGCACTCAGCCCAAGTACAAGGCAGGGCAAACCGCTCCCCAGCAGTGGGCATGGATGGAGGTTGTTCCCCAGCACGGCTTTATGCAGAAGGCGGACGGCTCTTACGAACTTGTTACCGTAAGCGTGGCACAGAACTCCAACGACAAGGTAGAATCCTACACCGCCATGAACGGTGAGGGTGTTTACGGCAGAAGCTATACATATAAAGATAAACATACCAAGCTTTCAGATACCTCTTTGTTCTATGGCTACAACTTCCAGGAGCAATGGGACAATGCAATTAAAATCGACCCTGAAATCATCTTTATAACCGGTTGGAACGAATGGATTGCAGGTCATTTTGCAGATGGTGGCGGTACTGATGTTAAAGCTGCTTATGTTGATACCTGGATTGATGAATATAGCCGTGATGCCGAGCCTACAAAGGGTCAGCTTAAGGACACCTACTATATGCAGATGGTTGCAAACATCCGTAAGTTCAAGGGTACAAACCCCACTCCCGTGGCTGAAAACTCAAAAACTGTTGATGTTATGGGTGATTTTGCACAATGGTCCGATATAGGTCCCGAATTCATCGGCTTTAAGGGCGGCACCGAACCCAGAAAGGGTGAAGGCTTCGGTGGTAACAAATACACCAACGATACCGGCAGAAACGACATAGTGCTTTCCAAGGTTTCTCAGGATGCAGATAAGCTTTATTTCTATGTTGAAACTGCAGAAGCCCTGACCTCCTCCACCGATAAAAACTGGATGAGACTTTATATCAACACCGACCGGAAATATGCTACAGGCTGGGAGGGTTACGACTTTATTGTAAACCGTGTTTCTCCCGTTGATGGTCAGCTTGTTGTTGAAAAATATGCAGGCAAGGACAACAACTTTAAATATGCCGAAGCGGTAAAGGTTCCCTTCAGAGCAGAAGGTAACAAGCTTATGCTTGAAATTCCCAAGAGCGTTCTTGGAATTACAGGTGTTACCGACATTGAATTCAAGTGGCACGACAACGGTGTAGATGACGGCAATGTGCTTGATTTCTACACAAACGGTGATTGCGCTCCCGTTGGCAGATTCAACTACCGCTATGTTGAAGAAGCGGCAGTAAACAACAAGGTTTCTGACGAACCTGTTGATGTGTTTAACAATCTTGACATTTTAACACGCAAGTTTGTTGTTATGGGTCTTGACAAGCCCGTTGCTTATGCAAAGGGCAACAGAACAATGATTGACCCCGATAACCAAGCTATTGTTCCCATGATTGTTAACGACAAAACCCTTGTGCCCATCCGCTTCATAAGTGAAGCTCTCGGCGCAACCGTTACATGGAACGAGAACACTCAGGCGGCAACCATTAACCTTTCGGGCACACGAATTGTTGTAAAGGAAGGCAGCGATACATTGCGTATCGAGAAAGAAAGCAAAAAGCTTCAGACCCCCGCACAGACCTTTAACGACAGAATGTATGTTCCTCTCCGCGATGTTTCCGAAGCTTTCGGTCTTGACTGCTTCTGGGCAGACCCGGGACTCATTGTTATAGGTAACGGTGCAAACATCGTAATGAATATAAATTACGACCTTGCGGACAGACTTATGGAACGGGTTGAGCTTAAATAACAGGACATCAAAGCTGTTTTATGAAAAAAATTTAAAAAAATTTTTGATTTTTTTACCCCCCTATCCGGAAATGCGGTTGTTTACCCATTTCCGGAAAGTTTTCGGAAAATCTGCCACCCCTTTTTTCAGGGGATTTACGAAAATTTTACGAAAATTTGCCATTTTGCAAATTTTCCCACTCTTGACAAATCCGTGGATTTTTGATATTCTATTTTATACAGAGAATTTAATTCAGGAGGTTCAGTTATGAAAAAAGTTTTATCACTTATTCTGGCGGCAATGCTTGTTACCGGTCTTTGTGCATCTGCAAAAATTGCATATGTACCAATTGATGCGGCAGGAAGCAGCGGTGCCGGTGCTGTAAAGCCCGAAATGCTTCACCACAACATCAGCGTTTACGCATCTGCCTGTGACGGCAACACCGTTTCCCAGAGAATTACAGCCAAAAAACCCATTGCAGGAATTGCTCTTCATCTTCCCAGCTGGGGAAATGCAGTAGGTAAAATTACCATTCAGATTTTCAAATGGAACAAAACCTATGCAAATTCCTTAAGCGGCAAGCCCATAGGCGAGAAAACCTTTGTGGATACTCCCGACAACGAGCTCTTCTCCATAATGTTCAATGAAAATGCAAGCGATATTCTTATTCACGCATTAAACGGTGAGGACAAAATGGGTATGTGGGTTCCTACCGAAACTCCCTTAATTGATGTTACACAGATGACATATGTAAACGGTCAGGAATCAGCTTACTGTGTTCCTACCGGCATTATATGGGCAAAGGAAGAAGCTGAAGCGGATAAAGAAAACGAGGAAGATGCAGTTACAAAGGACGCTTACGATTTCATCGCACCCGAAAGCCGCGATGAGGTTGTTGGTTTTGCAGAGCCCCGTCACGCTGACCACTTTAACGGTGACGATACCGTTTACGGTATGTTTGCCGTAGACCGTAACACAAAAAATGCTTACGCTCTTTTCAAAAATGTGGATTTTGGTGAAACCTCTCCCGAAAGACTGATGCTTCGCGTTTACGAAAGATCAGGCGGCAGCTTCCCTGAAATTCAGTTTGTTATTGACGACCCCAACGGTGAAATTATCGGTTCTGCAAGATGGTTCAACGACCATCTGAAATACGGCACCAAAAACTGGGTTGAAATTGTATCCGATATTGCACAGCCCGTAACCGGTGTGCACGACCTTTACATGGTTTACCGTTTTGGCGATATGGATGCCATAATCGGTAAATTCAAGTTCTTCAAGGAAGAAATTCCCCTTACCGAATTTGAAAAAGAGGTTGAGGATTTCAAACCCGTTCCTGATTCCGACCTTAAAAATACATATTCCGACACCTGGGTTGCTACAGATATGGTAGGCAGAAAGCTTCCCGACCACTCTGTAGTGGGTGACAGAAGAGATAAGCAGATAGGTTGCTTCTACTGGACATGGACAGCTTCTGCAGGCTATCTTTCAAGTCCCTTCTCCAACAACCAGAGCGTTGTGGACAGCTACCCCGGTGATATTAACGAAATTAAAAACACCATGCATCCTGCCTGGGGTGACCCCGGTTTCTGGAACGAATCGGTTTACGGTCATTACACCATGCTTGATACCTGGGTAATGAGAAAACATCTTGAGCTTCTTTCCGCAGCAGGTGTGGATTTCATTGCAACCGACTGTTCAAACGGTGCTTCCGTATGGGGCACAGGTACTATGAATATGCTCCGTGAAATGCACAAAATGCGTCAGCTTGGTTACAATGTGCCAAAAATCACCTTTATTCTTCCCTGGTCTGCAGGTGCGAACACCACCAAGGATTTAGAGTGGCTTTACAGCGGTTTCTACGGCTCCGGTCTTTACAGCGACTGCTGGTACTATTACGACGGCAAGCCCCTTATTATGGGTTACCCCGGTGGTGACCTTGTAAGACCTACCGGCAACGAAAAAATAGATGCAATGCGTCAGGAAATTTCCGAGTTCTTCACCTTCCGTGGTGCTCAGGCTAAGTACAAAGCAGGTCAGACCGCTCCTCAGCAGTGGCCCTGGTCCGAGGTTTCTCCTCAGCACGGCTTTATGAAGAAGGCGGACGGCTCTTATGAAATTGTAGCGGTAAGCGTTGCGCAGAACTCCAACGATGAGGTTGAATCCTACACCGCCATGAACGGTGAAGGTGTTTACGGCAGAAGCTACACATATAAAGATAAACACACCAAGCTTTCCGAATTCTCCATGTTCTACGGCTACAACTTCCAGGAGCAGTGGGACAATGCAATGAAAATTGACCCTGAAATTATCTTTATGACCGGCTGGAACGAATGGATTGCAGGTCATTTTGAAGAAGGTGGCGGTACTACCGTTAAAGCGGCTTATGTTGACGAATGGATTGACGAATACAGCCGTGATATGGAGCCTACAAAGGGTCAGCTTAAGGATACATATTATTTACAGGCAGTTGCCAACATCCGTAAGTTCAAGGGTGTAAACCCCACTCCCGTAGCAACAAATTCAAAAACCGTGGATATTGGCGGAGATTTTGCTCAGTGGTCGGATGTAGGTCCTGAATTTATCGGTTTTGAGGGCGGCGTTGAGGAAAGACGCGGTGACCTTGGCTTTGGCGGCAGAAACTATGCAAACAAAACCGGCAGAAACGACATTGTGCTGAGTAAGGTTTCTCAGGATGCAGAAAAGCTTTATTTCTATGTTGAAACTGCAAAAGACCTTACTCCTTCCACAGATAAAAACTGGATGAGACTTTACATCAACGCTGACCGCAAGCAGGCTACCGGCTGGGAGGGTTACGACTTTGTTGTAAACCGTGTTTCTCCCGTGGACGGTCAGGCTGTTGTTGAAAAATATGCAGGCGTTGACAACAACTATACATATGCTGAAGCCGTAAAGGTTCCCTTCAAAGCAGAAGGCAACCGGCTTATGCTTGAAATTCCAAAGGAAATTCTCGGAATTAAAGGTGCTACCGACATTGAATTCAAGTGGCACGACAACGGCATAGCTGACGGTAACATTCTTGATTTCTATGAAAACGGTGATGCTGCTCCCGTAGGACGCTTCAATTACCGCTTCGTTGAAGAATCCGCAGTTAACAAGAAGATTGTTGACGAGTCCATTGACCTTTTCAACAACCTTGATATGTTAACAAGAAAGTTTGTTGTTATGGGCCTTAACAAGCCTTTCGCTTATGCAAAGGGCAACAGAGCCATGATTGACCCTGCAAACGAAGCAATTGTTCCCATGATTGTAAACGACAAGACTCTTGTTCCCATCCGTTTCATAACCGAAGCACTTGGTGCAACCGTTACCTGGAACGATGAGACACAATCTGCAACAATAAGCTTCCTTGGTCAGAGAATGGTTTTAAAAGAAGGCAGCGATACTCTGCGTATCGAAAGAGAGGTTAAAAAGCTGCAGACTCCTGCACAGACCTTTAACGACAGAATGTATGTGCCTCTTCGTGATGTTTCCGAAGCCTTCGGTCTTGACTGCTACTGGGCAGATCCCGGACTTATTGTTATAGGCAAGGATGCAAATGTAGTAATGAATGTTTACTATGAACTTACTGACAAACTTATTGAGCGAATTGAGCTCAACTAAGTTTTAGGAACAAAAAAACAGAGTGCCGGGGGGACACTCTGTTTTTTGTTTTTCTTGCGGAAGACCGGGTTTGTCAGCGGTCTGAGAGCGGGCATCTGCCTGCTCAAAGCGGTTTATATTTCAAATAAGCTCCAGGGCTTCTGCCCCTTTGGGGTTGCAGAAAAAATCCGTCCGTCCGGCAAAGTCAGGCGGTAAGAAAACAAGGCAATATCCGCATTATCCTTTGCACCGTATTTCCCGTCACCGAACAGCGGCATTTTTCTGCCGGAAAACTGCACGCGAATCTGATGGGTTCTGCCGGTATGCAGCAAAATCCGCACAAGAGAAAGCCCTTCCTTTTCTTCAAGCACCTCATATTCCAGAGATGCCTCCTTTACGCCTTTTCTCATTCTGTTTACTATAAAGCTTTTATTTTTTCGGGAATCCTTAAAAAGCAAATCCTTAAAAACACCGTTTTTTTCATCAGGAGTGCCATGCACCACAGCAAGGTACTCCTTTTTCAGTTTATTTGCAGCAATATCCGCCGATAATTTTGCAGCGGCATTTTTATTAAGAGCAAAAACCATCACTCCGCCCACAGCTGTATCAAGACGGTGAAGTGGATACACCGCACAGCTTACACCCTTTTGGGAAAGTGCAGTTTTAACAAGGCCGGGCATACCCTCCTCACCCTCAGAGGAAGCTCCTACCGGTTTTATAACCACCGCAATGTCGCGGTCAAAATGTAAAAATTCAAGGTTTTCAGGCAAAAACATCATAAAAAACATCCCTGTTTACTTCCGAGCACACTGCTTCCACGCCTTTTGTACTCAACATATTTTTAAGAATCTCTGCAGCAAAGCGTTCTGTTTCAAAATGCTCACCCACGGCTATGCAAAGTCCGTTTTCAGAGGCAGTTCTTGCCATGTGATATTTTACATCACCGGTAATGTAAAGGTCACATTTTTCCACCATATCGCCAATGTATTCCCCACCGCCGCCGGTACACACTCCAACGGTGCGAAGAATTTTATTTTCGTCTCCCACACAACGGATATATTTTTTCCCTAATTTTTCTGCAATTTTCTTGGCATATTCTTTAAAGGTGCAGGGCGAAATTTCTCCCACACGCACAAGGTTACCTTCACCCACATCCTCACATACCGTTACATTTTCAATGCCAAGCAGTTCACACAAAAAGTCGTTTGTGCCGCCTTTTGCACAATCAAGATTTGTATGCGCGCTGTAAATTGCAACACCGTTTTGTGCCGCCAGAAGCACGGTGCTTCCCACGGAATTTTCCGTTGTTACAAAGCTTAAGGGACGGAAAATCAGCGGGTGGTGGCATACCACCATGTTGCACCCTTTCTCTATTGCCTCTTTTACCACCTTCCGGTCACAATCCAGGGCTGTAAGCACTTTTGTAACCGCAGCAGTTTCATCACCAACTGCAAGACCGGGGTTGTCCCAATCCTCAGCAAGGCTTCGTGGCGCAACTTGTTCTATATAATTTATAATGTCCTTTACTGTCATTTTTTGTCCCTCCGGAATAAGTTTAAAGTTCATCTAATATAATTTTACTACTAAATTTTCCTTTTATCAAGACTTTTTTTAAATTTTTCGGAGGTGTGTCATGTTTTTACCTTCGCCATCCAGAATAAATTCCGCTGTTCTTTCAGGGAATACAGGTGTAGTTGACCTGTTTTCACATAAATTTTCAGGCAAGCTTTACGGTGTTATTCTTCGCGATACCCCCCTGCGGATTTCTCTTAAACCCTCTTTTTCTCCCGAAGGCTTCGACCTTGATTGCGAAACTCTGTGCCGTTGCTGTGAACCGGTGGTTTTTCAGGAAGCCTCGCCCCGGGGCGATTTTTACAAGGTGCAGACTTGCTGCAGCGTGGGTTTTGTTCACAGGGACCATGTTGCCCTTATATCAAGAAATTGTGCAGAAAAGCTTATGCAGGGAGAAAATCTCCTCTATATAACCGACAAGTTTGTAATTACTAATCCCGCGCCCATAAGTAACATTTCCAAAATTCCTCTTTCCTTCGGAACTAAAATTCCTTATATAAAAAAAGACCTGAACTACAGCGTTTTTCTTCCTGAAAAGGACAAAAACGGCAAGGCGGTGTGGATTAAATCGGAAATTTCCCCATGTCCCGGAACGAACTGCGGACCCTTGCGTTTTACACGGAAAAACATTCTACAGCTTGCCCTTCGTATGAGGGGAATGCCCTACGACTGGGGCGAAAGCTTTGGAGGATGCGATTGCTCCTCACTTATAAGGGCAGCATTTTCACTTTGCGGAGTGAATCTGCCTCGAAATTCCTCCGACATTGCCCGTATTCCCTGCAAAGCAATCCCGTTTAATTGCGGAATCAACACCCTTTGCCTTTGCAAACCCGGGGATATTATCTGCGGAGACGGTCATGTTATGCTTTACTATGCAAAAAAACGGGGCATTCACTATGTTTTCCACAGCTTTTACGGTACCCGCGGCATCACAGATATAACTCCCGTTACCGAACCAACAAGTGACGGAATGCCTCTTTACGAAAAATTCCGTAAAATTATTCCATTAAATTCTATTTGCACTTGAATTTTTATAAATTTTGTGGTAAAATAATAACATATGAAAAATGTCCCGATGGTCTAATGGATAAGACGGCTGATTCCGGTTCAGCTGATACGGGTTCGATTCCTGTTCGGGATGCCAAAAAAGAACGCATAAGTAATATTATTACAGACAATCGGAGTGAGGTGTTTTTGTACATCCGCTCCGGTTGATGCACTTTTATTGCGATAAAATATTTAATGGAAGGAAAGGTACAAACAATGAAAAAAGTAAAACTACTGTTAACAATGACGGCAATTGTATTCGCAACAATTATTTGCTGCTCAATGAGTGCATTTGCACTTACAGAAGGTGATTGGGAGTTTCAACTGCTGGATAATGAGGTTACAATTACAGGATACGTTGGCAATGGCGGTGATGTAATAATACCCGAAACAATCTACGGCTGTCCTGTAACAAAAATCAACGGAAAAATATACAGCAGCATGCTTGAAAATGCAACATCTATTGTTTTTCCCTCTACAGTTAAAACAGTTCCCTGTGTTGCATACGGCTCGAAAAAACTGGAACGTGTGGTAATTCCTGAAGGTGTTGAAATTATTGATGAATATGCTTTCAGTCAATGTTCAAATTTGACAGAAGCAGAAATTCCATCAACTGTAAAACAAATAAAAAAAGATGCTTTCAGTTACACTCAGATAGACCGGGTCAATATTCCAAAAGGTCTTGAAGAACTGGGAGATTCTGCTTTCAGACGCACATCCGTTAAGGAAATATATATTCCCGTAATGGGGAAAATGGGAAAATATGTTTTTGCAGAATGTAAAAGCTTAAAAAAGGCTGTTATTGAATATGGCACACAAATAATTCCTGAGCATACTTTTGATGATTGTATATCGCTTGTTGATGTGGAAATACCAAACAGTGTTACTACAATAAGCGGTACTTCAGGTACTAATTTTGCGGCGTTCAGAAATTGTACTTCTCTTGAGCAGATAATTTTACCAACATCATTAAAAGTTATAGGTTCCTATTCATTTGAAAATTGCGATAAGCTTACAGAGGTTGTTATCCCATATGGAACAACAACTATAGAATATGCTTTCTTGGATTGTGATAATTTAAAAAGCCTTTACATACCTGATACTGTAACAAAAATACACAGAGGCATAGTTCAAGATTCAAAGAATTGTATCATCTATTGCGGTGCAGATTCCTATACCGCAGAATTCTGCAAAAAGAACAGCATTTCATATCTTACAGACAACTCTGTAAACAGTGGAATAACTGTGCTTTATAACGGAACAAGAATATCATTCCATTCCTACGGACAAAATCCCGAGCTTTTGGGAGGCCGCACCCTTGTACCTTTGCGTTCTATTTTTGAAGCAATGGGAGCAGATGTGGAATGGGACGGAGCAACAAATACAGCCATTGCAAAGCGTGGTAATGTTGAAGTTAAAATAACAATAGGAGCAAATGAAATTTATAAGAACGGAAAAGCCATCCCTGTTGATGTTTCTGCGCAACTTCTGAACAGCAGAACAATGGTTCCTGCTCGTGTAATTGCAGAAGCATTTGGTGCTAATGTTGATTGGAACGGAAATGGCAGCGTTGTTTTGATAACAGAATAACATTTACTAAATAGCAAAAAAGATCAGGCAAGTCAAAGCTGAATACACGAGCCATACTTGTCCTTAGCAAACCTGTTCTTTTTTCATAGTATGTCAGTTAAGGGGATTTAAGCCGAAAAACGGACTTAAATCCCTTTTTTAAAAAGTTGATTTTTAGATTTTGCGGAACGATAGAAGCCTGTTTTTGAGGTTTTGAATATAAAACCACTACCCCCTTAAAAATTCACAAACTTTTTACACCAAAACTGTTGAAAACTTCTCGGAAATGTTATATAATATAAACATAATCCTACAAATGAGGTGATTTTTTTGACCTTCAAGTTCAAAACCGGGCTGAAAATCGGCTTATGCGCATTTCTTCTTTACCTTGCCATTTTCTACTGGGGGTATATTTCCAAATTCCTTCTGGTCGCTGTAAACTCCGCTACTCCCCTTGTTATAGGCTGTATTATTGCATACCTGGTAAACCTTCTTATGGCGTTTTATGAGCGTCATTATTTCCCAAAATCACAGGCAGCCTTTGTTAAAAAAAGCCGCCGCATAGTATGTATGGTTCTGGCTTTTATTACCCTGCTTGGAATTGTTTCTCTTATTGTGGGCTTAATTGTGCCTCAGCTTATTGACTGTATAAAGCTTTTTGTTGATGAGTTGCCTGATGCTCTTGATTATTTCTCAGGCAAGCTTGTTTCTCTTAAGCATATGCCCAAAGCCGTTCTTGAATTTTTGCAGAACACCGACTGGGAATCTAAAATTGACCAGCTTTTTGATATTATTTCCACCGGTATGGGCGGAGTAATGTCGGTTCTGCTTAAAACTGTCACTTCAGTTGTTTCAGGCATTGTTACCGCTTTCATCAGCATAATTTTCTCGGTATATCTTCTTTACAATAAGGAAAAGCTTGGAAAACAGATTGATACCCTTATGATTCACTACCTTAAAGGCAGCGTTCGTGAAAAAATCCACTATGTACTGCACATTTTCGATTCTTGCTTCCACCGTTACATTGTGGGGCAATGTACCGAAGCGGTAATTTTAGGTGTGCTTTGCCTTCTGGGTATGCTTATTCTGAGAATCCCCTACGCGTCAATGATAAGCGCGCTTATTGCCTTCACTTCTCTCATTCCCGTTGCAGGTCCTTACATCGGTGCAAGCATAAGTGCCTTTCTTATCCTTTCGGTAGAGCCTATAGATGCGCTTATTTTCATTATTTTTATAATTATTCTTCAGCAGTTTGAAGGAAATATAATCTACCCCCGTGTTGTTGGTGCTTCACTTCAGTTACCTTCCATATGGGTGCTCAGTGCCGTTGTAATCGGCAGCGGTATTATGGGTGTAGGCGGTTTGCTTTTAGGTGTGCCCCTGACCGCGGCAATTTACAAAATTGTAGTTGACGATATTGCCAGACGCAAAGCAAAAAAAGCCGGAATTACCGAATAAAACATATAAGCTCTTTCGCAAGAAAGAGCTTTTTGTTTTATTTATTTTACAAAAATATTAATTTTATCTTGAAATCCTCAGGAAAATGTTGTATAATTATATAGTGATATTTTTTTAAAAGAGGTGAAAAAAGTGGCAATCGGTTTTGATAACGAAAAATACCTTCATATGCAGTCCGAGCACATCCGCGACCGCATTTCCCATTTTGGCGGTAAGCTCTACCTTGAGTTTGGCGGTAAGCTTTTTGACGATTACCACGCCTCAAGGGTTCTGCCCGGGTTTGAGCCTGACAGCAAGCTTAAAATGCTTCTTCAGCTTAAGGACAGAGTTGAAATTGTCATTACAATCAACTCTTCCGATATTGAAAAAAACAAACAGCGCAGCGATTTGGGCATAACCTATGACCAGGATGTTATACGCCTTATTGACTGTTTCAGAGGCATTGGTCTTTATGTGGGAAGTGTTGTTCTTACCCGTTTCAATTCCCAGCCGGGCACAGTTGCTTTCGGCAAACGCCTTGAAAACCTGGGCATTAAGGTTTATCACCACTATTCTATTGAAGGGTATCCTTCGGACATTTCAAAAATTGTAAGTGATGAAGGCTACGGCAAAAACGATTATATTGAAACTACCCGTGAGCTTGTTGTTGTTACCGCACCGGGTCCCGGAAGCGGCAAAATGGCAACCTGCCTTTCTCAACTTTACCACGAGCACAAACACGGTGTTCAGGCAGGCTATGCGAAGTTTGAAACCTTCCCTATATGGAACCTGCCCCTGACCCATCCCGTTAACCTTGCTTATGAAGCGGCTACTGCCGATTTAAACGATGTTAATATGATTGACCCCTTCCATCTGGAGGCTTACGGTGAAACCACCGTTAACTACAACCGCGATGTGGAAATTTTCCCCGTGGTTGAAGCAATGCTTGAGAAAATTTTAGGTAAATGCCCCTATAAATCTCCCACCGATATGGGTGTTAATATGGCAGGCAACTGCATTATTGACGATGAGGTAACCTGCGAGGCATCAAGGCAGGAAATTCTCCGCCGTTACTATGCTGCTCTTTGTGATCAGCGCAAAGGTACAATTACCGATGATGTGGTACTTAAGCTTGAGCTTCTTATGAAAAAAGCCGGTGTTCACACAGAAGACCGGGCGGTAATTGCTCCTGCTCTTGCAAAGGCTGAAAGCTCCGGTGCTCCTGCAACGGCAATTCAGCTCCCCGACGGCAGAATTGTAACCGGCAAAACCTCGGATTTACTTGGCGCGTCTGCCGCACTTATGCTTAATTCCCTTAAAACCCTTGCAGGCATTGATGACAGCATCCATCTTATTTCCCCGGTTATTATTGAGCCTATACAAAGGCTTAAAACTGTGCATCTGGGCAACCGTAACCCGCGACTTCACACCGATGAAGCCCTTATTGCCCTGTCCATCTGTGCACCCACCGACCCCAATGCTGAGCTTGCACTTCAGCAGCTTTCAAAGCTTCGGGGCTGTGAGCTTCACTCCTCGGTAATTCTTTCCGCGGTGGACGAAAAGGTTCTTCGCAGACTTGGTATTAACCTTACCTGCGAGCCGGTTTATCAGGTTAAGAAAATTTAAGCTTTAACGCCCTGCTTTTGCAGGGCGTTTTTCCCTTTTCATTCTGTGAAAAGCTGCCGGATAGCTTTATCCGGCAGGG
>JAZQCS010000026.1:0-12684 GCA_045546415.1 Clostridia bacterium | reverse complement strand
CTGCTGCAAAATGCAGCAGGCGTTTTTGATTTATTCTACAGTATAAATTTCCTTGCTGTTTTCTCCCCATACAACCTCAAGTGTAACGGGAATGTTTGATTCAAACACAATTACGGTTTTTTCAGACTTGCTTGCTCTCTTTTTGCAGATAAGTGTAAGCTCGCCTTCTGTTCCGAAAGGATACTTTTTAACACCGTGCTCCTCTGTAAAATTCACATGCCATACAATTTTGTTTTGCTCTGTGCAGGGTTTTATGCCGAATACATACTCAAACAAAACAGAAATAGACGCAAGACCTGTCCAGCCCACAAAATTTGCAGCAACAGGCCGTCCGCTTGTAAATCCGCATGAAAATTCTCCGAATTACGCTTTCCATGTTGACTCAATAAAACAAATGGAGTATAATAAAATTATATCAACCGGTAAAGGATGAGTGTTTATGGATTTTTTTCTGAAACATTTTTATAAGCGCGAAAAAAGCGTATATGTAACCGAATTCCGCCACAGGCGGCGCTCGCTACCTCACCCAACGAGCTACGCTCGTCGGACTCACAACATAAGTGACGATGTTTTTAATCGGGTGTTTACACCCAAACAAAAAAGGACACCTTTTGGTGTCCTTTTTTGTTTGGGTGCAGGGGCCGGATTTGAACCGACGACCTCCGGGTTATGAGCCCGACGAGCTACCGAGCTGCTCTACCCTGCGATATTTAATTGCAAGCTTTCCCGTTGCAATATATATTATACCATAGATTTATGCTGATGTCAAGCAAAAAATTATAATTCCCAAAAGTTTTTATCGACTTTATTCTCCCTTATTTGCAAATGGGTTATGTACGCGTTGAACAAAGCCTACAATCTGACCTGAAAGAACAACGGTAAACAATGAAAAAATCAGATTTTTAAAAGGGATATAGCTAAGAGAAAGACCGAGTACAACGAGGTCTGTAAACAGGTACACAGCTTCAATTTTAACTTTTAACAATTTTGAAAGGCTCATAGCAAGAGCATCATCCCCACCGGGTGCTCCCCCCATACGAACACATAGACCCGCACCAATACCCACAAAAACTGCGCCTATTACCGATGCCACAAAGGGCATTCTTGCAAGGAAAGGAAAAAGAGGCGGAAACTGTTCGCAAACCCAATAAGTAACAGAAAACCCTGCTGTTGAAATAGCAGAGTAAAACAAAAAGCTTTTACCCAGAGTTTTCAAGCCTACCGCATAGCATAAAACATTTAAAATCGCACCGGATATTGCCGGTGAAACATTCAGCCAATAATCAATCAGAAGAGTCATTCCAAGGACTCCGCCTTCGGTTATGCCGGCAAAGGAATGAACATTATACAACCCAAAAGCAAGAAATGCACTTGCCAGAACCGAAACTATACATTTTTTTACCACAAAAATTCACTCCTTCTTTCCTATTATATACCATCATACAAAAAAAATCAAGCCCTTTGCAGAAGCAAAGGGCTTGAAAACCCTAATTATTCTTCGTAATATCTTTCAGCATCGTAGTAATCAGCAAAAATCATATCGCCAATCTGATTCCAGTGCTGGTTACCAACAATCATCCAGACATTGTTATCGCCCTTCTGTCCTACCTTGGAACCGCCTGTGTATGTGGACTCAGGAAGCTCTGTATAGCACATATAGGAAGGAACAAGATGCTCATTTCTATCAGCAACAATGAACTTGCGCTGTGCGAAATCCCACATATAAAGTCCCTTGGTGTTTATAGCGAATTCCTGTACATCAACACCGTTCTGAACAGAGTAAGTGAATGAACCTGTTGATGTAGACTGACTTCTGTCACGAAGGTAGATTGTGTTACCGTTAATTCCATGAACTGCACCGAAGCAGAAGCCCCACTTCATATTAGCACCGAAGGAAACATTGTGACGAGGTACGGGAACTGTACTTTCTGCACCGTATTTACCGGGACCCTCATCCATATTTGCAATGTAGTAAAGCTCCTGAATTGATCCGTCGGTCTTTTTGATGAACGCATATACATCACCGGGAAGGATTTCAGGCTGCTCACCGTCATAATCCTGATAGTAACGCTGTGCAAGCTGAGCGTTTGCATCCTTGTCATAAAGGTCTACGGGTTCAAACCACGAAGGATTGTTTGCGTGAGTTGTTGTACTCCAGAATACGCAATCGGGACGCACATCGAACTGAACCTCATTACCGTTGTTCAGACCTATAATTGTACGAACAATATCGCCATCCTCGTTTCGTGTTTCAACCACCTTGTTTACCATAAGGAATGTGGTAACTCTGCTGTCGCGGACATCAAAACGCACCCATTCGCCAAAATATCTTGCAAGTAAGTCTGCGCCGTTCGACTTGGCATTTGCAAAGTTGTTCGGAGAACTGAAGCTTGCAATGGATGGATACTTTCTTGCCATTTCAGCAGCAGTTTTGTCTGCATTTACAAAAATAGCATTATGATTTTCATCATTAGGAAGAGTATCCACAATCATAAGACCAATTTCGTTTGTAGCTGCATCGTAATCTGCCACATAAACCATATCTACATGAGCCTTCAGAAGGTTTGTACCTCCTGTTGTGTTAGGAAGATTTGCTGTCATTTTGTATGAATACTCCTCAAGAACAGGAAGGTTGAAGTTTTCTGCGCGTCTGTTAGTTTCATCCCAGGGAGCACCGGGTGCACCGTAACCTATACCAAACTTTGCAGTCTTACCTGAAACAGTAAGAGAATCAGCATTAGCTATTGTTGTCTGTCCGATTTCCTTAAGGTACTGAGATGTTACTGAGTTCATTATAATGTTTCCGTTTGTTATTTCAGCAGAAGGAATAGGCACAAGCTTCACCATTTCGATATTTTTTACATTACCTTCTGCATCCTTAAGAATACGCACCGGTGCATTCTGATATCCTGCATCTTCCCATGCAGCAAAAACTTCTCCGGGGTTTACGCGTACCGCTTCAGAGGAATTCAGAGCTTTATACTTTATTGTATCGGTAACGGTAAGAGTTTCATATGTGCCTGTGTTGTTCATTACATCAAGAACAAGCTTGTTGCGTCCTCCGTCAAAACCGAACATATAGTAATAATCACCGCTTGTCTTTTTAGATCGTTTTGCACATCCGCTGACTTTACCGAACATATCAAGATTCAGTTCAACTGTATCTCCGAGAGTAAATCTTGGAGCATGACCTCTTGAAACGGTCTGCATATGCTGGTAATATTCAGAAAGCTCATACATCTTTTCGCCAATGTAAAGGTTGCCGTCGGTATCTATACCTGTAATCTGACCGGAAACCTTTGTGTCGGTTACATAAAGGTTTATAACATCGGAAATACCGTTGGTGGATTTCTGTACGCTTACAACATTCTTACTTTTAATTTCAGCAAGCTGTATTTCCTTACCATTCTTGTATATCTTCTGCTGTTCATCTTCTCCGGGTTTAAGGAACTGATAGAACATATTATCCGGGTCAAAGCGAGAGTAATAGTAGTCCGCAACCATACCCTGCTTCGCAATTACGCTGTCAGCATAGAATGTCCAGTAGGAATTTACCTTTATTACATCAACGGTGTTATCTCCGTCGTTATCAATACATTCAATATCACCTTCCATGGGTATACCCATCTGGTCATCCATGGGAGATATCATTTCCTTATCGTAAGCAATACCTCTGCCGTTGTAAACAATGGCAGTCTGTCCATTAACCTTAACATATTTTTCTTTGTCTTCAGCCTCGTAATAGATTCGGCTGTCACCGGGGTCTGTAACCTCGTCAATATCAAAGGATGTTACTGTGTTTACCGGCATAACCTCCATGGTGAAAACAGTATCGTAAATGCTGGTTTCATCATTTCTTGTGAAGAAACGAACCTTTTTACCGATATAGCTTGCCGCATCTTCCACGGTTGTCTCAAAACGCACACCTGATATTGTTATCTGGTTTTCAGTTTCATCAGAGAAGCCGTAAATTGAACTGGAACCAACAGCCTCTACTATACCTGTATACATTTCTGCACCAAACTTATCGTTAAGCAGTGTTGTTTTGTTTTCGGTATAGCCTACATCTGTGTTTGCGAATGCACCGGTAATTGTTTTTGTATTAAGAGCATTATACAGCACACGGCAAACGGTTTTGAAAAGGTTTACCTCCTCCTGAGGAGCGTTTTTGGTAAGCTTAAGGCTTGTTGCTGTAAGGTAATAACCAAAATAGTAACCACCATTTGCCTCTGCTCTGCCTGTATAACCAAGAGCTGCAATAACAAGCTTTAAAACCTCGTTATAGCTTATATTTTCATCAGGTCTGAAAGTGCCGTCACCAAAACCTGCAACAACACCTATATTAGCCGCGAACTCAATTTCGGAAGCATATTCTGTATCCTTTGTAACATCAACAAAATAGCCCTTTAACTCGTTGCCGGAAATTGTTTCATCACTGTAGCCCAGAAGCTTAAGTACGTGTCTTACTGTTTTACCTCTTTTTACTGTTCTGAACATTTCCTCCGGAGTAGCCTCAGCCTCATCAATAATTCCAAGGTCTACAAGTACCTGAAGATATGAAAGGTCTGCGTCGGGGTCAATTTCTACAGAAACCGAACCCCCGGAAGCTCCGCCATCAAGTGTAGGGAACAGATCGCTGAAATCATCTGCATATCCCACACCGGGAATAAGTGCAAATGTCATAATTGCCACAAGCAATAAACTAATTAACTTTTTCATTATTGTTCCCTCCTTTTACGCCTGTACAGCATTAAGTATGCTGTAGATAATGTAAGCCGCCTGAGCTCTGTTTGCATTTGCCTTGGGAGCAAAGATGCCATCGCCCATACCGTTAATAATATTTGCCTGCTGAAGCTCGTCAACAGCATCACTTGCATAGTCAGAAATATCTGCTTCGTCATTGAACAGAACGGTTTCCTGAACATCGGGAAGTGTTTTGCCAAGAGTCTGGATTGCACGGTATGCAATTACCGCCATATCCTGACGGGTAATATTTGCACCAACGCCAAATTCTGTTTCGGAAATGCCGTTAACTATACCATTGTTTACAGCTGATGCAATGTAGGTATCGTACCAGTTGCCGCTTGAAGCATCTGTGAAAAGGCTGATTGCATTTTCGTCATAAATACCAAGTGCAACAACAAGCATTTTAACATATTCTTCTCTGGTTACTGTGTTATTTGCGCGGAAGGTTCTGTCCTCATAGCCCGAAACAACACCTTTATCAGCCAAAGCAAGAATTGCTTCATATGCCCAGGGTGCATCCGCTTTGGCATCGGCAAACTTCACCTGAATTTCAGGTACGACAACCGCACCTACTGTTGTACCGAAGGAACCACCACCGCTTCCGGCAGTTGATGAAGGACCGTCGTTTCCGCCACCTTCGGCAATGTCATCAATAACATCATCAACAAGAATCTTAAGGTCATCAATTGTTGTAATGTTTTCTGTTTTTCCTTTTTCTATAATTTTGTTAACCGCATTACTCTGCTTTCTGGAACCGTTGCCCCAATTTACAAAGGTATTGTCATCAGTTAAAATATCGGTTTTATTCATTGTAATTGTAAGAACCTTCGTTCTCTCTGTGGTGGAATAACCACTTGTATTTGCAAGTTCGGGTGCTACAGTTGAAAGAGCGGCCACCTTGTACATATTCTCGTAAAGTTCTTCAACATCAGGCATTGGATTATCCTTTATTTTCTGAAGAATCCAGTTCTGTACACTTGCCGGCATACTTTCAAAGCCTAATTCCACAAGCGGAATATCCATTTTGTACTGCTGTTTGCTGTCGTTTGCTTTTGTTACAACGGCAGCAACATCGTCACGGGTAATGCTATCCATAAAGTATGCAACTACAGTTGCTTTGTAAGCTGCCTGCTTTGCATCCTCAAAATCAAGCTCTTCACCTTTTTCTTCTCTTGCTTCTTTAAGGACTTTAACATACGCCTCTGTCCAGACATCCTCGTTGCTGAGTTCTTTATAGAAGCTGTCGTTTTCGATTGTGAACTGAGCAACGCCAAATATTGCGCTAATCATAAGCTTCTGTTCTTCAATGGGAAATTCCTGTGTTACGAGGGTTTCAAGCTCAGCCATTACATCCGCTTCGCTTTCGTATATCTGATAGGTTTTTTCTACATAACCACCGTATGCACCATCTGCTTCGGTATAGTGCGCTGCTTTCAGGACAGTTCTTCCTGTACCAATTGCAATTTCTTCAGTATATAATGCTCTTCCCGGATTTGCTTCGTCTCTGGGGTCAGAACCATCCAATGTGTAATATACAGGTGTTTCAAAGAAGTTCTTAAGTGAAACATTCTGCGCACCTATATAAGAATCCGCATTATGGCTTAAAATTACAGGAAGATCATAGGTGTAGGGATATGTTACTGCAAGGTCCTTAATGTATGCAGGATAGTGACCTATGTATATTCTGGGATGTCCGGCAACAGGTACATTTCCGTTCCAAACAACCTGTTCACCTGTTTCGACCGCTGTAAGTGTAATTGAACCGGTTGAAATCTTTGCCACTACAACAAGTTTACCGTCAATGTAAATTGTAATGATGTTTCTTATCATATCATCAACAAGTTCAATCTTACCACCGGTATTCAGGTTCATTCCGGGAATGGTCATAAGAGTTGCAGCATCCGGTCTGCCCCAGTTTCCTGTTCTTATACCTATCTTTTTATCCTGGAAAGTGAACTTGGGTGTATCAAATGTAGTTACATGAGTTGCACTGTCGGTTCTTCTTGATCTTGGTTCAATGTAAAGTGCTCTGTAAGTATCAGATGTACTTGATGCCGCTGATACATACATTTCAACCTTGTACACCTTGTTTGCACTGCTGAGTGAACGGTTGAAATAAATGGTGCTGTGAGAGTTTGTACCATCATCATTTTTACCGATAACAATTGTATCGGTTTCACCTTCAACAAGTTTAAAGGCTGTGTTTGTTTCTCTGTTATCCGGAGCTATCCATAAGGGATCCTCACCGATAACAAGCTTCTGCATATCTGCACTATAAGTAATTGCAGGAGACTTTACTGTACCTGTGTAGTAGCTGTTAGAAACAACCGTACCTGAAAGCGAGCCGATTATTTCAACTGCCTTTACATGGGTTTCAGCATTGTTGGGAATGTTTATTTCTCCGATATAAGCAACTCTTGTGCTGCTTGTTGAAGGATCTGTTCCGTCTGTGGTATAGTAAATTACAGCACCGGGCTTTCCTGAGCCTGTAAGTGTAAGGCTCTGAGCTGAAGGATATTCACCTGTTTCAATGGAGAATACTACTGTGCCCGGAATGTAAGGAACAATTTCAAAATTCCATGAATAAACCTCTGTGGAAACTGTACCGTCTGTACCTGCCACCTTAAGTGTGCAGCTTTCGTCAATAGTAATTGTTCCGGTGTATTCAGTTCTGTTTGTGTTTGAGCTGTCAAGAGGATCTGAACCGTCTGTAGTATAATATACTGTGAGTTCATCATTATAGCTGGTAAGCTCAACATCAACATGGTCTTCATATGTGCCGGACTTTGTTCCGGATATAATAAGGTTAAGGGGTGCAGGTCTGCCTACCGTAACCTTGAAATTCTTAAACTGGACAGGAGTGTGCGCAATGCTCAGACCGGGATAAGCAGTTTTATCAAACACGCGATTCTGTGTTTTGGAAACACTTTCACCTGTTGCAATAGAGGTAAGAGTGAAGGTTGCACCGTTTACCTTACCGTAAGCCACAGGTTCACCGTCAATATAAACAATGGATGAATCGGTTATGAAATCATCAGTAATGGTAATGTGGGTTTCTTCTGTAAGATCCATACCGTCAATTTCAATCATTTCCGAACAGTAATTGCCCCAATTGGCATTTCTGACACCGATAGAGTTTTTCATGAACACAAGAATATAGGCATTGTCATGTGCTGTAATATTACCTATATCGGTATTCTGCTGTCTGAGATATATATTTAATGACTGATGAGTTCCCGTACGAACATCCGCATTTTTTACATCAAAATCAATCTGGTAACCCTGTTTTGTTGTGGGTATAGAATTCTTCATTACGGATTTTTCCCACTGATATGTGTTATCCGTACCCTTTTCCACACCAATCCAACCGTTTTCCGCGTCTGCAATATAGAAACGGTATGCATCTGCAGGGGTACCGTCGTGTGAAGCAAAGTTGGGGTCTGTTGCATTCACAATCTTTGTGGGGTCAATTATGTATCTTTCTGTCTGTACACCAATACCGTAGGTTTTTGTAACCACTTCACTATAGGTGTCGTCACGGAAAGCAACCGCTTTAACAACATATGTTGTTTTTTCATCAGGAACAAGAGCAAGCTCAATTGCTTCTGTGTACTCTGCTCTTGCAACATTTTCTGCATCTGCAGGGTCACTACCGTCTATAGTATAATAAATTACTGTGTCTTCTTCAGTTGAAAGCTCAACCTGTTTTGCAACAAGGTAATCATCTTCTGCAAGACTGAATGTCGGTTCTTCAACATCAATAAATATGTCATATACAAATTCGGCTACAATTCCGTATATGCTACCAATTTTTTCAACAGCTCTAACCGTGGTTTCTGTATTTGCAGGAACTGTAAAGGGTCCTTCGTAAAGAACACCGTTCACCTTGGGGTCGCTGCCATCCGTTGTATAATAAATTTCTGCGTTTTCCTTACCGCTGCCTGTAAGGGTAATTTCCTGAGCATCCTCGAACTGACCTTCCTCAGGAGAAGCTGTAACCTCACCGGGGTTGTTATCCGAAAGGTTAATAACATAATCAACGCAGTCGGCACCTGTATTTACAGAAACCTTTACAGAATTAATACCTGCCACTTCAATTGTGTTTACACCAATATTGCTTGCAACGGCTGTCCACTCATCAGTTTCGGAATCGCCTTTGTAAAGTGTATAATCTGCACCCCAGCTTGCCTGAGCTTCTACAGTTACAACACCGCCTTCAAGAGGATCCACTCCGTCAATTACGTATGTTGAAATGTCCGCCTCCGCACCATTTATCTTAAGAGAGGTAAGACCCGCATCGTCAAGACCTGCACCGCTTACACCAAAATGACCGATTTCAGGCTTGATGGAGTTCATGAACATCTGAGGATAGCAATACTCACCGGAGTAAATTTCACCGGGGATGTTAAGGGTTGTTTCTGTCTGTGCCATAACCTGGAAGGTTACAGGAGTAACATCATCGGTGGAGTTGTAGGCACCGATAGTCATGGATGCATAGAAGGTTTCAGTATTATCATCCTCTACCATGTAAATGGTGATAATGTTGTCCTTGACATTATCATACGCACGGAAATGAGTATGATTGGACACACTGTTGGCATTGCCGCCTTCTTTACGAAGGTTTGCCCATCTGGCACCGGTACCGAAGTTTGTAGCTGCATCTTCAGGATTAATAGGTGCTACAGCATAGTTTGTACCAACACCGAACCACAAACCGTTGTCCGAGGTGGTGTCATAATTGACATAGTCAATGGAGGCATGAGCAACAGGCACACGGAAACCAAGGTACATAGCCTTTTTACCGCTTGCACCCTGACGCTTTATATCAAAATCAACAGCATAAGATGCTTTTTTACCTGTAGGGTCAACAACATACTCCCTGGGCATAGGAACTGCATTTGCAGTTGAAATGCTGTATGTGGTTGCAGCAGATGTGGAAACCATACTGTCGGCAATTGACAGATTTGCAAGTTTTTCCTCATCGTCTGTAACCTTGAAGGATGCAAACTGAGAATACTGTTCAACTGTGTCAACAGCAGAAACAGCCTGAGTTTTTGCAACATCAAAGTCTTCTGTGAAAGAATAAGTTATGGCAGTATCAACTGCGGCTGTTACCGCAAACCCGCTTACAAGCATTGCACATGCAATAAGCATTGCCATAAGAGACATACTCCTTTTTTTCATAGATTTTTACCATTCCTTTCTTTGTAGCCGTATAATGTAGAAAATACCCATTATCGTATACTAACATTATACAATAACAGGTATTTAATTTCAAGTGTTTTTTAACTATATCCAAAGATTTCCCACTAACATCAAAAAAAATACTATTCTTTATAATAATGATATAATTTGCACAACAAGTCCCAGAACAAGAGATAATATCATAACGCCTGCAATAATCCAGGCTATAATCCGTTTATTATTCATTTTCCTCTCTCCTTATAACCTTTTCTTCCGTTTCTGTCAGTTCCCGGCATTCCCCTCTGGAAATACTGCGGTCAAGTTCAAGACCCGCAAAAGATACCCTTTCAAGATACAAAACCTTGTTGTTGCACTTTTCGAACATCCTTTTCACCTGATGGAATTTCCCTTCAAAGATTGTAACCTCGCAAAGAGGATGTTCCCCATTTTCAAGGACCTTAAGGTCTCCCGGCATGGTTGTAAAATCCTCTTCCTTTATGTAAATTCCCTTACGGAAGGCCTCAACATCTTTGTCCGAAACACTCTTTTCAACCCGGGCGTGGTAAATTTTCGGCACCTTCTTTTTAGGGGACAGCAACTTATGGGCAAGGTCACCATCATTGGTAAGCAGAAGCAACCCCTCCGTGTCTTTATCAAGTCTCCCCACCGGGAAAGGTTCATAGTGCAGGAATTCCTCAGGCAGAAGGTCAATGACTGTTGCTGTTTTTCCGTCCTCGGTAGCTGAAATGTACCCTGCCGGCTTATTCATCATAAGGTATACAAAAGGTTTGTACACTATTTTTACACCGTCCACCGTCAATTCATCATTTTCGGGGTCTATGTGTTTTGCACAGTCGGTAAGCACCTCACCGTTTAAGGTGACTCTTTTTTTCTTAAAAAGGTCTTTTACCTCTTTACGGCTGAATACACCGTTTTGTGCAACAAATTTATCAGCTCTCATTTTCTCGCCTCCAACCATCAATTTCCGAGTTTGCAATGGCATGGAAAATCTGCTCCTTTACACCATGCTTGCTGCGGTTAAGCTGTGCCACAAACTCCTTCATATTCTGACGGTTAGTGGTACCGTCTGCCGGGCATGGATTGTGAATTACCGGAATGTTATTATCCGAAACAAACCGCTTTATTTCACGCTCTTCCATATAAACAAAAGGGCGTATGAGAAAAAGCTCTGTACGGTCAAGGTATGTCACAGGCGAAAAACAACTGATTCGCCCTTCGTTGAAAAGGCAAAGAAAAAAGGTTTCCAGAACATCGTCATAATGATGCCCAAGCGCCACCTTGTTGCATCCCAGCTCTTTCGCTTTTTCGTGAAGTGCACCTCTGCGCATTTTTGCACAAAGGGAGCAAGGATTTTTTTCCTGACGAACATCAAAAACAATCTCCCCTATCTGGGTTTTCACAAGGTGCAGATTAATTTCCTTCTCACGGCATAGCTGTACCAGAGGCGCGTAATCCGCTTCTTTAAAACCAAGGTCAAGGCATATTGCCTCAAGCTCGAAATGTTTGGGATAAAACCGTTGCAGAGCCTTCAAAGCAAGCATAAGCACCATACTGTCCTTGCCGCCCGAAACACCAACTGCAATGCGGTCTCCCTCCTGTATCATATTGTAATCGTCCACAGCCTTGCGCACATGACTCAAAATTTTTCTCATAAAATAACCTCGCATAATGTTATGGGACTATTTTACCACATTTCCAAGCTTATGTCAAATAAAAAAAGATGCAACCCTTAAAGGTTGCATCCAATACCACAGCCATGTATGGCATTAATAATTTTCTTTTCTTACTTCAAAGAAGCTCTGGGGGTGTACACAAACAGGACATACACCGGGAGCCTTTCTGCCGATTACAAGATGACCGCAGTTACGGCATTCCCACATAACCTCTTCGCTCTTTTCAAACACCTGCTGCATTTCAACATTGTTAAGAAGCTTGAGATATCTTTCCTCGTGAGTTTTTTCAATAGCCGCTACCATACGGAACTTTGCAGCAAGAGCTGTGAAGCCTTCTTCCTCTGCTTCTTTCGCAAAAGTCGCGTACATATCGGTCCATTCATAGTTTTCACCCTCTGCAGCAGCAAGAAGGTTCTTTGCTGTGTCACCAATACCGCCCAGTTCCTTGAACCACAGTTTTGCGTGTTCTTTTTCGTTATCTGCTGTCTGCTGGAAAATAGCTGCAATCTGTTCGTAGCCTTCTTTTTTTGCAACACTTGCAAAATATGTGTATTTGTTTCTTGCCTGAGATTCTCCGGCAAAAGCTGCCATTAAGTTCTGTTCAGTTTTTGATCCTTTAAGTTCCATAGTAATTCTCCTTTAAAATAATAGTTAGTTATATTATATCATTTCCAGAAAAAAAGTCAATAATTCTTCTACAAAAAAATTTTAAAAATTTTTTCAAAAAAGACTTGACAAATCATTTTTATCGTGTTATAATAAGAGGGTCAGTTAATGACAAGGAGAAATTTGCTGGTGTAGCTCAATTGGTAGAGCAGCTGATTTGTAATCAGCAGGTCGCGGGTTCGAGTCCCATCACCAGCTCCACTTTTTCCTTAAACTTAATATGGAGAGGTTCCCGAGTGGCCAAAGGGGACAGACTGTAAATCTGCTGCTTATTGCTTCGGTGGTTCGAATCCACCCCTCTCCACCAACAACAAAGCTTCACCTTCAGGTGGAGCTTTTGTTGTTTATAAAGCAAGGGGCTGTCTGAGAACTTCGATGCAAACTTTCCCGTCAG
>JAZQCS010000025.1:0-7028 GCA_045546415.1 Clostridia bacterium | reverse complement strand
CAGATTGAGTTTGCAAGACTCAACTTAAACTACACACTCACATCAAAAAGAAAGTGCTTGAAGCTTGTGAATGAAGGCATTGTTTCAGGCTGGGACGACCCCAGAATGTCCACACTTTGCGGTATGCGCCGCAGAGGCTTCCCTCCCGAAGCTCTTCTTGATTTTGTTTCCCGTATTGGCGTAGCAAAGGCAACAAGTGTTGTGGATTTTGCTCTTTTAGAGCATTGTGTAAGAGATTATCTCAACACCAACGCTCCCCGTGCAATGGCGGTACTCAGACCTCTTAAGGTTATTATCGACAACTATCCCGAAGGAGTTTCCGAGGAGCTTATGGTTCAGACCTCTCCTGATGACCCCGAGGTAAAAGCACCCATAACCTTCTCCCGTGAAATTTACATAGAGCGTGAGGACTTTATGGAAGAGCCTGAGAAGAAATTCTTCCGCCTGGCTCCCGGCAAGGAGGTAAGACTCCGCGGTGCTTACTTTGTAACCTGCGTAGGCTTTGACAAGGACGAAAACGGTGAAATTACCGCTGTTCATTGTACCTATGACCCCGAAACCCGTGGCGGCAATGCTCCCGACGGACGAAAGGTAAAGGGTACAATCCATTGGGTTTCCTGCGACCATTGTGTTGATGGTGAAATCCGTCTTTATGACAGACTTTTCAATGTGGAAAACCCCTCCGATGAGGAAGGCGTTGGCGATTTCACAGAAAATCTTAACCCCGGCTCGCTTGAAATCATCACCGGTAAATTCGAAAAGGCTCTTGCTGATGCAAGGCCCGGTGATACCTTCCAGTTTGTCCGTAACGGATATTTCTGTGCGGATAAGGACCACACTCCTGATAAGATTGTGTTCAACAGAACAGTTTCCCTTAAGGATTCATACAAAGCGTAAAAACACAGCCCGAAGCTTTTGCTTCGGGCTCTTGTTTTATTTCATTTCCTTAAAATCCTTATACAGATAAAGTGAACCGCAGATTACAACAAGCTTTCCGTCGGTATCTGACAAGGCGGCTTCCAGGCTACTGCAAGCCGTGGCATGGATTCCAAGCTCTCTTGCTTTTTCCGCAAGCTCTTCCCCACTTGCACTACGCTCATTATTCTTTACACTTACAAAGCGTATTTCATCGGTAAGTGAGCTTATAAGCTTTAAATTTTCTGTAATGTCCTTATCCTTCATGGATGCCATTATAAACAGCTTTTCTTCACCCGGAAAATATTTTTTCAGGTTTTCAACAAGAGTTTTTACTCCGCTTGGGTTGTGACCGCCATCAAAAATTATTCTGTCCCCCACCAATTCAAAACGGGCAGGGTTTTCCGCAGTTTCAAGACCTTTTATAATGTTTTCGGTTTCAATGCCCAGCTTTTGTGCCGCAAAAACAGCAACCGCTGCATTTTCAAGCTGATTTGTACCGCCAAGCCCAAGCCTTGCTGTAATTTCACCCTGACTGAAAATTTCATAAATTCCTTCAAAACCGGTTTCGTCGGGAGTATCTGCAAAGAATATTTCACAGCCCTTTTCTGCCGCTTTTTTTCGGAGAACCGCTTCCACTTCAGGATGTTGCGGAGCACTTACAACAACAGAACCCCGCTTCATAATCCCGGCTTTTTCCCCTGCAATTTTCTCAAGGGTATCACCAAGATAATTCATATGGTCAAAATCGATTTTTGTAATTACAGTAAGAGCATTTTCTTCTATCACATTTGTGGCATCAAGCCTGCCACCAAGCCCCGTTTCAAGCACAACGAAATCGCATTCGCTTTCTGCAAAGTATTTAAATGCTGCTGCTGTCCACACCTCAAACTGTGTGGGAATTTCACCAAGCTTTTTCTCAACAGCCTTTGAGTGCTTTTCAAGGTCACTTAAAAGCCGGTTTAAATCTTTATCGGAAATTTCCGCATCGTTTACAGTTATACGCTCGTTAACCTTTACAAGATTGGGCGAAATATATTTTCCCGTTTTATAGCCCCCGGCAATCAGCATTTTCTGCATAAATGCCGCCACCGAGCCTTTTCCGTTTGTGCCGGCAATATGGATGCATTTTACCTTTTTATGAGGATTTCCCATCACCTCAAGAAGGGCATTTATGCGTTCAAGCCCCGGACGGGTTACCGCCTGAAAGCTGTTTGCGTAATTGCGGAATTTATTTCCCTTTTCAAGCTCCCGGTTTATACGGGGTAATATTTTTGAAAAAGCAAGAATCACAATCAGCTGAACCGAGACTTCTGTAATGCCTGCCGGTAAACGAACCCCGAATGCCGCTTCAAATGAGGGAAAATATCCCACACTTGCAAGAACATATGTGGTTACAACCATATCAAGCACAAAGAGAGCTACGGCACAAAGAAGGGTTCTTACAAAGTACCCTGCCCCTTTTGTTTCTTTCCGGTAAAAAAACAGACCGAAGAGAAATCCGCCAAGAAATTCAACTGCGGTAAGCTGAGGGAGCCAGGGACCTACCGGAAAGGCAAAGGAGTTTATAACATCTCCAAGTGCAGAGGTTACTCCTCCTGCCACGGGTCCAAAAAACACCGCTGTAACAAACACCGAAACAAATTTAAGCGGTATTTTTACTGCGTTTCCTATGCGGAATGTACCCACCATGGCAAGCACCACCGTAATTGCCGTAAGAAGAGCAAGTATACATAATTTTCTTGTATCAGATTTTCCGTTTTTAAACATAAAAAAAGCCCTTTCTGCAGTTCCGCTAAAAACTACAAAAAGGCTCAGAATAAAAAACGAGTGTTTTTATAGCAGCGGAATGCGGCGGCAAAATCGCTGACCCTGTGGTCAATTCGTACACCGGGCAACTTCCCGTCCCGGAGTCACTATCGCTTTGCAACCTACTCTGCAAATTTATTATGGTAATATTATACTACCGTAATCGGTGTTTGTCAATAGGGAAAGTTAATTTTTAGCTTAATGCCAACAAAAAATGAGCGGATAAAATCCGCCCATTCAACAAGAAAAGTGCTGTAAGGAATTATTATTGTTCAATAGGAAAACTTACTGAATTACTCATCGGAGTAATCACCCCAAACGAATCCCAGCAAAATGCTTTTAGTTTCGCCACATCACAATTGGCATTATCGACAGGGACTGATAATTTTATTGTAGCCCCTTCAGGCACATCCTCTGTCTGTATGTACATCAATCCTTTAAATGCACCCGCTTCTGTATATTGTGCAAGTATAATTACAGTATCTGCATTAGAACTCACATTTGTGAAAGAAACTGTTGCAAGGAATGTTCCTGTTGGAATTGCCTCAAGACTATTTCCCGACATATCTTTTATTGTAATTGAATTTATGCGATATTTTTCTTGCTCAATTACCAAAAAGTGAATTAATGTATTTTCAGGAAACAGATTGTCGTATTCATTTCCCAATATGAAGTTTTCCCACTCTTCCTCTGTGCCATTATAATAAACATCAGCAAGAGCGTCGCAACCAGAAAATGCCGAAATATCAATATTTGTTATACTATTAGGAATTATTATACTTGTGAGGCTACTACAATTACGAAAGGTTCGATAAGCAATACTAGTTACACCATCTGGTATTGTTATACTTTCCAAACTCCAGCAGCCTAAAAACGCTTCATAATCAATACTTGTTACACTGTTAGGAATTGAGACACTCTTAAGACTTTCACAGCCCGCAAATGCATAAATGCCAATGCTTGTTACACCGTCAGGAATCGTTATATTTTCCATACTAATGCAATTATAAAATGTGTGCCCACCAATACTTGTTACACCATCTGGAATTATCACACTTTTCAGACCACTGCAGCCATTAAATGCATCAATACCAATACTTGTTACACTATCAGGAATTGTGATGTTTTGGAGGCTAGTGCAACCCAAGAATACATATTTACCTAAACTTGTTATGCCATTGGGTATAAACAAATTTGTAACTAAATTTCCATTTAAATACAGATTGTGCGCATAATACAACGGATTACTAGAAACTTCTTCAAATTTTATGTTGCACCATGCTGAAATATCTGATATATGGACTTTTTCTAATCTACTACAATCAAAAAACGCATTGTTACCAATACTTGTCACGCTATCAGGAATTGTGATGCTATTTAGATATTGGCAACCATAAAATGTCCGACTTTCAATACTTGTTACACCATCAGGAATTGTTATGCTTTCAAGGAATTTGCAATTTTCAAAAGCACGACTTCCAATACTTGTTACACTATCGGGAATTATTAAAGTTTCTAGCCAGCTACAACCAAAAAATGCATTCCGTCCAATACTTATTACACTATCAGGAATTGTGATGTTTTCGAGTGAACTACAATCAGAAAACACGCCTCCATTAATACTAGTTATTCCATCTGGGAGCTTTACACTTTTTAACCAATCGCAAGCCGCAAATGCACTTGCGCCAATGTTGGTTACAGTATTAGGAATTATGATGCTATCAATGCTTGTACAATTCCAAAAAGCAGCTTCTCCAATGCTTGTTACACTATCGGGGATTATGACATTGTCAAGACTGCTAAATTCAGAAAACGCATAATTGCCAATGGTTGTAACACCATTTTCAATTATAACCTCGTCTATATGTGTTCTTGAAGAATACCACGGTGCAGTTGAATATGAATAATTAGTCATGGCTCCCTGTCCACGGATAGTAAGTGTGCCGGCACCATCTAAGGTCCACGTAAGATTTTTCCCACATGTACCACTTGTTTCAGCCAATGCATTTATCGTACCGAAGGCAATTATGGTTACCATAATCACCATTAACGCCAATAAAATTTTCTTTTTCATTTTTAATCACCTCAAAATTTTTTTAATCCTTGAAAACATAAAGTGTTGTCAAACCACTTTCCAAATTGCTAAAACATCCATTAAAACGAGGGCTTTTAGGATATGGTATTATTTCCACTGCTGATGTCCAATAAAAAAAGAATTTCAAATCTTTTGTTATCATCAATTAATAACATCGTAATGTATAAGTACTTTTTTATCACTTCCTTCAATCAATTTGATTTTTTCATATATATTTTAAAATTTTTACAACATAATCATTGTAACACATTTTTTGACTTGTGTCAATAGCATAACGCTATTTATACAAGGTTTAATAGTTTTCTGTTTTTTTATATAATATATTAGAGGTGAAAAAAAGTGAAAACAGAATATAAAAAGTTCTATGAAATGTTTGGTTTAAACATTGTTTACTACCGAAAAATGAAAAAACTCACTCAACTGCAACTTGCCGAACTTGTTGATATTGACCGTAGTCACATAAGTGCCATTGAACTTGGAAATGTCGGTGTTTCCTTTGATGTTATTTTTAAATTATGTGAGATTTTAGAGATTAAACCAAAAGATTTGTTTGACTTTCGTGATTAAAGGTTATTCTTTCCGGGAATAACCTTTAATTATTTCTGTTGCAAATGCAAACTGTTCTTCCTTGCCACTTGTAATTCTTTATATTCTTGACAAATATGTAAATTTCAACTATAATAATAAAGTAACATTCTTCAAGGAAGGTGAAAACTTTGAAAACAGACAAAAACCGACTAATTACATACATAATAACCGTTCTGCTTTCTCTTATTTACATTTTCGGATGTGGCAGCTATGCAAGGCAGAATCTTGACCTTTTCAACAATGAAAGCAACCTTAGTGTCAAGGCTACGGTTACGAAAATCAGCCGCAGCGAGGAAATTCCCAATCCTTATGTTGCGGAAGCTGAGCCGGATACTCTGCTTCACTTTGATGTGGAATTCAAAAACGGCACACACAAAGGCGAAACCGGAACTGCTATTCAGCTTATTGACGGATACATGAAAAATGTCACCCATCCGGTACAAAAGGGCGACAGCATATACCTTTACTACGCCACCGACGGTGAGCATATGGGCAACTGGATGTTTGCAGATTTTAACCGCTTTGACAAAATTATAGGACTTGCCGTTATTTTTTTCATTGCCCTCATTATCTTTGGCAGGTTTCAGGGTTTTAACACAATTGTTTCTCTTTCGCTGACCTGTGCAGCGGTAATATTCGTTTTCATACCTGCGGTGCTCAGCGGTAAAAACATTTATATCTGGGCAATTCTCACCTGCATTTTCACCATTGTTATGACCCTTATTGTGGTTTACGGAATCACAAAAAAATCCATCGGTGCGGCTCTGGGTTGCTTTGCAGGTGTGGGCCTTGCAGGTATACTTACAGTTATTATGGACAAAATACTCAAGCTGACAGGATATTTAAGTGCGGACAGCTACCAGCTCACACAGCTTGGAATTAACATAAGAGCCATAATTTTCGGTGCTATTATAATCGGGGCAATGGGAGCTATAATGGATATTGCAATTTCCATTTCTTCATCTCTTTTTGAGGTCCGGGAAAAAGCAGAAAGCATCATCCCCTCCGACCTTATCCGTTCCGGCTTTACCATAGGCAGAGACATACTCGGCACTATGTCAAACACACTTGTGCTTGCATACATAGGCAGCTCACTTTCGGTCCTTCTTGTCCTTGCGGTGTACAGTCCCAGTCCCCTGGAGCTTCTGAACCGCGAGCGTATCATTGTAGAGCTGTTGCAGTCCCTTGTGGGCATAATTTCAATACTCGGAACCATTCCCCTGACCTCGGTGCTTTGCGCTTTCCTATACGGGGGTAAAAACGAGGACGAATATCTGAAATATTTCAAGGAGGATTAAACGTTATGGCTGTAAGATTAAACGAAAACAAAGCTGTTGTTGAAAAAATAAAAGAAGGGTTAAAAGCAAGAGGCGGTTACTGCCCCTGCAAGGTTCTCCGCACGGAGGAAAACAAATGTATCTGCGACGAGTTCCGTGCACAGATTGCCGACCCCTCCTTTGAAGGCTACTGTCATTGCAGATTATACTATAAAGATAACAAATAAACCCTCTTTTTTGTATATTTAAATGTATTGACAAAAGGCAGGAAAAATAGTATAATTATAGAGAATAAAAAATTGTATACAATTTTACAGGAGGCTTTTTTACTATGGACAAAATCA
>JAZQCS010000024.1:0-4708 GCA_045546415.1 Clostridia bacterium | reverse complement strand
GCATCCTGAAATCGAAATTTTTGTATGAAGTTCAAGGCGAAAAATGCACATAATCCTGACGGATATGAGCATTTTTTAACGCAGAAATTCGACAAAAAGACGATTTTCAGGACAATACTTCCTTATCTGGCTGTGGCGAAGTGAATCACGGGTTTTTTTATTTTACATTTTGTTTTTGAGGCAGTTTTACAAAATAAGCATTTTCCTTAATGCCTTTTTTCATGTCTCTGAGAATGCTTGTTTTATACTGACAAAGCTTTTCGTTACAGTTAGCGCAGGAAAGGGATGCGTTTGTCACCTCGGTAAACCTTTCGGGATGTCTGTACACCGAAACCTCCCATACAATAAGCAGCACAAAGGCTATTGCAAAAAGAGAAAGACCGTAGGGTTTACCCACAATAAGCATAGGGGTAAACATCATGGCGTAGTCCCAGTTGTAAATTCTGCAGGTAGTACAGCATTTGTTTTTCATTATCCACAGCCTGAAGGGGCAGAAAAATAAAATACAAATTATGTCACACACCGAGTATGCAAACACTATAAGGTACATAATGCCCAGATCAAAAACCTTGAGGTAGTAAAGAATTGCCAGAATGGTGTTCGGAATAATCCAGGAAACAGCCGCAATTGCCGTAGTTTTAGCCGTTGTAAGCTTTACCCTTTCGGCTGATTTGCACTTAAAATTCTTTGCAAAATGCTTCTGACACCCCGGGCTTTCAAGCCTTGAAGGAAAGAACCTGAACATCATTTCCACAAAAAACAACAGCCATATTCCCCCAAGAACCCAGGGGTTTTCTTCCAGTCCGCCGAATATTTTACCGGTGTTTTTCACTCGGTTATAAATGTAAATCACCAGCGCAGTCAGAAACAGCACGGCTCTGTATGTAATTTTAACACAATGCAATTTTACAATTGCGGACATTTTTCTTTTTGCCGGATTCATATGAAAATCTCTGCCTTTCAAAACTCTTTATTCAACAACAAACTGGGTGGTGTAAACCTTCTCTTCAAAATTACCGGTCTGTTTAAAATCCATAATTTCTTTTGATATTCTGTAGGTGCCGGGCGAAAGCTTTCCGTAAAGCCATTTCCAGTTAACTTCAGACTCGGTTATATCATTTTCCCGTATCAGATATGCAAGGGCATCCCAGCCCACCTGCTCCATCGGAAGCACCGTTTTGGCATCCACCCATTTACCGTCCTCATACTTTTCAAGCTTGTACCACGACCCGGTCTGAAGAGAGCCCTCCGCTTTTCCTCCAAGCTGCTCAAATGCAAGGGTACAGCCTTCGGGCGTTTCGTTTTTTACATACATGGTTATTCCCCACTCATCACTTATATCTATAGGAATTATGTGTGCATCAAGCATATGGTCCTCAAGCTGAGAGCTGAAAAAATATTTTGTAATTCTTTCAAAATTTATCCCCGGTTCGTTTGCCATGACAAGATACTGAGAATCCTTTGCGGCATTGGGGTGTCTGCCCGTAACCCTATAACAGAATTTGTATTTTCCAAGGTTCTCTCCGTAGCTTTCCACCTTGCGGTAAACTGTTCCCGCACCGTTTACATAAACCTGCTTTGTTATTGGAGTGCAGGGCTGAAACATCATGTTTTTTCCATCAAAGTTTGCCGAGCCCTCCCCCTGAGGAACACCAAAGGGGTCTGCCGTTTTCTCAAGAACCCGTTCTATAACTCCGCTTGCTGTATATTTTACAGGCGCACCGGTATCATAATAAAAATTCCCCTCTGTAAAAATCATCCTTACAGAGCTTATATCTTCGTTTCCGTCGGTCACAAGTATGGCGGTAGGACCGTCCGCCCCACCGATTACACCTATGCTTTTGCTTTCACATCCGCAGAAAACAAGAGCAAGAGCAACAAGCAAAATTATACTTTTCCTCATAATAACCATTCCTTTCTGAATCTGCAGCGTTCACCTATAATACCCTTCAGGGTCAAAAAAGGTTGCAACAACAAGAGTAACCATATAAATTTTACCATAAAAAGCAACAATAATCAAGTAAATAATATAAATTTCAGCATTATTTTCCAATTTTTCCAAAACAACAAAATATGCCTTGATAAAGCTTTGCATATGTGGTATAATATCATTATTACTCGAACGGGAGGCACACTATGAATCGCAAAAACTTAATGTCACTTTTCATTACATTTTTACTCATCATTTCAAGCACCACACCCTGTTTTGCCGCAAAGCTGCCCAACTCAATATGGGCTCCCATGGATAAATATACTGCCGCAACGAATTCCGGTGATATACCCGGCATTTATACCCATGGCATGGAGCTTATCCGCATAATGGAGCCTGAAGCAGAATCTCAGACAAAAACCGAATTTCTTTCAGGAAAATACTTTCAGGTGGCAGAGGCTGCCGAAAAGCTGGGATATTACACAGCCGCAGCGGATTTATACACAAAATATATTCCTTACGGAAACGCAATGAATCAGCCCGACGGTGTTGTTTTTGCTCAGCGCAAGGCAAAGCTCTTAACTCCACGCCTTGAGCTGTTCTACGAAGCACCCGCAACGGTTGAAACACCATGTTATACGGGAGCAAGACTCGAACCCGAAACCGGAGTTCTCTTCGGCTCGGTTTATGACAAAGAAACTGCCATAAGCGGCTATGACTCAGAGCTCATTGAAAAGGTTTACGGCAAGCACCCCTCATTAAACCTTGTGTATATGGAATTTGGCGAGGATATCACTAAACTTGGACGATACACAAAATATTTTACCGAAATCAAAAAAAGCGGTGGAGAGGTTATGTTTGCCTGGAACACCACATCGTCTCTTCCCGATATTGAAACATATGCCGATTATATTCATTCCACCATCAGTTGGCTGGATTCCTGGGACATTGACATAATTGTCCGCTTCGGCGCTGAAATGAACCTGGGTCCCAACGGAAACGACCCGGAGGCTTTCAAAAAATCCTTCCGCTATGTTGCGGATATCGTCCATAAAAATACCGATATGGCAGTTTGCTGGTCACCCAACGATATCGGTGCCCTGGACAGACCCTTTGAAATGTATTATCCCGGCGACGAATATGTTGATTGGGTAGGTGTAAGCCATTATATATGCCGTCATTTCCAGGGTATTGATAATCCCGACAAAAAACAGCAGGACATTTCTGACACCTACTTTTACAGCTTCGATTACAGCGACCCGGTGCTCAAAATCAGCGAGATTGTTGAATTCATGGAGCGCAACAACATCCGAAAGCCCCTTGCGATAAGCGAGTGCGGAGCACCCCACCTCACAAACTACACTGAGAGAATTGATGAATGGGGTGTATGCTACCTTTACAAAATTTACGGTGAACTTATCCGTATGTATCCTCAGATAAAGGCCATATGCTATTTTAATGTAGAACGCGTACAGGAAAGCCAGCACTATGCTCTGTATGCCAGCCCCACTATTAAAAATGCATATATTGATTCCACAACCCACGAAGATAAATTCCTTTCATACCCCACCGACACCTGCAGTTATGTATTCAGCAGGAACCTGCCTTCGCAGGTAACAGCCGCTTCAATTAACCTGTCCGCATCGGCTTACTATCCTCACACCGAAAACGGCATTTTGGTTTATATGGTTGACGGAGTCTGGGCGCACCAGACCACCATATCGCCCTACAAATACACGCTTGATGTTTCAAAGCTTACCGAAGGTACTCACACTCTTACCGTAAAATACTGTTCTTCCGATGGTGCCGAGCTTTTACGCAAAGAGCATACCTTCACCGTAAGCCGGCCAATAAGTTTTACTGTTGACGGCAAAGCAGTTATTTTTTCCGATTGTGCACCCTTCATTAAAGATGGCAGAACCCTTGTGCCTCTCCGGGCAATTTTTGAGAGTCTTGGAGCAACCGTAGGCTGGGACGAAGCCACACAGTCGGTAACCGCAACCCGGGGCGGTGTTACCGTAATTTTTAAAATAGGTGACAGCACACTTCTGAAAAACGGCACCCCCTCAGTTCTGGATGTTCCTCCTCAGCTTAGCGAATCACGCACCGTTGTACCGGTTCGTGCCATTGCAGAAAGCTTTGGTTGTACTGTTAACTGGAACGGAGAAACAAATACGGTTATAATCACAACCTGATTTTTCTGAAATCAAAAACTCAGTTTCCTGCGGAGTATCTCTAAGATACGCGTAAGAAACTGAGTTTTTTACATTCTATGAATTTACCGAATAATCCTTTTTGAATCCGTGGGCACCAAAAATTTGCCAATGCCCTACACCAAGCCTTTGCATAATTGCATTTCTTTCCTCCCGGCAAAGCCCGGAGTCGGTATCAACCGAAGTCATAAGTATAGGAGCATATTGGTTGTATTCCGCCTGTTCTGCTGTCAATCCATGGGTATTTATATAAATATCACCGGTAAACGCAATGTGATGAAAATAGTCTATCAAAACAATTTCCCCCGGCAGGTGCCCTCCCTTGCCTTCGTACACCTCAAAGTGTAATTCTCCGAAGTCGAAAAATCCGATTTGTGTAAGAGGCTCATTAAGGTTTTCAATGCAGCTCCACGGTACGGTTATTTTTTCCGGATTTACCGCCTTGTAGGAGGTCAAAATTTTGCATATGTTTATATAAGGCTTATGAAGCGGATTAGCCTCCCTGTATCCGTTTTTATTCTCATATTCGTTTGCAAGGCACTCTGCTGTTTTTTTGCTTGCGAGC
>JAZQCS010000023.1:0-38539 GCA_045546415.1 Clostridia bacterium | reverse complement strand
GTGAGCAAATTATATCCGCGGGCATACCGCAGATATAATTTGCGTACACAACTTTAACGCAGATTAAAGAAAGCGTTTTCACCGGGAAAGGCTGCACTTTCACCGAGCTCCTCCTCAATACGGAGCAGTCTGTTGTATTTTGCAACACGGTCTGTCCTGGAGGGGGCACCTGTTTTAATCTGTCCGGAGTTTGTTGCAACAGCAATGTCAGCTATTGTAACATCCTCGGTTTCTCCGCTGCGGTGGGAGGTTACTGCTGTGTAACCCGCACGGTTTGCGGTTTCAATTGCATCGAGAGTTTCGGTAAGCGTACCAATTTGATTCACTTTTATAAGGATAGAGTTTGCAACACCAAGATTTATGCCTTTTTTCAGCCTTTCGGTATTGGTAACAAACAAATCGTCACCTACAAGCTGCAGCTTGTTTCCGAGAGCCTTTGTAAGCATTTCCCAGCCCTGCCAGTCCTCCTCCGAAACACCGTCCTCAAGAGAAATAATGGGATATTTTCCGGATAAATCCTTCCAGTATTCTACCATTTCCTCTCTTGTGCGGAAAATATCACTTTTCCAGAAATAGTATCCGTCTCTGCCTTGTTTTTTTGCCTCTTCAAACATTTCTGTTGCAGCGGCATCAATGGCAATTTTAAAATCCATGCCCGGCTTAAAACCTGAAAGCTCAATAGCTTCAACAATAACCTTAAGAGCATCTTCATCATCTTCAAGGTTTGGGGCAAAACCGCCCTCATCTCCAACGGATGTTGCAAGACCTTTGCTTTTTAACACTTTTTTTAAAGAGTGAAAAACCTCGCAACAGTTTTGCAGACCTCGTGAAAAAGTTTCGGCACCTACAGGCATAATCATAAATTCCTGAATGTTAACGCTATTGTCTGCATGTTTACCTCCGTTTAAGATGTTCATCATAGGAAGTGGAAGAGTGTGAGCATTTGCTCCGCCAATATAACGGTAAAGGCTCATTCCGGTCGCTTTTGCCGCTGCCTTTGCGCAGGCAAGGGAAACAGCAAGAGTGGCGTTTGCACCAAGCCTTGATTTGTTCGGAGTACCGTCGAGACAAATCAGAGCATGGTCAATTTCACGCTGACATAGAACATTCATGGAAATAAGCTGTTTGCTGATTATAAGGTTTACATTGTTTACTGCATTTTTCACGCCAAGACCACCGAATCGGTTGTCGCCATCGCGAAGCTCAACTGCTTCAAAAGCACCTGTGGAAGCTCCGCTTGGCACAGAGGCCCGTCCCACAAAGCCTCCTGCAGTAACCTCTGCTTCAACTGTGGGATTGCCTCGGGAATCAATAATTTCCCTGGCGTGGATTTTTTCAATTGGGATAAAATTTTTCAAAATGGTTTCTCCTTCCAAATGAATTCATAGAAGTGCAGCAGCACTTTTATGTAAGGAAATGAAAAACACAATTCAGATTATCTTAAAAGTGATTTTCCTGTCATTTCAGCCGGGATTTCAAGACCTAACATTTCAAGCATTGTGGGTGCAAGGTCAGAAAGACCGCCATCAGCAAGTGTACCCTCATAACCAATCATTACAAGAGGTACGGGATTTGTTGTATGTGCGGTAAAGGGACCGCCGTCGGTATCAATCATGCAGTCTGCATTGCCGTGGTCTGCTGTGATAAGAAGTGCACCGCCCTTTGCGGTTACGGCATCAACAACCTTACCAAGGCATTCATCAACAGTTTCAACAGCTTTCACAGCTGCATCCATAAAGCCTGTATGACCAACCATGTCGCAGTTTGCAAAATTAAGGATTATTACATCGTATTTATCGCTTTCAATACGCTTTAATACTTCTTCAGTTACCTCGGGCGCACTCATTTCAGGCTGAAGGTCATAGGTTGCAACCTTGGGTGAGGGAATAAGAGCTCTGTCTTCGCCCTCATAAACCTTTTCAACGCCACCGTTAAAAAAGAAGGTAACATGAGCATATTTTTCTGTTTCTGCGATACGAAGCTGAGAGAGACCCTTGCGGCTTAAATATTCACCCAGAGTATTTTCAAGACTTTCGGGCTTGAAAGCAACATCAACATTAGGCATAGATGCGTCGTACTGAGTCATACATACATAATAAACCTTGTTGAAAGCTTTTCTTTCAAAACCTGAAAACTCTGTATCAACAAAACAACGGGTAATTTCTCTTGCACGGTCAGGACGGAAATTGAAGAATACGATACTGTCGTTTTCTTCAACTCTGGCTCCTCCGCCAACAACTGTGGGAACAACAAATTCGTCAAAAACTTCTGCAGCATAGGATTCCTCAACTGCTTTAAGGGCACAGTCGGAGGTGTTTCCTTCAGCCATTGCAATTGCATCATAAGCTTTTACAACGCGTTCCCAACGGTTGTCTCTGTCCATAGCATAGTATCTGCCGGAAACTGTAGCGATTTTACCAACACCGATTTTCTGTAATTCTTCATAAAGGTCTTTTACAAAGCCTGCACCGGAGTTGGGGGGTACATCTCGTCCGTCAAGAATGGCATGGACATTAACATCGGTAAGACCGAATTTCTTAGCCATTTCAACAAGAGCGTAAAGATGCGTATTGTGACTGTGAACACCGCCATCGGAAAGTAGACCGATGAGGTGAAGCTTTGTGCCGTTCTTTTTGCAGTTTTCCATTGCTTTTACAAGAGCTTCTTTTTCAAAGAAATCCCCATCGGAAATTGCTTTGGTGATTCTTGTAAGCTCCTGGTAAACAATTCTGCCGGCACCGATATTTGTATGACCAACCTCAGAATTACCCATCTGACCGTCGGGGAGACCAACAGCCAGACCGCTTGCGTTAAGCTTTGAGTTGGGGTAAGTTTTGAGATACTTGTCCATATTAGGAGTTTTTGCTTTGGAAATGGCACTTATGGCATTATCCTGAGTAATGCCGTAACCGTCCATTATAACAAGAGCAAGAGGCTTTTTTGCCATTTTATTTACCTCCTATTTAGATGCTGCATTGATGATTGTGCAGAAATCGGGAGCCTTAAGGCTTGCACCACCGATAAGACCACCGTCGATATCAGACTGGGCAAGAAGACCTGCAGCGTTTGCTGCGTTCATGCTGCCACCGTAAAGAATTCTCATGGTTTCTGCAACATCTGCACCGTATAAGCCCTTGATGGTTTCACGGATGAAAGCACAAACCTCGTTTGCCTGTTCGTCGGTAGCGGTTTTACCTGTGCCGATAGCCCAGATGGGTTCATATGCAATTACAACCTTCTTTGCATCTTCTGCAGAGATATCTTTAAGAGCAAGTTTTACCTGCATGGAGATGAAATCAAAAGCGATACCGCTTTCTCTCTGGTCAAGAGATTCACCACAGCAAACAATGGGAGTGATATCATTTTCAAGAGCTTTTTTTGTCTTAAGATTTACAGTATTGTCTGTTTCAGCAAAATATTCTCTTCTTTCGGAGTGACCGATAACTGTGTAAGTTACGCCAACTTCCTTAAGCATAGCTGCTGAAATTTCACCGGTGAAAGCACCTTTGTCTTCAAAGTGCATATTTTCAGCGGAAACAGCAATTTTGCTGCCCTTTGCAGCCTCAACGGCAGCAGGAAGGCAAATGTAGGGAGTACAAACAACTACATCGCAAGATGCACTATCAGCAGTTGCTTTGATTTCGTTGATAAGAGCAGCACCCTGAGAAGGAGTGTTGTTCATTTTCCAGTTACCTGCAATTAATTTTGTTCTCATTTTTAAAAATCCTTTCGATTAATTATTTGTCCTGAAGGCAAGCAATACCGGGAAGCTCAAGACCTTCAAGGAACTCAAGGCTTGCACCGCCGCCTGTGGAAATGTGAGACATCTTGTCAGCAAAGCCAAGCTGTTCAACCGCTGCTGCAGAGTCACCGCCGCCAATAATTGTTGTAGCTTCTGCATCTGCAACCATCTGTGCTACTGCGATTGTACCTTTTGCAAAATTAGGCATTTCAAATACGCCCATGGGTCCGTTCCATACAACAGTTTTAGCTGCAAGGATGGTTTCCTTGAACATTTCAATTGTCTTGGGACCGATATCCATACCTTCATAATCATCGGGAATGTTGTTTGCGTCAACAATCTGGATGTTAGCGTCGTTGCTGAAATCGTCAGCTACAACGTTATCAACGGGAAGAAGAATCTTAACACCCTTAGCTTCAGCCTTTGCAAGGATTTCCTTACAGTAGTCAAGTCTTTCGGTATCAAGAAGGGATTTACCGATATTGCCGCCAAGAGCCTTTGTAAAGGTGTAAGCCATGCCGCCACCGATTACGATAGCATCAACTTTTTCAAGAAGATTGTTGATAACACCGATTTTGTCCTTAACCTTTGCACCGCCAAGAATGGCAACGAAGGGACGGTCGGGGTTGGAAAGAGCCTTGCCCATGAAATCAATTTCCTTCTTGATGAGGTAACCGGAAACTGCGGGAAGATAATCTGCAACACCTGCTGTGGTAGCGTGTGCACGATGTGCTGTACCAAAAGCATCATTTACATAAATGTCAGCGAAAGAAGCAAGAGCCTTTGCAAAGTCCGGATCGTTCTTTTCTTCTTCAGCGTGGAAACGAACATTTTCAAGAAGGATAACTTCACCTTCTTTGATATCAGCTACAAGAGCCTTTGCACTGTCACCGATAACATCACTTGCAAGCTTAACCTCCTGACCAAGCTTTTCGGAAAGTCTCTTTGCTACGGGAGCAAGGCTGTACTTCATGTTGAATTCACCCTTGGGTCTGCCCATGTGAGAGCAAAGAATAACCTTAGCACCATTTTCGATAAGGTACTTGATTGTGGGAAGAGCACCAACGATTCTGTTTTCGTCGGTAATGTTGCCCTCGCTGTCAAGGGGAACATTAAAGTCACATCTTACAAGGACTTTTTTACCGTTTACGGCAATGTCTTCAACTGTTTTTTTGTTTAACATAAAAACACCTCTTATAAAAATTTTTTTAAAACAATTGTTCTTAGGCATTATGTTTTTTAAAACATAATACACCATATATTATTTTACTACAAATCCGGAAGAAATGCAAGGGTTTTGATTAACTTTTTCTATATTTATATATATTGACAAATTTTTTTGTTAATTTTATGTCATTATTGACAAATTATACAACCAAAAAATGGAAAATAAATTTAAAGTGTTGAAATATTTTTTATTAGGGTGTATAATAAAACAAAGATGAAGGTTGGTGATAGCTTGCTTAAAATATACTGTGAAAAAATCAATGAAAATATTTCAGAAGCGACAGAAACAATTTGGGCTTCTGCCGGACATATTAAGAACGAAAACAGAAAAAATGAATATATATCGGGCAGGATGCTTGTAACGAAAGCTTTAAATGAGCTTGGATTTGGCACAGAAGCTGAGTTCAAAATTCAAAATGGCGGAAAAGTTTATGTGGAAAATGCACCGGAATTCAGTATAAGCCATGAAGGAGAGCTAGTTGCGTGTGCAATAAGTGACAGCAAAATCGGAATTGATGCAGTTAAAATCCAACGATTTGAAAGAAATAAGGCATCGCGGGTTTTTACCGGAAATGAAAAAACATTCACGCAAAATAATGTGAAAAAAACGGCACTTCTGTGGTCCGTTAAAGAGTCTTTCGGAAAAATGCTGGGGGAAGGATTGAGTAAAAAAGTGATTAACATCGATTTTTCATCGGTTGTTGCGAATGAAAAACTGCCATGGGGAGAAGTTATCAACGGTTGTTATTTTTTCTCCATGGAAAAAGAGGGATTTATAATCACAATCTGCTCGGATAAAGATGAGATTCCTGAAGTAAAATTCTGACAGAATATAATGCACTTTTCGGGTAATACCAAACCAAGAGGTGTTGCGTTTGAAAAGTAAAAAGAAAAACCCGGTGGATTTTAAAAAGCTGACCCCGGAAATGCAGATTGAAAAAGTGAAACTTTCTGCGGTTTACAGAAAAAGCTTGCTTGAATCCGGGGGTAAATCCGAAAGCGATTATGTAAAAAATACCACCACATGGGACTGAAATAACGGAGTGCTTTGCACTCCGTTATTTTGCATATTCCCCCGGGGTTTTACCGGTGATTTTCCTGAAGGCTTTGTAAAAGTTTGATAAACTGTTGAAACCGCAGGCTGAAGCGATTTCAAGAGTGGTTTTGCTTGTGTATTTAAGCATTTCAATGGCTTTTTCAACCCGTTTTATAGTTATATAATCCCAAGGGGAAATGCCATTGAATTTTTTGAAAACGGTGCAGAAATATGTTCTGCTCATGGTGGCGGTTCTGGCAAGCTCATCAAGGTTCAGCTCCTTGTCCAGATTGCCGTTTATGTAGTTGATTACATTTTCAAGTTCCTGAGGAATACGGCTGTAGCCCGAGAAATCCTTTTCAAAATCCACATATCCGAAATCTCTCATCATATCTATGAGAATTCCAATGAGAATTGTAGAAATTTTCAGAAGATTTTCTTCTTTTTCTTCTGCAAACTCCTTTTCGATAAGATGAATATTTGAGAAAATTTTTTGCGTTGTGAGGTAGTCTTTGTCGAACTTATTCGAAAAATTGTCGCTTCGATTAAAAAACAAACGAAGAAGCCCCATGTAAGACCACAGAAAACGAGGCTCAAACTGGATATTTATAAGCTCAAATACAGGACCGTCAACTCTCGTTACACAATGATATTCATCTGTGCTGAATAAAAATAAATCACCGGGAGCAAAGGGATATTCCCGTCCTCCTACATTATAAATACCGCCGCCCTGCATACAGGCGGAAATTTCAAATGCTGTATGGTAGTGAGCACGGTAGGGCCTTGGTCCTACATCAACGGTAGAATGGTAAAGCTTAATGGGAAAATCCTTTGGCGCATATTCCTGAAAACGCATTGTATTCACCTCGCAAATCGAAATATAGTGGAATAATATCAAAACATAAATGAGGACAAAATCCATCTCTTAATATATAATAATACATGAAAAATAAAAAGTCAATATGAAAGGGGAAATTATTATGGAAAAAACAATTCTGGAAGGAATTCAGGAAAATGTAAATACCTGCAGCAGTCCTGCTGACCTTAAAATTACAGATATCCGCGTTGCCAACATTACCGGAGCACCAAAACATTGCCCGCTTATTAAAATTTATACCAATCAGGGTCTTGTGGGCTATGGTGAGGTGCGTGATGCATCAAGTGCCACATACGCGCTTATGCTTAAATCACGCCTTGTGGGGGAAAATCCATGTAATGTTGATAAGCTTTTCCGCAGAATAAAGCAGTTTGGCGGCCCCTCCCGTCAGGGCGGCGGAGTTTCCGGTATAGAAATTGCTCTCTGGGATCTTGCCGGAAAAGCCTGGGGAGTACCTGTATGGCAGCTGCTTGGCGGTAAATTCCACGATAAAATCCGTGTTTACGGCGATACCGATGTTGACGGAAAGCATACCGGAACAGATATGGGTAAGGCTATAAAAAAGCGTATGGATATGGGCTTTACAATTGTAAAAATGGACCTGGGTATAGAGCTTCTTTATGACGAACCCGGGTGTCTTAATGCTCCGGTTGGTATGCTTGAAGACTTGCAGAAATATTCAATGAAAGCCATTTCTCACCAAAGCGGCTCAATTGACATGGATATGATGCTTGGCAAAAATTATGAGGTATTTACTATTCCTCACTATGCAACAGGAATACATATCACCGAAAAAGGTATGGATTTTCTGGAGGATTATGTTAAACAGGTCCGTGATGTAGTGGGCTACGAGATACCTCTTGCAATTGACCATTTCGGTCATGTTTCTCTTGAGGATTGCATAAAGTTTGCAAAACGCCTTGAAAAGTATAACATTGCATGGCTTGAGGATATCCAGCCCTGGCACCTTACAAAACACTATGAACGCATAGCAAAAAGCTGTAATGTGCCTATTGCAACCGGAGAAGATATTTATCTCGCAAAGAATTTTGAACCTCTTATGGAATGTGGAGGAGTTTCACTTGTTCACCCTGACCTTCTTACAATCGGTGGTGCTCTTGAAACAAAAAAACTTGGAGATATGTGTGAAAAATACGGAACAGCAATGGCAATTCATATGGCAGAAAGTCCCATTGCCTGCATGGCGGCAATTCACACCGCAGCGGCAATTCAGAATGTGCTTGCGGTTGAATTCCATTCTGTGGATATTCCCTGGTGGAATGACCTGGCAATTGGTATCGCAAACCCCTTGTTCAAGGATGGTTTTGTTGAAGTTCCGAATACTCCCGGTCTTGGCATTGAACGGCTTAACGAGGAATTGATTGCACAGCATATGCATCCTAAATATCCCGGTATGTGGGAGCCTACAACCCAGTGGGACAATGAGTGGGCAAATGACCGTGAATGGTCCTGATGTGAGGTGATTGTATGTTTGATTTAACGGGAAAAACAGCTCTTGTAACCGGAGCAACCCAGGGCATAGGCTTTGAAATCGCAAAGCTTCTGGCAAGCCGTGGCGCAAAGGTTTTTGTGGGCGGTGCAAGTAATATGGAAAAATGTAAATCCGCCTGCGAAAAAATTGCGGAGTCTCAGCCGGCAGTTGCAGACCTTTCAAAGCCCGATTGTGCTGAAAAGCTTTATGAAATTACCGGTGATGTGGATATTCTTGTACTTAATGCTTCAATACAATACAAGAGAAAATGGAACGAATTTACCAATGAAGAGTTTGAAACACAGTTAAACTGTAACCTGAGAAGCTCGTATCTTCTAATAAAAAAATATGCCCCTGCTATGGAAAATAAAAAATGGGGAAGAATTGTTACGGTAGGTAGTGTTAATCAGTATAACAACCACCCTGAACTTTCGGCTTACGGTGTCACAAAAGCGGCACAGATGAAGCTTGTGGAAAACATAGCTTCTGACCTTGCACCCTTTGGCGTTACAATTAATAATGTTGCTCCCGGAGCTATAGCAACTCCCCGTAACGATGAGGCACTGAGTGACCCTGAAACCTACAGGAAAGTCATTGCAAAAATCCCCTGCGGATATGTTGGAAATCCGGAGGATATTGCCCCGGCGGTGCTTCTTCTTTGCTCCGATGAAGGCAGATACATAACCGGTGCAGATATTAAAATTGACGGTGGTATGAGTTTATAGGAAAGGAAAGAAAATAATGCATTTTAATAATAGAGAAGATATTATTCAGCTTACTTCCGCGTGGAAAGGGGAAAGACTTCCCGACGGAAGACCCAAGGTTGATGAAAAATACCTTAAAGCTCTTAAAACTCTTACTCTTGAAGAGGTATGGAAGCCAATTTTTGTAAAAGGCTATGAAAGTCAGTTTGAAGGCAGACTTCACACTCTTCATGATGACGGCAGAAAGCTTATCGGCAGAGCGGTAACTGCCACCTATTGCCCTTACCGTCCTGACCTTGATGAGATAACCAAGGATATTGGCAGGGAAGAGGGCAGAACCGGTACATATAATCAATGGGTAATTGATAACCTTATGGAATATGATGTGCCGGTAATAGATATGTATGATAAAATTTATAAGGGTACATACCTTGGCGGAAATCTTACAACAGCTCTTAAAAACAAAACGAAAAATGAAAATGGCGGTGCAGTAATATGGGGAGGCATCCGTGATACCGAGCAGATGAAAAAGGTGGAAAATACTCAGGTTTATTACCGCGGTATTGACCCGACTCCCATCCGTGATTTTATTATGACCGGCTATAACACCGCAACCCGTATAGGTGGTGCAATCTGCCTTCCCGGTGATGTTGTTTTCGGTGCAGGAGGCGGTGTGCTGTTCATTCCGAGTCATCTTGTTGAAGAGGTTGTTGGCGGTGCGGCTAAAACTCAGGTAAAAGACCTTTTTGGTTTTGAAATGATAAGCCTGAATAAGTTTACCACCGCACAGATTGACCGCAACACATGGACAGAGGAAATGCTCGATATGCTTATGGAGTTCATTGAAACTGATGACCGTGCGGCAGATTACAGAGGACTCGATTGGACTTTAGAATATGATTTTGCCCGTAATGGCGACCCGAATGACACACAAAGTGCATTATAATCACATACAGGACGGCATCACCGTCCTGTTTTTTGTTAAATTTTTTAAAAATTTTCTATTGACAATAAAAAATATTAGTGTTATAATATTATTTAGTAATATTATGGATAATCATATATCCAGCTAAGGAGTTGTTTAATTATGAAAAAGACATTTTCGGTATTGCTTGCTCTTGCATTAGTGCTTAGCTTGGTTTGCATACCCGTTGGTGCTGTTACTCAGGATGATATTGACGACCTGAGAATTCCCGGTGACCTTGCAGGTAGTGCAGTGGATGTTCCTACCGATATTAAAATCAGCGTTAACAGCGGTGCATACGGTGAAATTTATCAGGATGTTGCATTTGCTGATGCCAGTGTTGTGCTTGACTACCAGGCGTCCATTGATATGGAACCTGTAAGACAGAAATTCCTTGACTATATGCGTTATGCTGACACTCTTAGCGCGGTTTTAACTCCCGGTGAGCTTGATGCTGTTGTTGTTGACGGTGAGTTTGAGGTTTATATCAAGATGTCTGAAGAAATGGGCGAGCTTGTTGAAGCTCAGCTTCCCGAACTTATCAGCCCCACTTACGACATGGCAGGATTTGCTCTTGTTGATTCCGGTGTTGCAATTACTGATGTTTATACAGAAGAAGGCTTTGAGCGTTCATTTGAACAGCTTGAATCCGGTGAATATCTTCTTGGTATCACCCTTAAGACCAAGAATCTTACAGCCGGTGTTCTCAGACCTGCTTATGAAGATTACCTTGCAGATGTAACATTTACTGTTGAAGATATTACTTACCCTGTTTCTGCAACTCCGGTTAAGGAAACTGTCTGGGGCTACATTGAAGGAAGAACAGATTTTGTAATTGAGCCTGTTCAAGGTTCAACCGATCCTGATGTTGAGCTTACTCATGTTCTTTATGAGTCCGTTCAGCCTGAAGCCACAGAAGACACTCTTGTAACATGGGATCCCGAGTTTGAAGAGGATGCTGTTAAATCCAAGAGAGTAAGTGCAACTTTTGAACTTCGTGCAGCTGACCAGATCAAGCTTACATTTGTTGTAGATGGTAAATATCTTGTTCCTCCTGCTGTTACAGGCACAGCCTATGACAATATTATTCCCCCCGTTTACGGAGACACTCAGATTGATTTCGATGCAAGTGATTACAAAATCACAAAAGACCACGGTAAGCGTACAAAGTACAATTTCAAGGGTTGGTCACTTGACCCCGATAGTGATGATGTAATAGGTGACACAACCTTTACTGAGGATAAAGTACTTTTTGCTGTATTCACCACATCAACAGGTACCGGTGGCGGCAGCACAGCTACTAAGATTACCGTTAATTTCTGTGTAGACGGTGACTACGGTGTTGTTGAAGCTGTTTCTGATTATGCTCCCATTAAGCTTGCTCTTGGTGACATTGCAGTACCTGAAAAGGATGGCTTCAAGTTCGATGGCTGGTATGCTGACGGTGCTTATACCGATAAGGTTTCCGATTCCTTCACTACAAGCGTAAGCACAACTCTTTACGCAAGATATGTAAGCAGCGATGTTCCCGGTGACCTTGATGGTGATGTTCACTTTGCTTATGTAATCGGTTACCCCGAAGGAGATGTTCGTCCTGAAAACAACATCAGCCGTGAAGAGGTTACAACAATCTTCTACAGACTTCTTAAGAAAGATGTAAGAGACAGCATCTTTACAAACACTAACAGCTTTACCGATGTTGAAGCTGACAGATGGTCCAATAAGGCTGTTTCCACAATGGCTAAGGGCGGTTATGTTAAGGGTTATGAGGATGGCTCCTTCCAACCTGAAGCGTTCATCACAAGAGCAGAGTTTGCTACAATCGCGGCTCGTTTCCTTGAGGATAAAACAACAACCCGCGCTAATTTCTCCGATATCTCCGGACATTGGGCAGAAAGCTACATCAAGCTTGTTGCAGGTAACGGTTGGGTTAACGGTTACGAGGACGGCACATTCAGACCTGATAACTACATTACCAGAGCGGAAGCTATGGCAATCATCAACCGTATCCTTGTTCGTTATGTAAATGCAAACGGTCTTCATGCTGATACAAAGCAGTGGCCCGATAACGCAAAATCTGCTTGGTACTACTACGATGTTCTTGAAGCTACAAACGCTCACGACTTCACAAGACAGGCAGATGGCATCCATGAAAATTGGTCTTCCATTAACGAAAACAATGTATGGGCTGATAAGTCTGAATATGAGGATGCTGAATAATTAAAAACCAAAACCCCGCGGTTTTAACCCGCGGGGTTTTTGCATATAGTCAGCCTCCACTTCTTGGAAGGGGAGGTGTCACGGTGTTAGCCGTGACGGAGGGGTTAAAAGGTTACACATACAAAATATGAAGGGGGTTCTCTGTGCCACCTGAAAAGAAAAAAGCTTCCCGGAAAAGGGAAGCTTTTAATTTTCCCCGGAAAGGGGATTTTTCTTTATGGCAAACTTTGCATCTTCATCGTTTAAATGAGTGTAAATCTGCGTGGTTGCAAGGCTCTCATGCCCAAGAATCTGCTGAATAATAAGTAAATCCGCCTCAGCGTACTGATAAAGCAAGGTTGCAGCTGTGTGTCTCAGCTTATGAGGGGAATATCTGCCGCTGTCGAGACCTGCCGCCTCAAGGCAATCCTTCACAATGCACCATACCATCTTTGTGCCAAGCCGTTTTTTGTTACGGGAAATGAATAGGGCATCACGGTCAATAACACCGTCAACAGGGCGCACCCGCAGATAATTGTCAATGGTGTATTTGCACGCCTTGTTAAGGTAAACCGTTCGTTCCTTGTTGCCCTTACCGGTAATTACAATAGTATCGTTTTTTATGTCGCTTATGTTAATTCCCACAAGCTCGCTGACCCGGACCCCGCAGTTCAGAAATAGGGTTATAATGCAAAGATTCCGATCAAAATTATCATCTCTCGGTATTTTTTCAAGTAATTGCTTCGATTCCTCCAGGGTCAGATACCGTGGCTGTTTTTTTGCCACCTTCGGAGTTTCTAAATTTTCCGCAGGATTGTGCTCCAGCATTCCGGCACGGGTTGAAAGATATTTGAAAAAAGACCGTAAACTTGCTACTTTTCGCGCTCTTGCAGAAGAACTGTTCTGCATGTATTTGTTAACAAATGACAGATATTCATAAAGCTCGGCAAGAGTTACTTTTTTTATTACCTCAATGTCTACATCATTTATGGGGATTTCACCGTAATTTGCCCGGAAATCCTTGTCGGGAACAGGGCATGGAACATCACCGCGGTTGATTTTAAGAAAACGGAAAAATGTCTGTAAATCATAACGGTATTCACTTGCAGTTTTCTCGGATTTCCCCTTTATTATTTCTATATAATTTATAAACTCTGATATCAGCTTGTTTTCGTTGGGCATTGTGAACACCTTCTTTCTTGTTGAGAATCTCTTTTGCATTGCAGCAACTATTTTGAGATTCTTCGGTCAAAGTTAAATTTTTGGGATTTTACTTTTTCCTTCAGAATGACAAGAGGGGAGAGTGTGTCATTGTGAGCGTTTTTACTCTGTCATTCTGAGCGTTTTCACTCTGTCATTCTGAACGGAGTGAAGAATCTCATGCTATTCATACCAACCTTCGCTTAAATCCTTCCATTGAGGATTTATTGAGTTAATAAGAATTTCTTTTTTACTGCGAAGCCAACCTTTAATTTTCTTTTCATATGCAATCGCTTCATTTACATCGGATGTTGAATCAAAATAAACAAGTAAATTAACATTGTATCTGCTTGTAAACCCTTCAATCAAATGATTTTTATGCTGATATATGCGTTTTTTTAAATCGCTTGTAACTCCGGTGTACAATACACTGTGAGTTTTGTTTGTAAGTATGTAAACATAATACATAATATTCTCCTGGCTTGTAGGTTTTTTTGAGATTCTTCAGTCAAAGTTAAATCCTGCGGATTTTACCTTTTCCCTCAGAATGACAAACGGGGAGAGTGTGTCATTCTGAGCGTTTTCACTTTGTCATTCTGAACATCTTTCCTCTGTCATTCTGAACGAAGTGAAGAATCTCTTTTGTATTGCAACAACTATTTTAAGATTCTTCGGTCAAAATTAAATCCTGCGGATTTTACCTTTTCCCTCAGAATGACAAGAGGGGAGAGTGTGTCATTCTGAGCGTTTTCACTCTGTCATTCTGAACATCTTTCCTCTGTCATTCTGAACGGAGTGAAGAATCTCTTTTGCATTGCAGCAACTATTTTGAGATTCTTCGGTCAAAGTTAAATTTTTGGGATTTTACCTTTTCCCTCAGAATGACAAGAGGGGAGATTAAGATTCTTTGGTCAAAACCAAATCCTTCGGTTTTTCATCAGAACTACAGAGATTGGATTAATTTAATTATACATCATTTTTTCGCAAAATTCAAGAGAAAATGTAATTCTTACACCCATCAGATGTACTGTTCAACAGGGTATTGGTGAAAATGTACAAATAATTACATTATTTTTTGGCAATTTGATGGGTTGAAATGTTATTGTAATAATGCTATAATATTATTGATATACGATTTGCACAAATAAACTAATGTGCGAGTTATTATTTTAAGGAGGGAAACTCATGAAAAAAACATTATCATTGCTTCTTGCAGTTTTTATGGTGATGACACTCATCGCTGTTCCTGCAATGGCAACAACACAGGCAGGTACCTTCGATGTAAGCTACAAAGATGTTCTTGATCTTTCAAGCTATGCAGATGGTACTGTTCTTACCAACGAAAACGTTGGCGCTACAGGCGTATTAAGCTTCGCCGGTACAGGTTCAACTGCAAGAACCACATCCGCAGGCAAAAGCTATACTTACGCTAATCTTGTAGATATCAGCACTCAGGCTACTGCTGATTCTGCTAACAAGGTTTCTGTAGCAACAGTTGGCGACGAAAAGGTTATTCGTCTTGACGCTGCAGCAACTAATACCAACGCAGGTATTGGTCTTGTTCCCGTAAGCGGTAAAACACTTCTTGGCGGAGTAAGAACCCGCTACACCTTCGATTTCTACCAGCCTGCACAGTCAGATGCTTTCACATCAATGGTAGTTGGTATTGCAAAAATCGGTCCTGATGGCACTCTTACATATTACGATGTAAACGAGTTTGCTGATTCTGACCCTTCAGGCGCTCTTGCAATGACAAACTTTAATCCTTACCAGACAGCTCCTGTTGGTGCTAACCCTCTTTTCTACTGGGAAAGTAATATGACAAAGCTTTACTCCATTTCCAGAATGAAATGTGAAACAGGTGCTTTCCTTGGCGGTAGTTCATTCGCACACGGTGCAAACGGTTTCCTTAACAGAGTGGATGCAAATGGCAATACAGTTGCTGTAGATAGCGTTGCAGGTATTTACGACCATTGGTATTCCGCTCAGTTCGGTATGCAGTACCTTCCCGGTGTAGGTATTAAGCTGTATACAATGGCTTCTTACGATGTAAACGAAGAAACATGGTCAAACACACAGCCTTACGGTACAATTGCACTTACCGATGCTGAAATTGCTGAACTTGAAAATGTTCAGGTTGTTCCCGTAATTGCTCTTAACTCCTGCGGTACAGCAAACAGATACACCTACATCAAGGATGTTCGTGTAGATGTTTATGCTACATATAATAAAGCAGATAAAGAAATCGACAATGTAATTATGTCTGACGATTTCGAAAGCGAAACTCTTAACACTCAGAACAACAAGTCTTACAACGGTTCTTACATTGCTGCTTACGGCAGTTTTGGTAACAGATGTGCTCAAGGCGGCAACAGCGAAACCTCTCAGTGGGCTGAAGTTGTTTCTAACCCCTCATATGTTGGTAATACAAGTGCACAGGTTCTTAAGATTGCTTCCAATGGAAAAACTGCCTCTCCCTGGACAGGTTTCAGATCTCAGGCTATTCCCACATCTGCAATTCTTTCCAATGAAGACGGTATCATCGTAAGCTACGACACCTACAGAACAGGTGCCAGTGCAGGTAACGGTCGTCTTTATTTCTACGGTGTTTATGCAGACGGAACACATAACACAGGTACAGGTTCCGATTCTTCCGATGCTACCAAGATTATGGCTCATTTAACAGGTTCCGGTAATAATGTTGAATTTATGTTTAACAATTCCAACGGAAATGGTGCTAACACCCTTAGATTTTCTGCTAATGCAAGAGAGAACTGGACAAGAATTGAGTTCAAGCTCAGAGCAGCTGCAGACGGTACAGCAATTGTAAACATCAGAGGCTGTAACCTTACTACAGGTGTATGGAGTGCATGGACATCTGATATTACCTTCCCCTTAAATCTTACAAATTACACAGGTCTTGTTTGGGCTGAAACCTATAACAATAATACTGGCCTTGCTTTTTATTACGATAATTTCAAGGTTTATGCAGCAGATTATTCTGAGCTTCCTGAAATTGCAGGCTCCGATGCATTCCTTGTTACTCCTGCGGATAATGTAACTGCTACATTTGACAGCATTATTGCTAACAAAAATGCCGCTAAGAAAGCTGCTCTTAAAACAGCAGACGGTGAAGCTGTTGAAGCTGTTGTAACCGTTGCAGATGTTAACGGTGGTACAGTGCTTACATTTGACCCTGCTAACGACCTTGAAGCAGAAATGGATTACTATATCGATTTCACCGGTCTTGAGCTTCTTAACGGTAAGGCAATAATCAATCCTTACTTCAAAGTTCAGGAGGATTGGGCTACAATTGAAAATGCTCCTGTAGTTGTATATACAGGCAGAGAAAAGCTTGTTAAAGGTGACAAGGCTGTCGTAACAATGAACCTTGACGGTTCCGACCTTGACACAGCATCTTTTGCAGTATATTCTGACAGCGATGCTGTAGCAATTACTGCTAACGAAGATGGCACAGCATACGAAATCACCTCCGTTAAGGACGGCTTTGCTGACATTTATGTTCAGTCTACTCTTTATCCCGGCGCAGGTGTTACAAAGTATGAAATTCAGTCTGTTGCAGCAGCAAATACTGTAATGGCAAGCTTCTATGACGGCGAAGAACTTCTTAAGGTTGAATATGTTCCCGTAAACGGTGTTCCTGTTGGATACGATTACGACAACGAAAACTTTGCAGGTTGGGCTCTTGAAGAAGGCGGAGAAGTAGTTTCCTTCACAGCTCTTACTGAAGATACCAACTTCTACGCAGTTCTTAACGACCTTATTGATATTGAAGTTGCAATTAATGATGAAGTAAACGCTGAGCTTATTGATACAGTAATTACTATTCCTCAGGGTTCTACCATTCCTGCTGCTCCCGAGTTCGTAATCAATAATGATGCTTACACATTTGTTGGTTTTGAAGTTGACGGCACAATTTATACAGAAACTCAGCTTCTTGGTCTTCATTTCAACGAATTTACAACAATTACTGTAGTAGTTGCTAAATCCAAGGTTTCTATTGGTGAAGAAATTGATTTCACAACAATGACAGCAGATGAATTTGGAGCTTCCGGTCTTGCTATCGATACAGACTTTGTTCTTACAGAAGGAACAGGTATTGAGCTTGTTAAGAGCGCAGCTACAGCCTACGATATCTATCTTGCTCAGGGTGAAGCAACCGGTGCTTATGTAATTGAATACGATTACATCGGTTCAGGCAGCTACGGAGGTTATGACGGTAATATTTACGGTAGTAACGGTGCTGCTAAGAAGCTTCACGGTTTGTACCATACATCAGGTGCTTTCCATGAATTACAGTATGGCGGAGCTGATGGTCTTTCTCAGAGTGCTCTTGCATCTCAGAACCTTCTCAGATACAACGACGGTGAGGTTCATACTGTAAGACTTATTCTTGATTTTGATAATAACAAAACCTACCTTTCTCAGGATGGTATTTCCAGCATCAAACATCCTAATGCAAACGGACAGCTTGCTTATATTGAAGCAGGTGCTCCCACAGGGTTCGGCATGTCTATGAAGACCGGTGGTTCCTTTATTCTTACAAGATTCAAATATGACCATATTGAGTCCCTTGAAGCAAGCACAGTAACTATTGAAGCTGATGAAAATGTAACCTCCTTTGGTATGTTTGATATCAACAACAAAGTTAACATCAACTATGTAACAAAGTCTATGGTTGCAGGCGAAAAGATTCCTTTCGGCTACACCATTGCTGATGCTGCATGGGAAATTGACGAAATAACAGCAACAAACGGTTCTGTTGAACAGGTTGACGGTGTTTGGTACTTCACAGCAGGTGCTGAAGATGCAGTTGTTTCCATTAAGACTAAAGCAGCTTATGTTACAGCAATCTTCAATGTTGGTGAAGGTACTCTTGTTTCCGGTGAAACCGAACAGCAGCTTGTTAAGGGTCAGACTCCTGTAGCTCCTGAAGTTACAGCTCCCGAAGGAAAGATATTCCTTGGTTGGGATGTTGCTATTGAACCTATCTATGGTGATGTAACATACAACGCAGTTTATACAGATGCTGAAACAGTAGATATCACATTCGTTGCAGAAAACGAAGATTTTGCTGTACTTAACACAACAGTTAAGGCTATTAAGGGCGGTAACCTTGTTAACGTACCCGGTTACGAAGCTCTTAACGGTGCAACCTTCCTTTACTGGCAGGATGCTGCCGGCAACCACTACACAAGCGAAGAGCTTGCTGAAAAGGTATTTGATGGCGAAGAAACAATTGAAGCTGTATTAAAAGGCGGTTCCATAAACGGTGTGTTTGACTTTACAGCTCATCCCTTTGAAACCTTTGGCGGTCAGGTAATCAGCCAGAAGGGTCAGGTAAATGATACAGAAGATTTCTGTTATTCTGTTAACGAAGACGGTTCTGTTCATATTAGGGCTGCTTCCGGTGAAACTCACCATGCAATAATTTCAGGTACAATCAAGGATGCTAACTCAGGTATTTGGGTACTTACACTTGATTTAGCTACAGTAAACCCGGGCTCAATTAATGGTTTGACTGCGTCTTCAAGTAAGCAGAACCAGGGCTTGTTCCTTGTAGGTGACACGGTTTATGTTCGTTCCGGTGACGGTACAGGCGGTCCTGTTCAAACAGATGCATTTAAAGACCTTAAGATTTCTGACGGTGAAAGACATGTTATCAAAGCATATTACGATTTTGACAATATGACATATCGTGTATCTGTTGACGGTAAGTTTGCAAAGATTGCTTCAAACCAGATTTCTGATACAAACATTGTAACTTCTACATTCAACTTCTTCTCTAACTTTGAAGGTGATGTTTACGCATTTGGCGTTGAAAAGTACGATGTAACCGATAAGGCTGTATACACAGCAACTGCAGGTTCTTACGAATTCAGCAATTCAATCGGTGCTGATATCTATTCCGGTACTGTTTACGAAGGTGAAACTGTTCATTACCATGCATCTACACCTGCTTTAGGTTTTGTATTTGAAGGTTGGTACCTTAACGATGAAACTGAACCCTACACAACAGAGTACAACTTTGATTATGTTCCTACAGCAGATTACAAGTTTACTCCCAAGTATGTAGAGGATATGATGCAGTTTACATTTGAAGTTGACGGTGTAAATGCAAGCTTTGCTTCTCACGAAGGTACAACCTGGTCAACCGGTGAGTTCAGAAAGGGTCTTAAACCCTCCGCTGCTCTTGAAGAAGCAGTTCCTGAGCTTGTTCTTGCAGAGGGTTATGTATTAGTTGGTTGGAAAGCTGTAGAAAACGGTGCTGTATTCCAGCCTGATACAATTGCTAACAACAATGCAAACGGTTCAGTTCAGAATTTTGTGGCTATTGTAAGAAGAGCTTTCAATGCTGAAATCGGTGCTCCCATCGTTGTTGGTGAGCTTGGCAGAACAGTTGAACTTCCCGTAAGTGCTGACCTTACACTTCCCATTGCAAAGGGTATTGTGAATGTTACATTCGATGATACTGTTCTTGAATTTGTTGATGCAGTTGTAGCTGATGCATACGCAGGTAAGGTTGTAGTTGCTCAGACAGCAGTTCCCAACAAGCTTACAATCACAATCAATTCCGAAGAGGATATTGATATTGCAGGTGTTCTTGCTACACTTAAGTTCAGAACTATTGCAATGACCTCCGGCACAGAAGTTACATTTACACTTACAAATGTATTTGCTGCAGAGGATGAAGTTCTTGAATTAGTAAACAAGACATACGAATCCGGTATTGTTAAGACTAAAGCTCTTAAGGGTGATGTAAACGTTGACGGTAAGATTGATGTTTACGATGCAGTTGCAGTGCTTAGAAACATTGCAGGTACAATTTCTCTTACAGAAGCAGGTCTTGATGCGGCTGATGTAAATGCAGACGGTAACATTTCCGTTCTTGATGCTACTCAGATTCTTAAGTATGTTGCAAGAATCATTGCTGAGTTTTAATTAAAACTTTAACTTAATTTAAGTTTTTTGCCCGGGCTGTTTACAGCCCGGGTTTTTTTAGATTCTTCGGTCAAAGTTAAATCCTTCGGATTATACTTTTCCCTCAGAATGACAGGTGCTATCTGTCATCCTGAACGGAGTGAAGGATCTCATTTTACATTTCTTTAATTTTTAAGTTTCTTCGGAAGTTGAGCTTTGAATAACAATTAAGAAAATTTTCTATTGATATTTACCTAAAAAAGATGTATAATGTATATATAAATTCAAAGGAGTAGGTTTTATGGATTTAAGAGAAAAAACAATTGCATCAAAAAGCATTTATAACGGCAAAATAATAAAGGTAACCCTTGATACTGTCATTTGCCCCGGTGGAAATGAGGCTCAGCGGGAAATTGTTCGTCATCCCGGCGGTGTTGCTGTTGTACCGATAGACGAAAACGGATATGTTTATATGATTGAGCAATATCGTATACCCTACGATGAAATAATCCTTGAGGTACCGGCAGGCAAGCTTGATAAGGGAGAAGACCCGGATTGTGCTGCAGCAAGAGAATTAAAAGAAGAAACAGGTCTTACTGCCGAAAGCCTTGTGTTTATGGGGAGCTTTTATCCTACGGTTGGTTTTTGTGACGAAAACCTTAGAATGTACCTTGCAACCGGACTTAATCAGGGTGAGGATGACCCTGATGAGGACGAATTTGTTATTCTCAGAAAAATTCATATTGACGAGCTTATTGAAATGATTATGGATAACAAAATTTGTGACGGCAAAACAATTGCAGCACTGTTTAAAGCAAGAGAGTTTTTAAAAAAATGATTTTTTTAGAGATTCTTCGGTCAAAGTTAAATCCTTGGGATTTTACTTTTCCCTCAGAATGACAGGCGTTATATGTCATCCTGAACGAAGTGAAGGATCTCATTTTGCATTGCAGTAAATCGTTGAGATTCTTCGGTCAAAGCTAAATTTTTGGGATTTTACCTTTTCCCTCAGAATGACAGGCGTTATATGTCATCCTGAACGAAGTGAAGGATCTCATTTTGCATTTCAGTAAATCGTTGAGATTCTTCGGTCAAAGTTAAATTTTTGGGATTTTACCTTTTCCCTCAGAATGACAGGCGTTATATGTCATCCTGAACGAAGTGAAGGATCTCGTTTTACATTGCAGTAAATCGTTGAGATTCTTCGGTCAAAGTTAAGTCCTACGGTTTTTTTCTCAGAATGACAGGCGTTATATGTCATCCTTCAGGCGTGTAATGACAAGTGCTTGTTTTTCTTTATAGAAAATATTGACAAAGGAACCAAAAAGTAGTATAATAATTAGGTAAAATAATTGAAAGGAAGTTTTTAACTATGGAAAAAGTTGTTACAAAAGACACCATCATCATGGATGTTCTTAAAATAAACCCCGACACAGCACAGTTCTTTTATGAAATTGGTATGCATTGTCTTGGCTGTCCTTCAGCAAGTGGTGAATCAATTGAAATGGCGTGTGCTGTTCACGGCGTAGATGCAGACGAGCTTATTGCTAAGCTTAACGATTTTATCGAAAACAACTAATTAATGAAAAGGTTTTGCTTTGCAAAGCCTTTTTTTACAGATTCCGGGTGGTGATTTTTTTGAAAAACAAATCTTTTTTAACTGTGCTTTGCACATTTCTTGCAACTACAATTATATGGGTTTCTGTTTATTCCTGTACGGTAATGAATAACCCGGTTGTAAAAAAAGTTGTTGATGCGTATTCTATAATTGAGGATAATTACATTTTTGAATATGACGATGAATATATGAAAGACCTGGCTGTGGCTTCTATGGTAGCTTCTCTTGAAGATAAATATTCACAGTATTACCCAAAAGAGTATTATGAGAGCCTTAAAGAATCCATGGATGGCCATTATTACGGTATTGGCGTTGTTGTTACGGGAAATGCAGAAACTGACGCTATTGTTATATCCGAAGTGAATCCGGATTCCCCGGCTGAACGGGCAGGCATTGAACCGGGGGATATTCTCATTGAAGTGAGTGACATTCCGGTTAATTTTGCGGGATATCAGGAGGCTGTTGAGCTTATAAAGGGCGATGCGGAGGTTGAAGGTAAAGAAGTTAAACTGAAGCTTATCAGAAATAAAACCGGTGTGGAATATACAGTATGGGTAAAGCGTGAAAAAATAGTTAATCATACCGTGAAATGGGAAAAAGCCGGGGACGGAATTGCATATATCAGCATTTCCTCCTTTGATAACGAAACACCGGCAGAATTTCTTGAGGCTCTTGAAGGCTTTGGAATTGACAAAATCCGCGGAGTTATTATTGATTTAAGAGATAATGGCGGCGGAACTCTTTATGCAACACATACAATTGCGGATATGCTTATGCCGAAAGCTGTTCTTACCACCTTTAAATACAAGGACGGCAGTACAACGGATGTGGAAACATCGAACAAGCAGCTTATAAAAGCTCCGCTTTGTATTATTGTTAACGGTAACTCTGCAAGTGCTTCCGAGGTACTTACAAGCGGTCTGCGTGATAACGGCAGAGCTAAGGTTGTAGGTGAACAGACCTTTGGTAAGGCAATTGCACAGCAATCCATACCATTTGAAACAGAAAACGGTGAGGTTATAAGCTCAATTTACATTACAAATGCCAGCTATCTGACCCCAAAAGGAGAATATATTCACGAAAAAGGAATTACGCCCGATTTTATTGTAAAAACTCCGGAGGAATATAATGAGATTCCGGTTAAGGAATGGGAACGGGAAAAGGATGTTCAGTTTGCAAAAGCGTTAGAAGTTATAAAAGAGGAGATAAAATGAAAGTAGTTATTCAAAGAGTAAAACATGCGAGTGTTACGGTTGAAGGTAAAATTACCGGTGCAATTGAACAGGGATTTCTTGTCCTTGTAGGCATTGCCCCACAGGACGACGAGGCGGTTTTGCGTACGGTTGCGGAAAAGGTTTGCGGACTCAGAATTTTTGAGGATTCCGAGGGAAAAATGAATCTGGCGTTAAAGGACATAGGAGGAAGAATGCTTGCGGTTTCTCAGTTCACCTTATATGGCGATTGCCGTAAAGGTAAAAGACCAAGTTTTTCCGGTGCGGCAGGCGGACAAATTGCAAAAGAGCTTTATGAACGCTTTGTGGAAATCTGCGAGAATATTCTTGAGGATAGGGTAGAAACGGGTATTTTTGCAGCTGACATGGCGGTTGAATTATTGAATGACGGTCCGGTAACCATAATTATTGATTCTGAAGACCTTTCAATTAAAAAAATATAAAATAAGACATTTTGCTATTGGAAAACTGTGTTATATATGATACAATGAGTTTGCAAGGCAAACTCAATGAATTGCCTTCGGCGTGAATTGAAATCTGTGATTTCATGAATTGAGCCTTGTGGTTCATGAATTGCACTTCGTGCATTATATAGGCAATTCAATTCATGTTGCGATAGCAACAATTCATGACAACGACAGTTGTCAATTCATTAAAAATGACACATCTTTCCTATCACTTAATTTTATAACAAATATATAAAAATTATTTTAAGGAGATTTCAAAATGATTAAAATTGATTATTCAAGAGCAGTTTCACAACATGAAATTGACGGTATCTGGTCAGCTGTTGAGGCGGCACACAAAACACTTCACGAAAAGACCGGTGCAGGAAACGATTTTCTTGGTTGGGTTGACTTGCCTGTAAATTATGATAAAGAAGAATACGCAAGAATTAAAGCGGCAGCAAAGAAAATTCAGAGTGATTCTGAGGTTCTTGTGGTTGTTGGTATCGGTGGCTCATATCTTGGCGCAAGAGCAGCAATTGAGGCTATGAACAACGAATTTTCCGCCATGATGACTAAAGAGGAAAGAAAATATCCTCACATTGTTTATGCCGGTAACTCCATCAGCGGTTCTTACCTTAACCATCTTATTTCATTTCTTAAAAACAGAGATTTTTCCGTGAATGTTATATCCAAATCAGGTACAACAACAGAGCCTGCAATTGCTTTCAGGGTGCTCAAAGACCTTCTTGAAAAGAAATACGGCAAAGAGGGGGCGAAGGGCAGAATTTATGCCACCACCGATGCGAAACGCGGTGCTCTTAAAACAGTTGCCGATGATGAAGGCTATGAAACATTTGTTGTTCCGGACGATGTTGGCGGCAGATTCAGTATCTACACGGCAGTCGGTCTTCTTCCTATAGCTGCGGCAGGTATTGATACAGATGCAATGATTAAAGGTACTCAGGATGCACATAAGGATTTTGCAAACCCCACAAAGGATAACGCCTGCTACCTTTACGCGGCTGCAAGAAACTGTCTTTACCGCAAGGGAAAATCAACAGAAATTATGGTAGATTATGAGCCTAAGATGCACTATTTTGCAGAATGGTTCAAACAGCTTTATGGCGAAAGCGAAGGCAAGGATAACAAGGGTATTTTCCCGGCTTCTGCAGGGTTCTCTACAGACCTCCATTCTATGGGTCAGTACATTCAGGAAGGTCAGCGAAACCTTTTTGAAACTGTTCTTCATTTTGAAAAAGTTGCAGACGATGTGGAAATAGAGGCGGCAGAAAATGACCTGGACGGTCTTAATTTCCTTGCAGGTAAAAAGGTAAGCTATGTTAACGACAAAGCCTTTGAAGGAACTCTTCTTGCACATACAGACGGCGGGGTACCAAATATCATTTTGAACATTCCGGAGCTTGATGCATACAATTTTGGTTATATGATTTATTTCTTTGAAAAAGCTTGCGGTATCTCCGGCTATATTCTTGGAGTTAACCCCTTTAATCAACCCGGTGTTGAAGCTTATAAAAAGAATATGTTCGGGTTACTTGGTAAGCCCGGATATGAAGACCTTAAGGCAGAGCTTGAAGCAAGGCTTTCAAAATAAAAAATTTATGAAAATAATGGAAAAGTACTTGATATTTGCCTGAAAGTATGTTATACTATTAATAAGAAATCAAAATTAATCTTTTGATTTTATTATTAATCGCAGGATGCCCCGGCATCGGCGCAAAAGAATGGAGCGATTTTATGTTAAAACTTATCATTGGTAAAAAAGGTACAGGCAAAACAAAACAGCTTATTGACGGAATCAATGAAGCAGTTAATACCGAAAAGGGTCACATAGTTTTCGTAAATAACGGAACAAGACACGTGTTTGACCTCAGCTCTAAGGTCAGACTTATAGATACATCTGAATACTCTATTAGGAAATATAACACTTTTTACGGTTTTCTTTGCGGTGTAATGGCGCAGGATTACGATATTTCTTATATTTTTGTTGACGGTATCAACAAGATTATTCCAGAAGATGATATTCTTAAAAATGATGAACTGTTTGAAAATTTAAATGCTATTTCCGAACAGCACAACATTAATATTATCATCACTGTCAGCATGGATGTTGCTGATGCTCCCGAGTACATGAAAAAGTATTTATAATTAATTAACACGGTACTTGAAAACGCACGAGCAGCTCGTGCGTTTTTGTACTGAAAGAAGAGGTTGTTTTATGTTATATAGAAGTACAAGAAATGCGGCTGAAAAGGTTACTGCCGCTGAAGCCATAGTTAAAGGCATTTCCAAAGACGGTGGATTGTTTGTGCCTTGTGAAATTCCACAGGTGTCACTTGCCGATATTGAAAATCTTGCAAAGTGTGATTATAAAGCTCGCGCAAAGGCTATTATTTCCATGTTTCTTACCGATTTTACGGAAGATGAAATATCCTACTGTGTGAACGGTGCATATGAAAACAGCTTTGCATCTCCTGATGTTGCTCCGGTTCATTTTCTGAATGATAGTGCAAATATTCTTGAGCTTTGGCATGGACCCACCTGTGCTTTTAAGGATATGGCACTACAGATTTTGCCATACTTTATGACCGTTTCCATTAAGAAATGCAACATTGACAAAGAAATTGTTATTCTTGTTGCAACCTCCGGTGATACCGGTAAAGCTGCTCTTGAAGGTTTTGCTGATGTTCCCGGAACAAGAATCCTTGTTTTCTTCCCGGAAAACGGTGTCAGCAAAATTCAGAAACTGCAGATGCTTACTCAAAGTGGTGAAAATGTTGGTGTAGCTTCTGTTTTCGGCAACTTTGATGATGCACAGACAGGTGTAAAACGCATTTTTGGAGATAAGGAATATAACGAGGTTCTTGAAAAGAACGGCTTCCGTCTTTCGTCCGCAAACTCCATTAACTGGGGAAGGCTTCTTCCTCAGATAGTTTATTACTTCTCTGCATATTGTGATATGCTTAAAGCCGGCAAAATTAAAGCAGGGGAGAAGATTAACATTTGTGTGCCTACCGGTAACTTCGGTAACATTCTTGCAGCATGGTACGGTAAAAAAATGGGGCTTCCGGTTAATAAGTTCATTTGTGCTTCAAACAGCAATAATGTTCTTACAGATTTTATACAGACAGGTATTTACAACAAAAACAGAGATTTCAAAACAACAGCATCTCCTTCTATGGACATTCTTATTTCCAGTAACCTGGAGAGACTTCTTTCCGATATAACCGGAGATGAAACCAAGGTTTCAGAGTGGATGAAGCAGCTTAACACAACTGGCAGCTATGCGGTTGATGAGGAAACAAAAAAAGTTGTTGCCGATAACTTCTTTGGCGGTTTCTGTGATGATAAAGCAACATCGGATACCATTAATAGTATCTGGAATGAATATAAGTACCTTATGGATACTCATACTGCAGTGGGCTACAATGTTTACAAACAGTATACTGATAAAACCGGTGATAAAACGCCTACTGTTATTGCATCTACCGCTAATCCGTACAAGTTTAATGGTGCGGTTCTTGGTGCAGTTGCTCCTGAGACCGATACGTCTTCAATGGATGAGTTTGATGTTCTGTACACACTTAATAAGGTGTCCGGACTTGAAATTCCGGCATCTCTTGCAGAGCTTAAGGAAAAAGCAATCCGTTTTGACACAAAGTGCGAAAAAGAAGATATGGTGAAGGTTGTAAGCGAAATGCTCGGTATAAAATAATTAAAAGGACCTGCTCAGAATATATTTTGCGAGCAGGTCTGTTTTTTGAGGAGGGAAAAAATGGCAATATATGCTCTTTCGGATTTGCACCTTTACAAAAGCATAGAAGAAAAACCCATGGATATTTTCGGCGCTGCGTGGGATAATCATATGGAAAAGCTTGAAGAGGGCTGTAAAATTCTTACCGAAAATGATGTTTTGCTTATTCCCGGAGATATTTCCTGGGCCATGTATCTGAAGGATTCATTTGAGGATTTGAAATTCATTGAAAGCATTCCGGGACGGAAAATAATCAGCAAAGGAAACCACGATTATTGGTGGGAATCTCACAAAAAGCTTAAAGAATATATTGACCATTGCGGATTCAGTACAATAGATTTTCTTCATAACAACTACTTTGTTTATGAGGATATTGCTGTTTGTGGAAACAAGGGTTATTTTTATAATCCGGCAGGTTATGATGAAAACCCGTCCGAAAACGCTAAGCATGATAAATTGCTTTATGAACGGGAACTTGCCCGTATGGAGCTCTCGCTGCAGATGGCAGAAAAGGACGGATTTAAACGGAAGGTGTTCCAGACCCACTATCCTCCTGCAAAAAACATGAATGAACCTGACGGAAAGGTTATGGAGCTTTTTGAAAAATACGGTGTGGAGATCTGTGTTTACGGACATCTTCACGCACAGTCACAAAAAAGAAAATTTGAAGGAAAATTTGGCGGAACAGAATTTATTTTTGTCTCCTGTGAGTATTTAAATTTTACGCCAAAACTTATTGTTGAATAGATATGGACAGAAAAGAAAAAATTATAGGATTTATTAATGACGATATATATACACCCCTTAAGGCCGATGAAATGGCAACGGTGCTTTCTGTTCCAAAAGAGGACAGAAATGAGTTTTACCGTCTTATTGATGAGCTTATAAGCGAAGGAAGCGCATTTAAAACAAAACGTGGGAATATTGTATCCTGCGAAAAAATGGGGTATATTACCGGAATTTATTCGGCATCATCAAAAGGCTTCGGATTTGTTCTTCGTGATGATGCTGAGGATATTTTCATAACAAAGGATGCGTCGTGGGGAGCTATGCACGGTGATAAGGTTATTGTAAGGATAACTGCTGAAGCAACTGACAGTAAACGCTGTGAAGGTGAAATTGTCCGCATTGCACAGCGAAAAAATGAGTTTGTTGTAGGTATTCTCCGCAGAAAAAACAAAGAATATTATCTCCAGGCGGATAACGAAAAAATATGGCAATATATTGACATAAAAAAACAAAACCTTTCAGGAGCTGAAAAGGGTCAGAAGGTTTATGTGAAAATTTTAAAATATCCCACAGACAAAGAACGGGGAACCGGCAAAGTTGTTGAAGTTCTCGGATGGCCCCAGGATAATGATGTAAAACTCAGGTCTGTTATGTACAGCTTCGGGCTTAAAAATGATTTCCCCGCGAATGTAATCCGCGAAACTGAGGACATTTCCGGAGATATTGAAATTTCTTCCGACAGACGGGATTTACGACATAAAACCATAATAACAATTGACGGTGAGGATGCAAAAGACCTTGATGATGCAGTATGCGTTGAAAAAAACGAAAACGGTAACTATCTTCTTTCGGTTCACATTGCAGATGTTTCAGAATATGTAAAAGAGGGAACAGCGCTCAATAATGAGGCTTTTGAAAGAGGAACATCGGTATATTTACCCGGTACGGTTATACCTATGCTTCCGCCAAAGCTTTCCAACGGCATTTGCAGTCTGAATCCCGGTGTACCAAGACTTACTCTTTCTGTGGATATGGAATTTGACCAGTCAGGTGATTTAGTTTCTCACAATATTTACACATCGGTTATTTCTACAACTGAACGGATGACCTACACCAATGTACAGAAAATAATTGACGGAGATGCGGAAATAACTGCTGAATTTTCACATATAGCACCTCTTGTGCTTCGGATGAATGAGCTGGCAAAAATACTCCGTAAAAAACGGGGACGGGATGGATTTATTGATTTTGATTTTCCGGAAAGTCAGGTTATTTTTGATGATGATATGAATGTAATTGGGGTAGCATTAAGAGAAATTACAGAAGCAAATCAGTTAATTGAAGAATTTATGCTTGCGGCTAACAACTGTGTTGCTGAGCATTTTTTCTGGCTTGAAACACCTTTTGTTTACAGAGTTCACGAAAACCCTGATGCAGACAGAATTGCCGAACTTAAAAAGCTTCTCTCAATGTTTGATATAAAGCTTAAAGGTAAGGATGATGATATTAAACCCAAAGAGCTTTCGAAGGTTCTTGAACAGGTTAAGGAAGAGCCTTACGGTCTTGTTGTGCAGGAAAGTATTCTCAGGTCTATGAAAAAAGCACAGTATTCTACGGAATGTCTCGGTCATTTTGGACTTTCCGCAAAATATTATTGCCATTTCACATCGCCTATCCGCAGATACCCCGACCTTATAATTCATCGTATAATTAAGGAATATATTGCAAACGGCGGTTTTAACGAAACACGCGAAAAGTTCCTTCGTGATTATACCGAAAAAGCATCGCTACAAAGCAGCACTACTGAAGTTAACGCTCAGGAGGCGGAGAGAACAGCCACCAAGATAAAGATTGCTGAATATATGAGCGTTTTTGTTGGCAGAAGGTTTACCGGATGTGTAGCTTCTGTAACCAATTTTGGAATGTTTATCCGACTTCCAAACCTTGTTGAAGGGCTTGTGCGTCTTGCTGATATGGAGGATGATTACTATGAGCTTGTTCCTCACGGTTTGTATCTTAAGGGTGAAAGAACAGGCAGGGAGTATCATATTGGTCAGGAGGTTGATGTTATCCTTGCGGCATCAAATGAACTGACAGGAGATATTGATTTTGTTCTTGCATAAAAAAAAACCCGTAATGTTTATCATTACGGGATTATGTTTTTATATTCCTTCGTATTTACCCTCAGCTGTGTATTTTGCAACAGCTTCAACAACCGAAGGTTTATCTTCCTTGTAAGTAACTCCATACCACTTGTCATTTGTGTCGAAAATTTCAACCTTTAAGCCTTCGTTCTGAATAGCATTATCAACAACTGTAGGAAGAAGGTATTCATCCTTCATAGGATTTGTCATTCCGTCAAGGAATGCAGGAAAACCGTCAACAAGTCTGTCAAGAAATTCGGGTTTAAAGCCCCACATATTCATTGAAACAAGAGTATCAGGGTCATATGGAGAGTTTTTGTCAAGACCGGAGGTTTCGTCAACCTTTTTAAGAACACCGTCTTCGCTGTAACAGATGCCGCGGGTAACCGTACCATTTTCGGAAAGAGTGTTCTTAAGCTTGTAGCCTACCATAAATGGATTTTCGCAGGAAATAAGCTTGTCGTGAAGGATTTTATAAGCATCCTGACCGTAGTAGTCGTCAGCATTAATTACCGCAAAGGGAGTTTTAATAACATCCTTTGCACAAAGAAGAGCATGAGCTGTACCCCAAGGCTTTTCTCTTCCTTCAAAGGAGTAGCCTTCGGGAATTTTATCAAGCTCCTGGAACGCAAAATCTACATCTATAATTTTTTCAACACGAGGAAGGACAATTTCTTTAAAATCCTTCTCAATGGCTTTTTTTATAATGAAAACAACTTTGTTGAAACCTGCTTTTTTTGCATCGTAAACAGAATAGTTGAGAATAACCTCACCTTTTGGGCCTATGGGTTCAATCTGTTTAAGTCCGCCAAAACGGGAGCCCATACCGGCTGCAAGAACTACTAATGTGGTATCCATGTAATTTTCCTCCTAAAACACTTTACTTTTTTATAAATGTATATTATAATTATATATGAGATAGGTTTGTTGCACAATACAAAAAAAGGTATTTTTTATATAAAAAAAGATATGGGTGATTTTGTGATATCAACTGTAAACAGAAAAATCAGAGTTAACGGAATATGGGAAGCCTTCCGAAAAAAAACAAATTCAAGGTTTTATTTCAAGGATTACACTAACAGTTTTTTTCGACTTATATATGCATTTGAAGGTAGCCTGATGTTTCAGAACAATGACAAAAAAATTATTTTGAAATCCGGAGAAATTGCAATTGTTAAGGGCGGTGATGTTTCCTTTATTGAAAGCAATTCTTCAAAAAGTGCGTTCTTTCTCAGCATTGCTTTTGATGCGTCGGGAATGCTGACAGAAAAAATTACAGAAGCAGATAAAAAATTGCCCGTAAAAGCTGCGGACAAATTATGCGACATTCTCAAGGTCCTTGAAACTGCAGGAGCGAGTGAAGATAATTATATTAAAGAACCGGGAAACAGCTTTATACACGAGCTTGCGAATATGCTTGAAATCTTACTGCTTGCTCTTACCGAAAACCGTGAAGAATATGTAGAAGAAAAGATTCGGCTTTCCAATGAATTTAAGGAAATTCTTGATATTATGCGCGAAAATGTGGAAAAGCCCCTGACGGTTAAAGAAATTGCGTCCCTTTGCGGAATGAGTGAAAGCAGCCTGAAAAAAATTTTTGCAAAATATTCAGCATGCTCGGTACATAAATATTTTCTTAAAATGAAAGTTTTCAAAGCAATAGAACTGCTTGACAATCAGTATAACGTTGCTGAAATAAGTGAAAAGCTTTCATTTAATAACCAAAATTATTTCGGTGTGGTGTTTAAAAAAGAAACGGGATTTTCACCTCTTAAATACAGAAAAAAATTTCTTCATAACAATTAATTGAATAACAACTCAAAAAAATGCCGATAATGTTTTTAAGTGAGGTGTTTTTATGAGTAAAGACTATATAGGAAAGAAAAAGAAGGGTGGTATTGCAGGGCTTGTTTTCTTTTGTTTTCTGGCTTTTGTTCTTACCTTTGTTATAAGCTACAGCGTCACGAGCTACAGAAACACGCTGAAGGACACAAAGCTCAGCAACGAGGAAAAGCAGGACAGACTATCACAACAGCTTGATGAACTTTTTGCGGAAAAAGAGCCGGTTGAAATTAAAAGAAAAGAACCTGAAAAAGAACCTGAAAAAGAACCTGTTCAGGTAATTAAGCTGCCAACAGTAACATCGGCTGAGCCGGAAGAGGTTAATGAAGTTGTTGCGGATGTTGAGGTGAGTGCAGAGCCGCAGAAAGCAGTTGTCCCAATTGTAAACGGGTCAATTATAAAGAAGTTCAGCACAAAGGCAGAATATTCCCCTTTTTTTGAGGACTGGAGAACTCATACAGGAATAGATATTGTGGGAAAAGAGGGAGACGAGGTGCGTGCAATTGCAGACGGTACAGTTGTTGAAGCTTACATTGACCCGCTTTCCGGAGGAACTATGAAAATTGACCACGGTGCTTTTTATTCTGTTTATATGGGGCTTGACCCCGAAAATATGGAAATGAAAGGAACTGTTGTTGTACGAGGAGATACTGTAGGACTTTTAAAAGGAAACATCCTTGGTGAAGATGCAGAGATTCATCTTCATTTTGAAATTATGGAAAATGATGTGTATATTGACCCAATGAAATATCTTGGGTAAAAAAATCCGCAGTTTATTCTGCGGATTTTTTGTTTAGAAGGAAAGGGAAACATCACAAATTATTCCATCTATTTCGTTGACATTGCAAAGCTGAAAGGTCCTTTTTGAATAAAGCTTGCTGCTGTCACAAAGAAAATATTTTTTTTCTGCCCGTTCAAGCATAACTCTTCTGAGAGAGGTTTCCTCTTCGGAGGAATCGGATATTTCTCCGTTTTCCGATATTGCCTGGCTTGAAAAAAACAAAAGGTCTGCATGGAGATTTTTTATGTAATTTTCAGCTTGCGGACCTATAAAAATACTGTCAGTTTTGTAAAACAATCCACCGGTACAATGAAGTCTGATATTTTCCGGTATGTCGTTTTTAAAAAGCTCATTATTGTTTGTGATAATGGTAACTTTTTTGTCAGGTGAAATGTATTTCAGAATTCTTTTTACGGTGGAAGAACCGTCCAGAAAGACAGTTGCACCATCAAAAATAAGCTCTGCGGCTTTCTTTGCTATATGTTCCTTCTCAGGAGAGTTTTTGTGCTCGCGGATTGAAAAGGGAACAATGGTATGAGTATATTCAGGCAAAGTAATCCCACCGTAAATCTGAGAAACCAGACCTTGCTGTTCAAGAATTTTAATGTCACGGCGGATAGATGATTCGCTTGAATAAATTACTTTTGCAAGTTCTTTTACAGTTGCAAAACGGTGTTTTAACATATAATTCATAATTTCCTGCTGTCGTCCCAGGGATATCATAGGCTTTCCTCCTGAAAAAGTTTGAAAAAGTTTCAAAAACATTGCCACTACTTGACAATCAAAGTGGCTTTGTATATAATTATAACATAAGTTTCAAACTTTTTCAATTATTTTCAAAAAAAATCACAGGAGGCTTTAAAAATGGCAACAATTACAATTGTGGGCGCAGGAATGATGGGCTCTGCACTTGCTTTTCCTGCAAGGGAAAACGGACATGAGGTGAGGCTTGTTGGCACACATCTTGACAGAGAAATTATAGATGCAGCAAAAGCGACTAATCGTCACATGAAATTTGTTAAGGATTTTCCTGAGGGTGTTAAGTTTTATCACATAGAAGAGCTTGAAAGTGCATTATCGGGAACTGATGCCGTTATAGGCGGAGTAAGCAGCTTTGGTGTGGAATGGTTCGGAGATAATGTTCTTCCGGTAATTCCTGAAAATGTTCCGGTAATTACAGTCACAAAAGGTCTTATGGATACCCCGGAAGGCAAGCTTCTTACATATCCTGATTTGTGGAAAAAGAAGCTTGATTCCATAGGTAAAAAGCTTTCACTTAATGCAATAGGAGGTCCCTGTACAAGCTATGAGCTTGTTGCGCACGACCAGACAGAGGTTTCCTTCTGCGGTGAAGATATTAAAACCCTGGAGTTTCTTAAAGACCTTATGCAGACCGATTATTACCATATCAGCATTACAACTGATGTAACGGGCATTGAAAGTGCTGTTGCTCTTAAAAACGGTTATGCTCTCGGAATTGCGCTTACTATTGGAATAAATCAGAAAAATTTTGGCAACGATGAACTTCATTTCAATTCTCAGGCAGCTGTATTTGGTCAGGCAACCAGAGAAATGTATCGTCTTTTACAGTTCCAGAATGCACTCAGCCTGAATAATCTGTGTGTTGGAGCAGGTGACCTTTATGTAACTGTTTACGGAGGCAGAACACGACTTGTTGGAATTCTGCTCGGCAAGGGACTTAACATTGACGAGGCAAAAAATGAGCTTAAGGGTGTAACTCTGGAATCTCTTGTTGTTGCAGAAAGAGTGGCAAGAGCTATTAAAATCAACATTAAAAATGGAGTACTCAAAGAGCAGGATTTTCCGTTGCTTCTGCATATTGACGAAATTTTAACAGAGAGAGCAGCAGTGAATATTCCCTGGGAGAAATTTACCTATAAAGAAATTGTTTAAAAAAGCAACAATTATCTGAAAAAAAGCGTTGACTTTTTTGCCAATGTGATATATAATACAGAAAAAAAGGAAAAGGTGATTATTATGAATTACTGGACACAAAGTAACGAAAACATTTATGTGGCTGCGCACAGAGGATGGTGCGATAAATACCCTGAAAATACAATAGAGGCTTTTAAGGCCGCGATTGACCTGGGAGTAGACCAGCTGGAAAATGACATCCGCATAACCAAGGATGGCGAGCTTGTATTGATGCATGACGCTACAGTTGACAGAACAACCAACGGTACCGGCAAGGTTTCAGATTTCACTCTTGCAGAACTTAAAGAGCTTGATGCAGGCATAAAAAAAGGTGAGGAGTTTGCGGGCTGCAGAATTCCAACTCTTATTGAATTTATGGAGCTTATTAAGGACCATCCCACAATGACTGTGGATTTTGAGCTGAAGGAATATCCTATAGACGGAAACGATGAGGTTGCTTACAGCGTTTGCGACCGTGTGCTTAAAATTATTGATGATTACGGCTATACTGACAGATGCGTAATTAACACATGGAACGGAAAGCTTCACGAATATATTTATAAAAAATACGGAAAAAAATACAAACAGCATATGTACTATCCGTTGGGATATCTTGGCGGAGTATCATTTGACCCATATGAGTATGGCTATTGCGTATGTATGTTTGGTGACCACAAATACATAGCATCAAAGGAAGAGTTTGATGAAATGAAGAAGAAGTACGGCATAAGCCTCTGGGCAGGAGCAGGTGTGCACGATGCAGAAACCGTTGATGTTGCAATTGCGGCAGGTGCGGAGCTTATTACCTGTAACAATCCGGATGTTATTCTTCAGCTTCTTCGCGAAAGAGGTCGTCATAAATAAAAAAAGTATTGACAAACCGTAAAAATGGTGTTATAATTATATGTAATTAAATATTACAACAAACCATTGAGGCAGAAAAAAGTCAGACCAGGTTTTTCAGAGCGAGCGGATTACGGTGTGAGTTCCGCAAAAACCCCTGAGTAATATGGACTGCCGAGGGCGGCGTTAAATGCGCTGACGAGAGGCTAGCGTTAGTAGTCGGAGATATGTTGGTATCTCGCTAAGGAGTGTTTTAAACACTTGAAACAAGGTGGCACCGCGGATATATTTCGCCCTTGATTTGTTTTTTGCAAATCAAGGGTTTTTTGTTGTAAAATTTAAAACTTTACAAAACAAAAGGAGAAATGAAAAATGAACAAGTACAAGGATTTTGACAATTATTTAAAGGAGTTTCCCACTCCTGACGGTTATTTTGGAGAATATGGCGGAGCGTACATAGAAGATGCTCTTGTACCTGCTTTTAAGGAAGCGGATGATGCATATGAGGCAATTTGCCATTCAGCACAGTTTATTAACGAGCTTCGCAGAATAAGAAAAGAATTTCAGGGAAGACCTACTCCGGTTTATCATTGTGAAAGACTTTCAAAGCTTTTCGGCAACTGTCAGATATATCTGAAAAGAGAAGATTTAAACCATACAGGAGCCCACAAGCTCAATCATTGTATGGGTGAAGGTCTTCTTGCAAAGTTTATGGGTAAAAAGAAGCTTATTGCAGAAACCGGTGCGGGTCAGCACGGTGTTGCACTTGCAACAGCTGCAGCATATTTCGGTATGGAATGTGACATTTATATGGGTGAGGTTGACATTGCAAAACAATATCCCAATGTTATCCGTATGAAAATGCTGGGCGCAAATGTTGTTCCTGTAACAAAAGGTCTTAAAACCCTTAAAGAAGCTGTTGATGCGGCTTTTGAAGCTTATATAAAAGAATACGACGATGCAATTTATTGTATAGGCTCATGCCTTGGTCCGCATCCGTTCCCCAAAATGGTAAGAGATTTCCAGTCGGTTATCGGCTATGAAGCAAGAGACCAGTTCCTTGAAATGACAGGTATTATGCCGGATGCAGTTTGTGCTTGTGTTGGCGGCGGTTCAAACTCACTTGGTATGTTTATACCCTTCCTTGCAGACCCCGTTGAAATTTACGGTGTTGAACCTCTTGGTAAAGGCGGTAATGTGGGTGATCACGCGGCAACAATGAAGTTCGGTACAAAGGGCAGACTTCACGGTTTTGACAGCTATGTTCTTCAGGATGAAAATGGTGAGCCTCTTCCTGTATATTCCATCGCAAGCGGTCTTGATTACCCCGGAGTTGGTCCTGAACATGCTTATCTTCGTGATGCGGGCAGAGTTAATTATGAAGCTGTTACCGATGAAGAAGCTATGGAGGCTTTCTTCCTTCTCAGCCGTTATGAGGGTATTATTCCTGCAATCGAAAGCTCTCACGCAGTAGCTTATGCAATTAAGTATGCAAAAGAGCATAAATCAGGTTCTATTCTTGTTTGTCTTTCCGGCAGAGGCGATAAGGATATTGATTATGTTTATGAGAAATACGGCTGCGGTGAAGAGTTCATAAGAAAATACGCAAAATAATATGAAAAAAAGCACTTTATTTTTTGAAATAAAGTGCTTTTTTCTATTGAAAAATCTGGCGTTTTGTGGTATAATGAGTTTGCAAAGCAAACTCAATGGGTGGTGGCAGAATAAACCTTATTTATTATCAAATCAGATAAAATAGTAATACTCAATATAATCACTCTTTAAGGCTATTTTACAATAAATATAAGATTTTGTCAAGGATGTTTTATATCATAACTGATAAATTTATCATTATTGCTATTTACCTTTTAAATTCGGTTTGCTACAATGGGATAAAAAGAGTGATTTCTATGCAAAAATTAAGCACAATTCCCGCTCCTGCCGTGGCAGGAGTGGTAAGGGAAAAGTCGGTTACGAATTGCCTTATGGCATGAATTGAAAATTAAAAATTTCATGAATTGAGCCTGACGGCTCATGAATTGCACTTTGTGCATTAAAAGGCAATTCAATTCATGGAGCGTAGCGAGAATTCATGGCTTTAGCCAATTCATGACAACGAAGTTGTCAATTCATAGCCCTCCTTGTGTAAAGGAGGGTGGCACGCAAAGCGTGACGGGAGGATTGTTAAAGAGGAAAAAACAACCCCTCAGTCAGCTTCGCTGACAGCTCCCCTTACACAGTGGAGCCTTTGGAAAGTGGCATCCAGATTATACAGTCTTTATATATAGATTGTCGGAAAAAGTCGAGAACAAAAAAAGCCTCCCCTGTGTAAGGGGAGCTGGGTTTGCAAAGTTAAACCGAAGGTTTTACTTTTGGCAACTCGGAGGGGTTGTAAAGGAACTAGTGAGAACAATCCCTCAGTCATCAATAGTTCACTGTGTGAACTATGCAGACAGCTCCCTTTACACAAGGGAGCCTTTGAAAGGAGAACAGTTATGAATCTTACAACTTGGTTTGTAATTGCTATAGCAATAATAGTTCCAGTAGCAACATATATTTTTCACAATAAGGAATAGTTTTTGTTCCTAACTTGGTGCGAAGATGTTTTCAAAAATATTGGCATCCAGATTATACAGTCTTTATAAACTTTGATATACAAGGGACAAAAAACCTTCCCCTTGAGGGGAAGGGGGACCGCTTGCGGTGGATGAGGTGGAAAGATGATAATATTAATTACAGGTGCATCACATACAGGTAAAACTGTTTTGGCACAGAAATTACTTGAAAAATATAAATATCCTTATCTGTCAA
>JAZQCS010000022.1:0-37265 GCA_045546415.1 Clostridia bacterium | reverse complement strand
TGTCACGCATTGGTACAAGAGTTCTGCCGTTCAATATTACAGCAGGGCTTTCAAGGCTTATCTCTGTGCCGTTTGCCACCATTTTGTTTTGACCAACAGTAATGCTGACAAGGTTACCGTCAAGGGAAACAGTTGCGGTTTTTAAAGTATCGTTCCAGTTAACCTCCGCACCAAAGCCTTCCGAGAAGAAGCGAAGGGGAATCATGGTTTTTTCATTTATACGCTGAGGTGCTGCATCAAGAGTTTTCTGCTTACCTCCGGCAAAAGCTGTAGTTTTGCCTATTGCCATAATTACAGAATGCTTGTGCTGATTCAGCTTCAAATCGCTTACGGTTACAGGTTCATCAACAGGTGTTTTGTCATATTCTGTAGTTTCTGTGTAACGGTATGCAAAACGGCCGATAGGTGCGGTATCACCACTCACATACACATCCAAAATATCGCCCTGGTTCTGCATATTATCATTCCACTTGAACTCAATGTCAATGAGCTTATCTGTAAGACCGAGCATTTTGCGGGGAATACGAATCATCATCTGGTTGCCGCTGTATTTATAGGTAAGGCTTCCGATGGGTTTCCAGTTCCATCCGTCATTTGTATAGGAAAGGGTGGTGCTTGTGGATGAGGTGGGGTTTTCAATATTCACCGCGAAATCGTAGCCCTCCCAACCGGTTTTATAGCTGCGGTCGGTATTAATGAAAAGACGCATCCATGAAGGATCGGTATGTTTAGTTAAGTTTTCTGCAGTTTTAACATAGAAATAAAGGTTGTCTGCATCTCTTGCTACCTTGGAAAGCACAATGTCATTTCTGCCGGTTTCGTTTATGTAATAACCGTTGTTACCCTTTACCAAAGCATATCTGTTATCGGTACCGCCTTTAAAACCGCGGAATTCGGGGGTAACGGCATCCCACTGAGAAAAGGCACCGCCTATACGGATGGGTGTTTCATCGCCTGCGACAGGGGTGGGATTAACACCCTTGAAACGGCGTATGTTTGCAGCCATCTGATAATAATAGTTATCTTTGAAATCGCCCTTTGTAGGTTCAATATCACGGCTGTATTCATCGTTGTAGTTGTCTCCGAAGCACCAGCCCTCAATGTCATAGGCATCCTTTTCGTGACCCATTGTAAGCTCGTTCCAGCCGGTAACAAAAACTGCCTTGGGATTAAGCTCCATTGCTCTGTCCCATTGTTCCTGGAAATTGTAACCGTAATATTTGGAATCGTCGCTGTAAAGAGCAAATTTATCCTTGTAGGTATAACTCCTTCCAAAAACTCCTTCACCGTTCATACCGGTAAGTCCGTAGGTTTCATTGGCATTCTGGGCAACACCTACAGCAACAATTTCATAGTTATATTTGCTGTTTGTAAGAGGGACGAACCCGTGCTGAGGATAAACCTCAAGCCAGGGCCATTGGTTTTCCACAGTCTGTCCCACAAAATATGAAGCTTGTGGGGGACGGAAGGTGAAAAAGTCGTGAATTTCACGGTTAAGAGCATTGATGTCCTCGTGAAGAGTATCCTCAGTAAGGAGGTATGAAGGATATGCGCGGATAAGAGGTTTGCCCTCGTAATAATGCCAGCAATCGCTGTAAAGACCCGTGGAATACATATATTGGTAAATTTTTCGCATGGATTCGTTTGATTCCCATCCGGGACCAAAACGGGTCATAAAAACCATATTGGGGGTTCGGATACCTTCAAGATGCATCTGATGCATAACCTTGCCAATGGTCATATATCCGCCTGCCCAGGTTGTTGTACCGTTGGTGTTATCATATGTGATAGTATCAATACCGGCAGCGGAAAATAATTCCATTTGTTTGCGCACTACCCATTCATCCAGCGTGGAATAGTATCCGTAAATTGACTCGTTCCAGAACTTCATTCCGCTTCCCCAGATAATTGAACCGTCGGGATAATAAAACTCGTTTTTAATGTCGGCTTCTGTGCCACCGGGATTTTTTCTTAAGTAGTTCTTAATTGTTGCCTGGTTGTTGTTCATGTTCTGATTATCATTGGTTTGCTGCCACGCATGCCATGAATGATAAAACAGGTGAACCTCTTTTTCTTCATCACGGGGGCCGACGGTTTCGTAACCGGGAAGCTTTCTGCCCATCATATCTGTGCCTGACCAGGTATCCGAACCCAGTTCGAAATTGTCATCGTGAACAGGGGAGAACTCATTAAGCCTTGTAACATTAAAGGAATCGGCAGGAACTGTGGACAAGAATCTGAACCTGTCTACCTTGATTCCGGCAATTGAAAAAATTATGTACACATCGTGAACACCTGTTACGGTTTCCGAAATTGTATCGTACAGAGTTTCCCATGCACGGTCCTGGAAACGGTATTCGTAGTATATTTCTGCGATTTTCGTTCCGTTTAAGGGATTATCAATCCACACCTGCATTTCACCGTGGTCGGAACAACCGTAGTTGTAAATTTTAGCTTCAAAGCCTTTAGGGGTGGTGGAACCGAAATTTATATCGGCATAGGATAAAACGGTGCGCCACTCAGCAACATCAATTGCACCGTTTTCGGTTTTGATGCCCTCGGTTTTTTTGTCAAAATCTTCTGCATCAATGTAGGTAAAAGCATTTCTTGCTGTACGGCTTATGTCCGAAACAAAAATGTTTTCATTTACTGTAATTACAGTATCAAGACCGGTGTCTTCAGAAAACACACCGTTTATGTAAAGCTTATTTGTTATTCCTTCGATGGATTTAGTGCACTTCCACACTCCGACAGTTTCAACCGGTTCGGTGAAAACAGCAAGGTATTTGTTCGCATTGACATATTTATAAACGGGCACAGACAAAATTGAATTGTCTGCAAAATCCTTATGCTGTGCTGTTGCAATTGGCTCACTTGCAATGGTGGAGGCATAATCACCCTTCCATACATAGAGGCTGATTGTCATGCCGCCAATGTTGTTGGAATAGCTTGGGCAATATACCTCATATTTGCGGAGTATACCTTCGGTTTCAAAATAGTGTCCGACGGTACAGTCTTCAGCGAGTTTTATAGGTGAACGGGAGGTACGGTCGGACAAAGCATAGCGCTGTGTGTTCATCTGAACCGAAACAGTTGCAGCTGCCGGTACTGTTAATGCTGACAGCATAATTAAAGAAAGAATTATAGAGATATATTTTTTCATCAATAAACCCCCTTTGTGTCTATTACACCACTATATATTTTAGCATATATGTTATTTTATATCAATAGTTTTTTTTTACAAAATAAGGTATTGACATTTGTTTATATTTGCTTTAGAATAAAAATAAAGCAATATAAAAGGAGGAAATTTTATGAGAAAAAGAAGTTTATGCATTTTACTTGTGCTGCTTACCTTGGTTTTAGGTGCCTGCGGACAAAAAGGCGTTCAGGAGGATATCTGGGTGAATGCCCTTTACAGCGAGGATGCTTCTGTTGGTGAAGGAGCTAAAACCGTTACCGTAAAGGTTGTTGCACAGGGTAAAACTGTTACCTTTAAGGTTGATACCGACAGCGAAACCCTTGGAGATGCTTTGCTTGAAAACAAGCTCATCGAAGGAGAACAGGGTGCTTACGGTATGTACATAAAAAAGGTTATCGGTATAGAGGCAGATTACGATAAAACCAAAACCTACTGGGCTGTAACAAAAGGAGGAGAATATATGGCGGTAGGTGTTGACGGAGAGGAAATTTCCGGTGGTGAAACCTACGAGCTTACATACACGGAGGGATAAGTTATGCGGTACATTTACGACAACGATTTTCACATTCATTCGGGAATTTCACTTTGTTCCGGCAGACCCGACCAGAACCCGGAAAGAATTTTGCAGTATGCAAAGGAAAACAACCTTAAAACAGTTTGCCTTACGGACCATTATTGGGATGAGGCTGTCCCCGGTGGTGAAACTGGCTTTTACAAGCCCCAGAACACACCCTATGTAAAGCAGTCGCAGCCTCTTCCTCAGGCTGAGGGCATAGAGTTTCTTTTCGGCTGCGAAACGGATATGAACAAGGATGGAGTAATAGGCGTTTCAAGGGAAAAGCTTGATGAGTTTGATTTTATTGTTATTCCCACAACTCATCTGCACATGAAAGACCTTACCATTGACATGGAGGATTATTACCCCGAAAACCTTCCGAAGGTGTGGGTAAAACGCTTCGATATGGTGCTTAATGCTGATTTACCTTTCCGTAAGGTGGGTATTGCTCACCTTGCCTGCAAGCTGATTTATAGAGAAGATATGGATACATATGCCGGGATTCTTGATGCAATTCCTGAAGAAGAAATGGTTCGCCTTTTCACAAAGGCGGCACAGCTCGGTGTAGGTATAGAAATTAACAGTGATGACATGAACTTTGAGGATAAATACGAAGATTCCATAATCCGTATGTTTAAAATTGCAAAAAAATGCGGTTGTAAGTTCTATATGGGCAGTGATGCCCACACACCCGAAGGACTTGAAAGAGCAAAAGACAGATTTGAAAAGGCAATAGATATGCTTGGTCTTACCGAGGAGGATAAGTTTTATATCAAAAAATGAGGTACAGTAATATAACAGAAGGGATTTTTCTTTCAAGACCAAACCGATTTATAGCTATGGTTGAAATTGAAGGTGAATCTGAAATCGGCCATGTTAAAAATACCGGCAGATGCAAAGAGCTTCTTGTTCCCGGTGTACGGGTGGTGCTTGAAAAAAGCGGTAATCCTGATAGGAAAACAGCTTATGACCTTGTGGCGGTTTATAAAGATAATAAAGAGCTTTTTAACATTGACAGTCAGGCACCAAACAAGGTTTTTGGTGAATGGGCGAAGGAGTCGGGTTATTTTGGCGAGCTTTCCGTTTTGAAGCCTGAAACAACCTTTGGTAAATCCCGTTTTGATTTCTATATGGAAAGCGATAACAATAAAATCTTTGCTGAGGTTAAAGGGGTTACCCTTGAAAAGGACGGAGTTCTTTTGTTTCCTGATGCTCCCACAGAAAGGGGAGTTAAGCACATATATGAGCTGTGTGAGGCGGTAAAGCAAGGCTTTGAAGCATATGCGGTTTTTGTTGTACAAACCGAAAACGCGCTATATTTTACCCCAAACCGTGAAACACATCCGGAATTTGCAGAGGCTTTGGAAGAGGCAGAAAAAAGAGGCGTTAAAATTATTTGTTTAAACTGTAAGGTAAAACCTGATGAACTTAAAATTAATAAATTTGTTGAAGTGAGATTATAGTAAAAGCTCCACAGAGTGTTTATTCTGTGGAGCTTTGTTTTCTTTTTGCGGAAGGGGAAATTCCGTTGTATTTTTTGAAAACCTTGGTAAAGTAGGAAATATCTTTGAAACCGCATTCGGCGGCAATGCTACCGATGGACATATCGGTACCGCTGAGAAGCTTAACCGCATGGTCAAGCCGGTATTTTGTAAGGTAATCGTTAGGCGTGCAACCGGTAAGCTCTTTGAAGCAATGGCAGAAATAATACTTACTGTAGCCTGCCGCGGATGAAATATCTTCAACAGAAATATCCTCCCGGTATTGCTGCTTCATAAAATGAATACCGCTTTTTACGGCATCAACAAACTTTGTTGTTTTTGTGCTTTGTGCATCTGTTACTAAGTTGTTGCGGAAAAGAGAAATGAGAATTTTTATAACATCGGACATGATGTCCTCTTCATAAAAAAGAGGTTTATTTATAAACATATCCTTTATGTGATAAAGATAATCGAACAGTTCAGGTTGTAAAAACTTTTTTGAAAAAACCGCTTGCTCAATATTGAATGAGTGGGCATTGCAGAAATCCGAGTCGATAATCAAACAAAAGGAGCGGGTCACACATTTGCAAACCCGTGTGGCATGCAGAACTCCGGAGTTCACAAGAACGATTTCACCGCTTTTGGCACAAACAGTTTCACCGTTAAGGCTTACCTCCAATTCTCCGTGGGTAACAAGGAGAATTTCAAGATTTTCGTGCCAGTGAAGGTAAGATATGTGATTGTCCGGGTGAACCTCCACCGGGAGATTATCGTGAAAAATTATGGGAAGAGCTTTATTTTTATATGTATGACGTTCATATACGGCAGAACCCATTGTATCACCTCAAAAAAGCAAGATATTACCAAAAATCAACAATTTTATCACTTTACTTTTTTATTATAACACTATATAATGCAAATGTAAATACTTTTTTGAAAGAAGGTAGTAAAATGTACAAATTCCCTGTTGGTATTATGATGGAGTCCCTGAAGGAGGATGACAGAGCGGCTATTGAATCCGCAAGAAAAATGGGCGTTCGCGGTATGCAGATGTATGCAACCTACGGACCTCACTCACCCGAAGAAATGGGTACCGCTAAAAGAAAAGAACTGCTTGATATGATGAAATCAAACGGACTTTGCTTTTCTGCACTTTGCGGTGACCTGGGACAGGGCTTCTGGAGACCTGAAAAAAACCCTGAACTTATTGAAAAATCAAAGAGAATTATTGATATGGCAAAAGAGCTTGAAACTGATATTGTAACCACTCATATCGGTGTTGTTCCTGCTGATAAAAACCACGAACGCTACAAAATTATGCAGGAGGCGTGCTTTGAGCTCAGCCGTTATGCCGATTCTATAGGCTCGCATTTTGCAATTGAAACAGGTCCTGAAACCTCGGCTGTGCTTAAAGAGTTTCTGGATAGCCTGGGTTCTACCGGTGTGGCAGTAAACCTTGACCCTGCAAACCTTGTCATGGTAACAGGGGATGACCCGGTAAAAGCTGTTTACACACTTCGCGATTACATAGTTCACACTCACGCAAAGGACGGCATAAAGCTTCAGGATTGTCCTCCTGAGCAGATTTATGGTGTTCCCTTTGAGGGGGATGTTGTAACAGGTGCATCCTTTGAAGAGGTGCCGCTTGGCAAAGGCAGTGTGAATTTCCCTGAATATCTTAAAGCCCTTGATGAAATAGGCTACCGCGGTTTTCTTACAATTGAACGGGAGTGCGGAGCAGACCCCAAGGCTGATATTGAACTTGCCGTTAAATTTCTTGAAGAAAAAATGGAGGCATAATTATGAGCAATAAATTAAAAATCGGAATTATCGGTGTGGGCGGCATATCGGAATGTCATATCGCATCATATCTTAAGAACCCTGATGTTGAGCTTTATGCTTTTTGCGATATCAATAAAGAAAGACTTGAAGCAAAGGGTGCAAAGTACGGAATTACAAAGCTTTACACAGACGTAAAAGAAATGGTAGCACTTCCTGAGCTTGATGCCGTAAGTGTTTGTACATGGAATGCGGCACATAAGGATTGTACCATTGCGGCACTTGAAGCAGGCAAGCACGTTCTTTGTGAAAAGCCCATGGCAATGAACAAGCAGGAAGCGGAAGAAATGAAGGCTGCTGCAGAGAAAAATGGCAAGCTTCTTATGATTGGCTTTGTAAGACGTCACGGTAACGACTGCAGTACGCTGAAGGATTTCATCGAGGCAGATTCTCTTGGCGAGGTTTACTACTCAAAGGCAACCTATCTTCGCCGCAACGGTAACCCCGGCGGATGGTTCGGTAACAAGGCTTATTCCGGTGGCGGTCCTCTTATTGACCTTGGTGTTCATGTTATTGACCTTGTGAAATATCTTATGGGCAATCCCAAGCCTGTTTCGGTTTACGGTGCAACTTTTGAAAAGCTTGGTAACCGTCCCGGCATAAAGGCTGCAAAAGGGTATGTTTCAGAAACTACTGAAATGGAAAATATCTGTGATGTTGAAGATATGGCAACTGCACTTGTAAGATTTGATAACGGAGCCGTTCTTGCAGTTGAGGCAAGCTTCTCCCTTAATATAAAAAATAATGTAGGAAGCATTGAACTCTTTGGTACAAAGGGCGGTGCAAAGTTCAATCCCGCACTTGAAATATACAACGAAATGAACGGATACCTTACAAATGTATCCTTCCATAACGATACTGCAATGGATTTCAATGTTATTTTCCAGAACGAAATCAATCATTTTGTGAATTGTATTCAGGGAAAATGCGAATGTATTGCTCCTGCTCAGGACGGTGTTGAACTTATGGCAATTCTCGATGCAATTTACGAATCTGCAAGAACAGGACACGAGGTGACTTTATAATGAAAATTGCTGCAAGCAGCTATAGTTTTCAGAGATATCTGGATAATAAAACCTATTCGCAGCTTACTCTTATTGAAAAAGTGAAGGAAATGGGCTTTGATGCCATTGAGTTTGTGGGTATGGCTCCTCACGACGGAAGTACCCCGGAGGAATATGCAAAAAAGCTTCGTGCTGAGTGTGAAAGGGTAGGCTTGGAAATTTCAAACTACACTATCGGTGCGGATTTTATTAACGGATGTGGCGGTGATACCGATGCTGAAATTCAGCGCGTAAAGGGACAGATAGATATTGCGGAAATCCTCGGAGCAAAAACTGTCCGCCACGACGCAACGGTTGGTCCAAATGACGGAAGAAGCTTTGATATGGTTCTGCCTGAGCTTGCAAATGCCTGCAGAGTGGTTACCGAATATGCTGCAGCAAAGGGCATAAGAACATCTGTTGAAAACCACGGCTATTTCTGTCAGGATGCACTTCGTGTAGAAAAACTGGTAACAGCTGTGAATCACCCCAATTTTGGTATTTTGTGCGATATGGGCAACTTCCTTTGTGCGGATGAGGACCCGGCAAAATCTTTTGGCATTGTGGCTCGTCATGCAATTTATGTTCATGCAAAGGATTTTCATATTAAGCCTCTTGAGGGTACCGACCCCGGTGAAGGCTTTTTCAGGACAAGAAGCGGAAATTACATCCGGGGAGCAATTGTGGGTCACGGTAATGTACCGGTTAAAAATTGCTTATTTGCCCTTAAAAGGGCAGGCTATACGGGTATGATTGGTATTGAATTTGAAGGTATGGAGGATAATATTCAGGCAATGAGTATAGGTCTTGCCAACCTTCGCAGATATACAGAAGAAACCGGCTTATAGAAAAGAAAAAGCACCGTTTTAAACGGTGCTTTTTTGTGTTAAAATGAAAAAAGACAGGCAAAAACCTGTCTTTTTTTGGCTTTCACGTTCATAATAGATGCAACAGATTTTAGCTAAATTTTGTAACAAGTTGCAAAGCGAAATTATTGCTTCGCAATAGCTAAATAACTCCTTCGGAGTAGCTAAATTAAATTCGCTTTTAGCTGACCGAAGGTCAATTTAGCTACGAAGTAATTTAGCGTGCATCAGCACATTTAGCTCGCCGTCAGGCGAATTTAGCTAAAAAAAGACAGATTTCGGATGCGAAACCTGTCTTTTCTTCTGGAGCGGAAGACGAGATTCGAACTCGCGACGTTCACCTTGGCAAGGTGACGCTCTACCACTGAGCCACTCCCGCATATTTGTTTGAACAAGATATATTATAGCACAGAAATTGATGTATGTCAAGTGCTAATTTAAAAAATATTCAGGAAAAATTTTGCAACCTTTTTGCCGTTTAAAAGGTTTTATATATGAAAACCAAATGAAAGGGTGATTTTTATGAAAAAAAGGATTTCCTGCGTAATGGTTATGGCGTGTATATGTACGCTGATATTCGGCTTGATGGGTATGAATGCCATGCAAACCGTGGCAGAGGAACGGGTTTTAGCCAGGGAGGATATTCCGGTGTACGATGGCGGAGGCCTTGACAGACTTGGCATTTTAGTCGGTACAGAAAAGGGATTTGAGCTTGAAAAGCCGGTTACCCGTGCGGAGGCGGTGGTGTTCATAATGAGAACCCTTAAAGTTGAGCCGGAAGGCATATTATTGAATCCTTTTGAGGACATAATAAATCATTGGGCAGAGGAACTCATAGCAGATTTTTATAATAAAGGTTTTATTAACGGAACATCAGAAAACACTTTTTCGCCGGAACGGACAGTTACAGGCAGGGAATTTTTAAAAATGCTTCTGTCTGCAATGGGCTATGAGGGGATAACTCTTGAAAACGCTCTTGAAAAAGGTAAAGAATGTGAAGTTATTTCCAACAATTTCACTAAAAGTGTAGTGGCAGGAAACTATGAGCTTCTTCGCAGCGATGTTTTGCGTATTTGTCACAGTACCCTGACTGCACAGCTTCCTGATAAAAAAATGGTATGCCGTAAATGGATTGAAAGTGGAAAATATACCGAACAAAGCTTTGAGGGAATTCTCTGGTGCGGACTTCCTGCCGCGAAGAGCTTTTCAGGAAACCTGAACTCGTTTATGCCAATGGATAAAAACTATGTATATTCGCCTATATCTCTTAAAATGGCACTGAGTCTTGCAGCAAATGGTGCAGAGGGTGAAACACAAAAACAACTGCTTGAAGCTATGGGAATTTCCTCTGTTGAAGAATACAATGAACAAAACCGCTTACTTATGGAAAAATATTCCCAGACAGATGTATTATATCTGTGGTTTGCTAATTCGGTATGGTTGAATAAAACCTCCATGCCTGTAGTGGATTTCAGCGACGAATTTATAAAAAATGCTGAACTTTACTATTGTGCAGATTCTTTTAAGGTAAATGAAAAGGAGGCACCCGGGAAAATTAATAAATGGGTCGAGGAAAAAACTGCCGGTAAAATTAAAAAGCTTGTTGACAAGGCGGATTTTGATGCAGCAATTCTTAATGCGGTTTACTTCAAGGGATACTGGGTGAATCAGTTCAACAAAAACTTTAACAGCGAAAAAATATTTCATTCCAGAGACGGTGCTGAAAAGAAAATTACTTTTATGAATGAACGGGGTTATTATAACTACGCAGAGTGGGGAAATGTTCAAATTGCGGAGCTTCCTTATTCTAATGCTGAAGATATATTTGACGAAAAGGGAAATTTTGTTAAATATAAACGCTATGATGATATAGATATTAGTATGTATATTCTGCTTGGAACGGAGAAGGTTGCAGACCCTGAAAGCGTAATTGAAAGTGCGGAATTCAGCGTGGAATATATTGATTTGTCAATGCCGAAATTTAAAATTGACTATAAGGCGGATTTTAAAACAATTTTACAAAGCCTCGGTGTTGAAAAAGCTTTTGATATAAGTCGTGCAGAATTCACGCCTATGGTAAACCGGGGAAATATGTACATACAGAACATAATTCAGAGCTCTGTAATTGAGGTAAACGAAAAAGGTACAGAAGCGGCAGCGGCAACTGCTGTTATGGCCGGGGCTACCTCGGCAATGCGCCCGGAACCCATAACATTTATGGCGGATAAACCCTTTACCTTTGTTGTAAGAGATAACATCTCCGGAGAAATTTTGTTTATGGGTGAATATGCCTACGCGGAATAATACAAAAGCTTGCACAGGGAACAAACCTGTGCAAGCTTTTGTACAAATGCAAGCCTTTTTTACAAAGGCAAGCCTTTTTCAAATGCAAAAATAATCCCCTAAGGTTTTCACTTACCTCAGGGGACTTTTAATTTTTAGGTGGATCTTTCTCCATTACTTTAAATTACCTCATCTTTATATATAATTTTGGAAACATAAACCTGTATATCAATCATATTCTCAAATTTTAACTTTTATAATCTCTTCTTTGAATTCTTTTAAAACTTCTTTTGATTGTCGGGTTTACTACTTGTTCTTCGGAAACACCTCCGGATACCTTTATTCCGTATTATATTGATTTGGTTCTTCATACATCCGTTGTTTCACCGTAAACTTTATTTTTTACTATATTTTCAGTTATTAAAAATCTGAATCACACACAGTTTTCCGGGATAACTCTGTTTGTATTGTCTTTGGAAATTACATTTCCATTGGAAACACCTCTTAAAATTTTTAGGGGTTAATGTTTCTGGTATACAAACCTGATTATCTCTTGTGGTTTATATACCGCATTTTACTGTGCCATTGGACTCATTCCTTTCTTTTTCTTTTCACCTTCAGTATACCACGAAAAAAATAAAAAATCAAGTGCGTTTGTGGGTTATTTTTGGGCAAAATTGACTAATTTTTTAAAATTTGTCGTTAAATCTTATTCAATCTCCATGAGACTTTTTATAGCTCGTGTTTGCTTGTTGCATAAAAATGAAATAATATATTTTGAAAATGTGTGCAAAGTGCACAAAAGTTCAGGAGAGACTTTCCCGTAGCTTTTCCACGGCTTTTTTTTCGATTCGTGATACATATGAACGGCTGATGCCGAGGGCTTCGGCAATTTCGTTTTGTGTCTGTTCGGCATATCCGCCAAGTCCGTAGCGGTGGCATATGATATATGCTTCCCGTTCATCAAGAACATTACCGATTTTTTCGTAAAGCATTTTAACCTGTAAATGAAGTGCAACCTCGTTTATTACCGATTCGTCTTCATCGGCAATTATATCCTGAAAAGTGAGCTCATTGCCTTCGCTGTCATTACCCAGAGCATCACTTAAGGAAACCTCGTTTTGTATTTTTTTGCCTGAACGGAAATACATCAGAATTTCATTCTGAATGCATTTGGCAAGAAAAGTGCTGAGTTTTGTGTGACGGGATTTGTTGTAGGCAGAAACACCCTTTATAAGGCCTATGGTTCCTATTGAAAGCAAATCGTCAGAGCTGCAGGTGTTTGTTGTGTATTTTTTTGCAATGTGGGCAACAAGACGCAGGTTATGTTCAATAAGCAGATTTCGTGCATTTTCGTCTCCTGCAATCATCTTTTCAAGAAGAGCGTTTTCCTCAGCATGAGAAAGTGCCGGTGGAAATGAGCCGTTGCCGTTTATGTAACAGGCAAAAAACATTAAGTTTGAAGAGAACATACCACATATTCCGGAAATTAGTGCAGATATCATTTTAATCAGCCTTTCAGGTTTTTGTAATAAATAATATGCAGAAAATATGAGATTTTGACAAAAAAATTTAAAAAAAACCCCTTTGCGGACAAGTTCTACTTGACATATTGCAATGGGTAGTATATAATAAAAACACATTTAAAAATGTTTTAATGATATTATTGGGGAGGAAATAAAATGAGAAAAGTTTTAAGTCTTGACAAAGCGTGGAAAATATTGGCAGAACAAACCGAAGCTGAAAAAGTAAAGCTTGGGCATACAGAAACTTATGAGTCCGTTAAATCAGGTATGTCTAACGGTTTTGCATCAAAAGGCTTTGATGATGACGGTTGGAGAACTGTTGACCTTCCTCATGACCGCAAAACTGAAGTGAAAATTTCTGCTGACGAAAATTCTACGCATGGCGGCAGAGTGAGTGAATTTGTCTGGTACCGCAAAAACTTTGAAATGGATGAGTCTTTTGAAAATAAACATTTTACTCTTGTTTTTGAAGGAATTTCACCCTATGCAGAGATATTTGTAAACGGCTCGCTTATGCGTGTTTCGGACAGCGCATACTGTGAAAGCGTGATGGATATAACTCCCCGTATGCATTACGGAAACGAGCCTAATGTAATTGCCGTAAAGGTTGACGGAAGCAAATTTGAAGGCTGGTGGTACGAGGGTGCAGGCATTTACCGTCATGCAAAGCTTTATGTGAAAGAAATGATGCACATAGCTCACAACGGTGTTTATGCGTGTCCTGTAAAAAACGGAGACGGCTGGTATGTTGAACTTTCGGCCGATATTGAAAACAGTGCATATTCAGCCGACGGGGGAGTTGTCGAATTTACCGTTTTTGACAAAAACGGTAATGCAATTGCAAAAAAAGAAATTGATGTAACCGTTGACCCCATACATAAAGTAACAGTAAAAACAGAAATTGAGGTGGATGAGCCGGAGCTCTGGGATATTGATAACCCCGTGCTTTATTCTGTTGAATGCGTTTTAAAGAAAAACGGTGAAAGCATAGATGAAGCAACAGAAAGCTTTGGTTTCAGAACAGTGGTTTTTGATGCTGAAAAAGGCTTTTTCCTTAATGGCAGACCAATTAAGCTTAAAGGTGTGTGCTGTCATCAGGACCATGCCGGAGTAGGTGTTGCTGTGCCGGATTCCATTCATGAATACAGAATCAGTCTGCTTAAAAATATTGGCATTAATGCGTACCGCTGCGCTCATAACTGGCCCGCGAAGGAAATTCTTGATGCCTGCGACAGGTTGGGTATGCTTGTAATGGATGAAAACAGAAGGCTTGAAGCAAGCGAATCGAAGCTGCTTGACTTTGAAAATATGATTCGTCGTGACAGGAACCATCCTTCAATTATTATGTGGTCATTGTTCAACGAAGAGGAGCTTCAGGGATTACCGGAGGGTAAAAAAATTTTTGAACGCCTTAAAGCCTCTGTACTGAAGCTTGATAAGTCCCGTGCGGTAATGGGTGCTATGCATCACGGCTTCCTTGAGGAGGAAGGCACAGCCCTTTCTATGGATGTAACAGGTATTAACTATAACCTTCGTATATATGACCGTTTTCATGAAAAGTTTCCGGAACAGCCCATTGTGGGTAGTGAAAACACCTCTACACTTACTGTAAGAGGTGAAGTTTATGACAATGAAGAAAAAGGTATTCTCAAAGACTATGACGAGAAAGCTACCGGATGGGGAAGTACCGTGCAGAAGCTTTGGGAGGTTGTACGCGAAAGAGAGTTTGTTTCAGGTTTTTTTATGTGGACGGGCTTTGATTACCGCGGTGAGCCCACTCCATTTGTATATCCCACAGTATCCTCTTTGTTTGGTATTATGGATACCTGCGGCTTTGAAAAAACCGTTACCTATGTATCAAAAGCTTGCTTTACCGAAGAGCCTATGATGCACATTTTCCCTCATTGGAATCACAAAGAGGGGGATACCGTTAAGGTTATTACTGTTACAAACTGCAAAGAGGTTGAGCTTTTCCTGAACGGTGAGTCTCTGGGCAGAAAAGAATCGGATGTATGCAGCCAGCTTATATGGGAGGTTGAATATGCTCCCGGTGAGCTTAAAGCGGTGGGCTATAACCATGGCGTTGCTGTTTCGGAGGATGTAGTGAAAACAGCCGGAACACCGGTTAAAATTATTGCAACCGCACACAAAACCGCTGTTAAAAACAATGGTATGGATGCTGTTGCAGTTAATGTTTCTGTTGTGGATGCTGATGGCAATCCGGTTGCAACGGCAGATAATCTTATAAAATTTGAAGCAGAGGGCGGCAGAGTGCTTGGGTGCGGTAACGGTAACCCCAACAGTCACGAAATTGACGCAATGGCTGAACGTAAGCTGTACAACGGTCGTTGCCAATCCATAGTGCTTTGTAACGAAAAGACTGAAAAGCTCTCTGTTTATGTAAGCTCTGAAGGGCTTGAAGGTGCAGAGGTACGGATAGATGTTGAAGATACAGCAGTTCCCGAAACCGTTAAAAGCTCGGGCAACCGAAATCTGTTTATGTGGACAAAATCAGTTAATGGATATCCGGAAAAGCCTGCAGGCAATATGAAAATTGCTGATACCGATATGAATGATTTTGTGCCGGTAAATGTTTTGCGCAAGCCCTGGCAGAGTCTTGAGGACGGATGGAATCTTTACCGGACAAAGGTAACAACCGCAACGGAAGGTATTGCACTCTGCAACCTGTATATATCAGAGATGTTTTATGATGAATACGAGCTTTGGGTAGATGACAGAATAGTATCCTCCGGAATTAACGAAAACCCGAGAATGGTCGCAGACGTACCTTGTCCCCATGTTCTTGATGTGGATTTTGAGTGTGAAGGCGGAAAAACAGTTGAAATTACAATACTCATAAAGGTAAACGGTCTGTGTCGTGCAGGAATTGCAGGAAACTTAGGAAAACGAATTTCATTTTCGGTTAAATAAGCTGAATAAAAAGAAAAAGTCCCCGTAGTTTTTGCTACGGGGATGTCCTTATTTATTCGTTCGTTTGTTTAAAATTGCGCTGAGTATAAGAGCAATTACAACACCGAATGTTCCCTGAATAAGATTGGCGGGTATATTTAAAAAAGCAAATTCTCTGTAAAAAATAAGCTCATAGGCGAAATAGCCGAAAACCATAATGAACTCTGCAATAACCGATGCAATGACAACAGAGAGACGCGTTTTTTTTCTGCAGAAAACAAAATACCCTGCAAGTGCCATGAGTCCTTTAATAATAAAAGTTGCAGGAGAATACAGCACATAGCCTGAAAAAATATCCGCAAGGGCAGAGCCTATTGCAGCGGCAACTGTACCGTACAGAGGACCAAGCAGGAAGGCTCCTGTGAGAAGCACACCGTCAGCCGGATGTATGTAACCTGAGCCTGCAGGAATATGAATGAATGTAGAAGCACATATGAGTGCTGTAAAAAGTGCCGATAAAATAAGTTTCCGTGTTTTGTTCATTAAAAATACCTTCCTCTGTTTTTTATTTTATATTATATACCCTGTGAAATCAAATGTCAAGTAGTTTTTTGATTTGAAATTAATAGAAAGATGTTGACAAAACTGCTGTATAATGTTATAATTTACAATATATAATTGTATTTCAAATAAGGAGAGATATGGATGTCAAATGTTTCTGAAATTTTCGGCAGCAAAGTGTTTAATGAGTCGGTAATGCAGCGCAGACTTCCCAAGGAAGTTTACAAGGCTATGTGCAATGCCCAACGAGATAATAAACGCCTTGATATAAGCGTTGCGAACATCGTAGCCAATGCCATGAAGGATTGGGCTGTGGAAAACGGTGCAACTCATTATACTCATTGGTTTCAGCCTATGACGGGTATTACTGCTGAAAAACACGACAGCTTTATTTCGCCTACCCACGACGGACATGTTATTATGGAATTCTCAGGTAAAGAACTTGTTCAGGGTGAGCCCGATGCCTCAAGTTTTCCTTCGGGAGGTCTTCGTGCAACGTTTGAAGCAAGAGGCTACACAGCCTGGGACCCCACCTCATATGCATTTATTAAAAACAACACTTTATGCATTCCTACTGCCTTCTGCTCATACGGCGGAGAGGCTCTTGACAAAAAAACACCTCTCCTTCGTTCCATGGAGGCTATAAACAGACAGGCAATGCGTGTTTTAAAGCTTTTCGGAAATGAAACCGTTACTTCGGTTAAAACTACAGTTGGTCCGGAACAGGAATATTTTCTTGTAGAACGCGAAATGTTTGATAAACGACCTGACCTTATGTTTACCGGAAGAACTCTTTTTGGCGCAATGTCACCAAAGGGGCAGGAAATGGATGACCATTATTTCGGTACAATAAAAACTAAGGTTAAAAACTTTATGACAGAGCTTAACCAGGAGCTCTGGAAACTTGGCGTACTTTCAAAAACCGAGCATAATGAGGCAGCTCCTGCTCAACATGAGCTTGCACCAATATTCACTACAACCAATATAGCTACCGACCATAACCAGATAACAATGGAGCTTATGCAAAGAATTGCAAAGAAACATGACCTTGTTTGTCTTCTTCATGAAAAGCCCTTTGAAGGAGTAAACGGCAGCGGTAAGCATAATAATTGGTCAATTTCCACCAACTTTGGTACAAACCTTTTTGAACCCGGCGATACTCCTCATGAAAATGCACAGTTTCTTATTTTCCTTTGCGCTGTTATTAAAGCGGTTGATGACTACCAGGATTTGCTCCGTATATCTGTAGCATCTGCAGGCAATGACCACAGACTTGGTGCTCACGAAGCACCTCCTGCTGTTGTTTCAATTTTTCTTGGTGAAGAGCTTACGGAGATTCTGGAATCAATTGAAAAGGGCGAAAGCTATGATGCAAAGGAAAAGTCTGTCTTAAAAGTTGGAGTTCATGTTCTTCCCAGGTTTCCCAGGGATACCACCGACCGTAACAGAACAAGCCCCTTTGCCTTTACAGGTAATAAATTTGAGTTCCGTATGCTTGGCTCGCAGGCTTCTGTGTCAGAGCCGAATGTTGTAATTAATACAGCGGTTGCGGAGGTTCTGCGTCAGTATGCCGATGAGCTTGAAAATGCTGAGGATTTCAACGGTGCGTTGAATAAGCTTATTAAAAACACAATAAAAAAACATAAACGAATCATTTTCAATGGCAACGGCTATGACGATGCATGGGTTGCTGAAGCTGAGAAGAGAGGACTTCTTAATCTTAAAACCACACCGGAATGTCTGCCTCATTTTGTTGATGAAAAAAATGTAAGGCTGTTTGAAACCCATAAGGTGTACACAGAAACCGAAATGCATTCCCGTCTGGAAATTCTTCTTGACAACTACGCAAAGGTGATTAACATTGAAGCACGCACAATGGTGGATATGGTAAAGCGTGATATTTTACCCGCAGTTTCCGGTTTTGCAGGCAAGCTTGCTGCTGATTGCACAGCTAAAAAAGCTGCAGTTAAAAACGCAGAATGCGGATATGAAGAAGCGGTTATCGCTGAGCTTTCCGGACTTACCTCCGAGATGTACAGAAAGACACTTGCTCTGGAAGAGGCTGTTGCAAGGGTTAAAGAGAACTCTGAAAACGCTCAGCAGCTTGCAGACGGCTATCGTGATGAGGTAATACCTCTTATGAACGGTCTCCGTGTAATTACAGACAGAGCAGAAGTGCTTGTTGACCGTAAATGCTGGCCCTATCCTACATATGCCGACTTGCTTTTTGGCGTGAAATAATTCTTGTAAAAGCCCGACTCTGTCGGGCTTTTTTAAAATCGTAAAAGCTTTTTGTACAATTGTAAATTACCATTAAAAAAGTATTGAATTTTTTGTTTTTTTGTGTTATTATATAAATGGTGATGTGTATGGATAAAAAGATATACAAATTTGACGAAATTAATAAATACGGCGGAGATATTGCTGTTAAAAAGCTTGAATACTGCATTGATGAGGCAGAACACACTCACGAGTTTGTTGAGCTTGTTTATATAAGCCACGGCTCTGCTATTCATTACATTAACGGAGCATGTTATGAGGTAAAAAAAGGCGATTTGCTTTTTATTAATTATAAGCAGGTACACTCTTTCAAGGTTAAAGAAAATCTTAATTATTACAATATATGCATTTCTCCAAAGCTTTTCAGTGAAGAACTTATTAATTCGAGTAATGCTTTTGAAATGCTTTCCCTTTCTGTTTTTGAAGAATTCAGAAGTGCGGTAACACCGGGAAAACCTCTTCTCAGGTTTAACGGTAATGAAATTATAAAGATTGAGTTTATAATTTCAGAAATGCACAAAGAGGTAAAGGGAGACCGTGTAGGCAGAAATACGATTTTGAAATCTTACCTTACTGTTCTGCTTTCCTATGTTTTCCGTAAAATGGCAGAAGAGGGTATTGAGGCAAAGGGTAAGTACGGACATATACACGATGAGGTGCTTGAATTTATTGCTCAGAACTGTAATGAAAAGCTGAACCTTGAAAAGCTTGCAGAACGCTGTTTTTACAATCCAAGTTATTTCAGCAGGCTTTTTAAAGATATTTACGGCATAAGTGTTACGGAATATATCCAGAAGGAGCGTATAGAAAAAAGCTGTTATATGCTTGCGAATTCCCATCGCAGTATTGATGAAATAAGCCTTGCGGTAGGATATGAGGATAAAACAAATTTCTATAAGTTTTTTCGTAAGCATTGCGGAATGACTCCTGCGGAATACAGAAAAAAATACAGAGGAAACTCTGTTTGATAAATTGGTGAGTTGAAAATGGGGAAATTATTAATACCCGCTTTCGGGGAAATCGACTTTTCGGATATAAGAACCAACGAAACAAATCGTGTTGTGATTATAAAGAATGCGGAACCCTCGGTTTTTCCGGCTTATTGCGGTTTTTTTGAAAAAAATGGCTTTAAAAAAAGAGAAAGCAGAACAAGCGGAACTAATCCTTACGCTTCATTTTGTAATGAAACTACAGGTGTTTTTCTGAATTATTTTAAAAATCTCAGGGAAATGAGTATCGTTATTGAAGAAGGTTGTAATTATTTTAATTTTTCGGATTGTTCGGCTGAGGCAGAAACCACTCCTCAGCTGACCCAGATACATCTTGAGGATTTCGGAATGTCCGAGGTTATAAGGCTTTCCGACGGAAGATTTATTGTTTTTGACGGCGGTTGGGCTTTTGAACCTGACATGAAAAGGCTTATGGAAGTGCTTGAGGCAGGGTCGCCTTATGAAAAACCGGTTATTGCCGCATGGATTCTTACTCACCCCCATGCGGACCATTACCATGCTTTTATGAGTTTTGTGGAACTATACGATGTTGTTATAGAAAAAGTGCTGCTTAATTTTCCGGGTGAAGAGGTATGCGAAAAGTATTTGCCTGCCCTTAAAAATAAATTTGAAGAACGCTGTTTGCCATATGTAAAAGGCAATAATCATGTGGAATGCATTAAAATACTTTGGGAAACCATAAACAGTCTCGGTCTACCTGTTTTTGTACCTCATACCGGTCAGGTATATAACATTGGCAATGCAAAATGTGAAGTGCTTTCATGTATGGATGATACTATTCACCGTACAGTTGATGTGAACTCCACATCCCTGGTTATTCGTATGGAAATTGCAGGACAGGTTATTCTGTGGACGGCTGACGCCTCTTTCAGCGATTCGCGGTTTGCCGAAAAGTTCGGAACATATTTGAAATCAGATATCCTTCAGGTGCCCCATCATGGTTTCCAAAGCGGTACATATGAGGCTGAAATAGAAGCCTACGAGCTTATAAAACCCTCTGTGTGCCTTCTTGAAGCCTCTGAACCGGTTGCCTATAATATCTTTTGTACCTTCCGCAAAGGTACGCAGTACCTTATGACAAGGCTTGGAATTGACGAGCTTATAACAGGTGAAGAAACAAGAACTCTCAATTTGCCCTACACAGCACCTTCTTACGGGAGAAAAGAGCTTGAACTACGCTACAGAAAAGGAAGGGAAAATGCAGGGGCAAGAACATGGGTGTTTGCCGGACTGAATACATCCGTTGATGAGGATTTCACTTTTTCTGTATTAAATATGTCGGTACTGCCGGCAAATATTGAAATTGAAATGTATTTTGAAAAGAAATGGCCTACGGTAAGGCACACAAAGCTTACAATTCCGGGATGCGGATACAAAACCGTTTCGGTAATTGATGAAAAAGATGTTAACATTGATGCGGAATATTTTAACTGGGAAACCTTCAAAACTAACGGAATGCCTGAAAATTCCGGTTTTGCCCTGAGGTTTTTGAGTGATATACCGGTTGTTATATCTCATAAAAACCACCGTGAAGCTTATAAAACAACAAATGAATAAAATTAACCCTCAAAAGTAAGTGCTTTTGAGGGTTGCTTTTTTATATATTGAGAAACGATTTTGCAATGTTGAAATATACAATAAGTGCACATGCATCAACAATTGTTGTAATAAACGGACTTGCCATAACCGCAGGGTCAAAACGAAGCTTTTTTGCAAGAATGGGAAGTATGCATCCCACAAGCTTTGCAATTATGACCGCCAACAGAAGTGAAAGGGAAACCACCAGGGATACAAGAATAAAATTCTGTCCCGAAGAGATTATATCACTTCGGTCAATAAGCATCATTTTAATAAAGTTTGCAACTGCAAGTGTAACTCCGCAAAGTAAAGAAACACGAAGCTCTTTCCAGACAATCCGTAAAATGTCCTTCATTTCAATTTCCCCGATTGAAAGACCGCGAATAACCGTTACAGAAGACTGACCGCCTGCATTACCGCCGGTACCCATAAGCATGGGGATGAAAGTGGTTAGAATAACACAGGATTGAAGGGCATTTTCAAAGCCTACAATTATTTTTCCGGTAAAGGTTGCTGAAACCATAAGGAGTAAAAGCCAGGGGATACGGTTTTTCCATATCTCAAAGGCTGAGGTTTTAAGATACGGCTTGTCGGAAGGGACCATAGCCGCCATAATTTCGATATCCTCGGTGGTTTCTTCCTGGATGACATCAATAGCATCATCAACGGTAACAATGCCCACAAGACGGTTTTCTTTATCAACAACCGGCATTGCAAGAAAACCGTATTTGTTGATTTTGTTAACAACATCCTCTTTATCATCTGTTGTGTAGCTGTATATAATGTTGGTTTCCATTATATCTTCAAGTATCGCATCGTTGGGGGAAAGCAAAAGGGTTTTAACCGAAACAAGACCCTGAAGCTTGCGGTGAACACCGGTTACATAACAAGTATAAATTGTTTCCTTGTCCACCCCTGTTGTGCGTATACGGTTGATTGCCTCGCTGACTGTCATGTTCTTTTTCAGGTCAACATATTCAATGGTCATAATACTGCCGGCACTATCCTTGGGATAGTTCAGCAACTCATTGATGTTTTTTCGGGTTTCCATGTCCGAATGACGGATAATTCTGCTGACAACATTGGCGGGCATTTCTTCGATGATATCAATGGTATCATCAAGGAAAAGCTCGTCAAGTACGGCTTTAAGTTCTGTATCGTTGAAAGAATGGATAAGCATTTCCTGACGGTCGGTATCCATTTCAACAAAGGTTTCAGCTGCCGTAACTTTTGGCAGAATGCGGAACAGGGGCAAAACCTGTTCCACACTTAGCTCGTCGAGTAAAGCTGCAATGTCAACAGGCTCCAGTACCTCAAGCTGTGCTCTCAACGCTGGATAGTTTTTTGCTTCTAAAAGCTCTTTGATTTCTTCAAGCATTGTACAACTCCTCCTTTAAAAATAAATCAGGTAGGAAGCAGTATAATCGCTTGTCAGGTTATTTAAAGCAATGGAAACAGACACGGGTCTGCTGCCATTTCGCGCCCGACAGGGGTTATACTGTTACTACTGCCTGCGTCCATTTCCTTCACCTCTTTCATAAAAATCTTTAATGCTGAAAAACATATTTATTTTACCACATATATGCGTGGTTTGTCAATACATTTATTCTTCCTTGCGGACTCCTTCAATATGAAGGAAGCGAATATCCCGGAAACGGTATGTATTAAGGGGCCGCATATATGCGTTGTCAGTATGTGCGCTTACAAGTATTATTGGCTTAATTGAAGGAATTATGCCGGTTACAGAAAGTGTGTGGTCGAACCGAAAACTATCCCTTCCTTTAAACTGTACAACATCTCCGGGTAATAAGTTTGTTTCGTCGGTTTCTGTTGCGAAAGGGCCGGGACCTTTATTGTTTATAAAAAAATCGTAGAAAAATTCAACTCCGGTCCATGCCGGTGAACGGTCATAGGAGGAAATGTAATACCATCCGTAAACAGGTTCATAGTTCATTATACCGCTTCCGGCATATACGCATTGTGATACAAAATTTGTACAGTCACCGCCAAGAAAAGAAAAGTCGAAATATTCCGGATTTCTTGCAAAAGCCCATTTTTTAGCATAGTTTACAGCAGAAATACGGTCGTAGGGGAGAGTTTTCAAAAGAAAATACCTCCTTAATTTAAATTATAAAAAACAGAAGAAAAATACACTAAAATAGTGTACTTTATTCTATGAAACAAACTAAGAAAAGGTTAATATTTGTTAAAGTTGCACAATAAAATTGCAAAAAGTGACGATTTTTTTCTACATTAAAAAATATTAAATTATTTTAAAACTATAGACATTTACTTTAATATATAGTATAATATTATATGACTTATGGAATCTGCGTGTGACAAAAATTTAACAATCACGCAGAAATTAACAGGAGGTATTAAAAATGAGCTTTACAGGTACTATTGAATTCAAAGGTACAAAAGAGCAGGAAGAAAAGCTTTATGCAGTTATAAACGAGCATAAGGGTGAGCAGGGAGCTCTTATTCCGGTTCTTCACAAGTCACAGGAAATTTACGGTTATCTTCCCATTGAAGTTCAGAAAATTATAGCTGACGAGCTGGGAATGTCTCTTACAGAGGTTTACGGCGTTGTAACCTTCTATGCACAGTTTTCTCTTTATCCCAAGGGTGAGTATGTTATCGGAGTTTGTCTCGGTACAGCTTGTTATGTTAAGGGCTCTGGAGACCTTATTGAAGAAATCAAGAAAAGACTTAATGTTGAAGTTGGTAAATGTACCGATGACGGCAAGTTCTCTTTAGAGGCAACCCGTTGTATCGGTGCCTGCGGTCTTGCTCCCGTTCTTACTGTTAACGATGAAGTTTACGGTAAGCTTGTTGTTGATGACATCCCCGGAATTCTTGACAAATACATCAACGCTTAATTTTCCCGAAAGGGGTTTTAAACTATGAAATTATCAAGTATTACTTCAGCACTTTCGGCTTCTGTTTTAACCGGTGAGGACCAGACTGCCCTTGAAAATACCGAAATACACACAGCTTGTGGTTGTGACCTTATGAGTGATGTTCTTGCTTTTGTAAAGGACCAGTCGCTGCTTCTCACAGGTCTTATAAATCCTCAGGTAATCCGCACAGCCGAAATGATGGACATTGTTGCTATCTGTTTTGTTCGCGGTAAAGTTCCGACTGCAGAGGTTGTGGAGCTTGCCAACGACAGAGGCATTGTCCTTCTTTCAACTGAACTTCCGCTTTATATTGCCTGCGGTAAGCTTTATGCGGATGGTTTGGGAGGGTATCAGAGTGCTGAAACATTATGATATTTCCGGAACGGATTTTTCTGTTGCAGGAGAAGCCTCCAGCAACTTTAAAACAATTCTTAAAAAACTGGGTATAAACCCTGAAATTATCCGAAGAGTTTCAATTGCCATGTATGAGGCGGAAATCAACACGGTTGTACACGGAGGCGGAGGCATTTGCGATGCAGAGGTTTTAAGCGACCGTATACAGGTTGTGTTTTCGGATAACGGCCCGGGTATTGCTGATGTTGAGCTTGCTATGCAGGAAGGTTTTTCAACAGCAAGTGATACTGTCCGGGAACTGGGCTTTGGTGCCGGAATGGGGTTGCCTAACATTAAAAGATATACCGATGAAATGAAAATTGATACCGAGGTTGGAGTAGGTACAAAAATCACTTTGGTTGTCAATTTGTAAAAGTTAGATTTTTATTAGTCTGAAAGTGGGGTGCGGTATAAATGCCATACTATCACTCAGTTACGCTTGATACTGCAAGGTGCAAGGGTTGTACCAACTGTATTCAGCGGTGTCCCACAGAGGCAATAAGAGTCAGAGGCGGCAAGGCTAAAATAATTAAAGATCGCTGCATAGACTGCGGTGAATGTATCAGAGTTTGTGCGGCGCGTGCAAAAAGGGCCGTTACTGATTCTTTTGAGGCACTTTCGGGATATGAGTATAAAATTGCTCTTCCTGCTCCTGCTCTTTACGGACAGTTTGGCAGGAATATGACCGTTGATAAGGTGCTTAGCGGTCTTCTTGAAATCGGCTTTGACGATGTTTTTGAGGTGGCAGAGGCTGCTGAACACGTTAGTGCCGTTACCAGGAAAATGCTGGAGGAAGATACCCTTCCGAAAACGGCAATCAGTTCTGCTTGTCCCGCTGTTACGAGGCTTATATCGGTGCGTTTTCCTTCGCTTCTGGGAAATGTTGTTAACCTTCTTGAACCTATGGAGGTTGCTGCGCGTCTTGCCAGAAGAAAGGCAAGGGAAAAAACCGGTTTGCCGGATGAAAAAATAGGTGTGTTTTTCATAACACCTTGTCCGGCAAAAATGACAAGCATTAAAGCTTCGGCTGTTGTTGAGGCTTCTGCGGTAAGCGGAGCGATTTCCGTTAATGATGTTTATGTAAAGCTTCTCGGAGTTCTTAAAAATGTTGAACCAAAACCGCTTGCAAAAGCAGGGTATGAAGGAATATCCTGGGCGCGCAGAGGCGGTGAAAGTAAGGGAACAAAGCTTGATAACTGCATAGTTGTTGACGGAATTGAAAATGTTATAAAAATTCTAGGTGCTATTGAAGACGAAAAACTGCCCGATGTACGCTTTGTTGAGCTTTCGGCGTGTACCGGCGGTTGCGTAGGCGGTGCACTTAATGTTACAAACTCCTATGTCTGTGTAAACAACATAAGAGCTATGGCAGATGCGGCAGGCGAAACCGTTCTGAAAGAAAAGGTTGAGCCTTACGACATTTTCTGCGAAAAAGAGCTTGCTCCTTCGGGTGCAATGAACATTGATACCGATTTTTCAAAAGCAATGGAAATTATGGAAAAGGTTGACAAGGTGTTTGAAACACTTCCTCAGCTTGATTGCGGTGCCTGCGGTGCTCCTACCTGCAAAGCTCTTGCAGAGGACATAGTTAAAGGCTACGCCAACGAGTGTGACTGTGTATTCAAACGCGGAGACCATGTTAAACGCCTTTACGATGAACTTAATACCATATCACAGAGTCATTGTGACGGCACAAAGCTTTCAACAGATGAGCTTGGAAGAATTCAGTCCATTTCATCAGAGCTGTACAGTCTTGAACAGCGTAAGCAAAGCGGATACGATTTTAACATTGCAGAGATGGAGAGGTACTGATTATGAAATTATCTGTTTTAGAAAAGGAACTTGACCTTAAATTGCTGACAGAATGTGATTATGATGACCGTGAGGTAACAGGCGGGTATGTTGGTGATTTGCTCAGCTGGGTAATGGGCAGAGCAAGAACCGGTGATGTATGGATAACCATTATGAGCAACATTAACATTGTTGCGGTGGCAACCCTTACTGATTGTGCCTGCATACTTCTCAGCGAAGGTGTAATACCCGATGAAAATGTTATTGAGAAGGCTAACAGCCAGGATATTGTTATAATGTCGTCGGAGCTGTCAAGCTACGAGCTCAGTACAAAAATCGGAGAGCTTATAAAAAATGCTTAAGTACGATTTTCACATTCATTCAGCTCTTTCGCCCTGCGGTGATGAGGATATGACTCCCGGTAACATTGTTGGGATGGCTTACATTGCCGGGCTTGATGTAATTGCAGTTTCAGACCATAACACGGTGGGAAATGTCCGTGCTGCCATGAAGGTGGGGGAAAGCCTTGGAATAAAGGTTCTTGCCGGTATGGAAATTGAAACGGCAGAGGAAGTTCATGTTTTAACGGTTTTTCCGGACATTGAAAGCGCAGAACGGGTAGCAAAGGTTGTTTATGAAAGCCTTCCGCCCATAGATAATAAACCTGAGATATTTGGCCGTCAGCTCTACATGAATGAAAACGATGAAATTGTCGGTGAGGAAAAAAGGCTTCTTATTTCGCCTACAACACTTTCTATTGAAAAAGTTTTTGAACTTGTTAAGGAAGCAGGGGGTCTTGCGGTTCCGGCACACATTGACCGCCATTCATACAGCGTGCTTACAAACCTTGGTTTCATACCGGAGGAGCTTGAAGCAAAGTGGGTTGAAATGTCAAACACTGTGGCTGACCCTCAGGATTTTATTGCAAGCAGAAAAGACCTTCAGGGATTTTTTGTTATGCAAAATTCGGACGCTCATTATCTTAAGGATATTGCAAACAAGGAAAATATGCTTGATTGTGAAATTTCTGATTTGTTCAAAGGAAGGTAAAAACCTATGAAAGAGCTTTCGTTACATATTCTGGATATTGTTCAGAATTCAGTTAAAGCAAAGGCAACAGAAATTAAAATAGATATAAATGAAAGCCGGGAGGAAAATCTTCTTGAAATTTCAATTGCCGATAACGGCTGCGGAATGAGTGAAGAGCTTCTGGCAAGGGTAAAGGACCCTTTTGCAACCACAAGAACCACCCGAAAGGTAGGAATGGGAATTTCCCTTTTTGAGGCTGCAGCCCAGCAATGCGGAGGGCATCTTGAGATAGACTCCGAGCTTGGAATGGGAACAACCCTTTATGTGTGCTTTGAGCTTGATAACATTGACCGTGCTCCTGTTGGAGATATGGCGGAAACAATGGTTACCATACTTATGAGTGCACCGGAAATTAATTATGTATATACTCACAGAAGGTCCGGAGGAGAGTTTGTTTTTGATACTAAGGATATAAAAGAAACTCTTGGCGATGTTCCGCTGACAAACCCCGAAGTGTTGGGGTGGATTAAGGAATACATCAACGAAGGGCTTTCGGAGTGTAAATAAATTTTTGTAAATTTTTTAATATTTATAAGGAGGATATTATGAAGAGTTTAGCAGAGTTAAAACAGCTTCGTGATGAAATCTCTAAGCAGGTTGATTTACGTAAGGACCGTGAAGACGGTATCCGTATTGTTGTTGGCATGGCAACTTGCGGAATTGCAGCAGGTGCAAGACCTGTTATGAACGCATTTCTTGAGGAAGTAAACAAAAGAGGTCTTGGTAATGTAACAGTTACACAGACAGGCTGTATCGGTATGTGCCGTTTAGAGCCCATTGTTGAAGTTATGATGCCCGGTGAAGAAAAGGTTACCTATGTTAAGATGACCGAAGATAAGGTTGCCAGAGTGGTGGCTGAGCATATCATAAACAAACAGCCCGTTGCTGAATTTACAGTAGGCGCTGCTGAATAATAAGAGAGGGGAAAAAGCATGAATATTTACAGATCACATGTCCTTATTTGCGGCGGTACCGGTTGTACATCCTCCGGCTCTGTTAAGCTTCATGAAGAGTTTGACAGATTACTTGCTGAAAAAGGACTTGACAAAGAAGTAAAAGTAATCCAGACAGGCTGTTTCGGTCTTTGTGCTCTGGGTCCGGTTGTAGTTGTATACCCTGAGGGTTCCTTCTACAGCCTTGTTCAGGTTGATGATGTTAAGGAGATTGTTGAAGAACATCTTCTTAAAGGCCGTATTGTTGACAGACTTCTTTACAGGGAAGACAAGGAAAAGGACGAAGTTAAGCCTCTTAACGAAGTTCAGTTCTATAAAAAACAGATGCGTATAGCTCTTCGTAATTGTGGTGTTATTAACCCTGAAGATATTAAAGAAGCTATCGCTGTTGATGCATATCAGGCACTTGGTAAGGTGCTTACTGAAATGACACCTGAGCAGGTTATCGAAACCATTCTTGCTTCCGGTCTTCGCGGCCGTGGCGGTGCAGGTTTCCCTACAGGTCTTAAATGGAAGTTCGCTGCAGCCTCCAAAAATGACCAGAAATATGTTTGCTGTAATGCTGACGAAGGTGACCCCGGTGCATTCATGGACCGTTCAATACTTGAGGGTGACCCCCATACTGTAATTGAAGCTATGGCAATTGCAGGTTACGCTATTGGCGCTAACCAGGGTTATATTTACATCCGTGCAGAGTATCCCATCGCTGTTAAGCGTTTGCAGATTGCTATTGACCAGGCAAAGGAATACGGTCTTCTTGGTGAAAACATTTTTGGTACAGGCTTTAATTTCAACCTTGACATCCGTCTTGGTGCCGGTGCTTTCGTTTGCGGTGAAGAAACAGCTCTTATGAACTCAATTGAAGGTAACCGAGGCGAGCCCAGACCCCGTCCTCCTTTCCCTGCAGTTAAAGGTCTTTTCGAAAAGCCCACTATTCTTAACAACGTTGAAACCTATGCTAACATCCCGATTATTATAAACAAGGGTGTAGAATGGTTTAATACAATCGGTACCGAGAAGAGCAAGGGTACAAAGGTATTCGCTCTTGGCGGTAAAATCAATAACACAGGTCTTGTTGAAGTTCCCATGGGAACAACTCTTCGCGAAATCGTTGAAGAAATCGGCGGCGGTTGCCCCGGCGGTAAAAAGTTCAAGGCTGCTCAGACAGGCGGACCTTCCGGCGGTTGTATCCCTGCTCACCTTATTGATACTGAAATCGATTACGATTCTCTTATGAGCATCGGTTCCATGATGGGTTCCGGCGGTCTTATCGTAATGGACGAAGATAACTGTATGGTTGACATTGCTAAATTCTTCCTTGAATTTACAGTTGACGAATCCTGCGGTAAATGTTCTCCCTGTCGTATCGGTACAAAGAGACTTTACGAAATGCTTGAAAAGATTACTTCCGGTAAAGGTACTCTTGAAGACCTTGATAAGCTTGAAGAACTTTGCTATGCAATTAAGGATTCTGCTCTTTGCGGTCTTGGTCAGACAGCTCCCAACCCTGTTCTCAGCACACTTCAGTACTTCAGAGATGAATATGTAGCTCACGTTGTTGATAAGGTTTGTCCTGCAGGCGTATGTAAAGCTCTTGTTAGCTACTACATTGATGCTGATAAGTGTAAGGGTTGTAGCCTTTGCGCAAGAAAATGTCCCGCTGAAGCCATTACAGGCGAAATCAAGAGCCCCTTCGTTATCGATAAAGATAAATGTATTAAGTGTGGCGCTTGTATTGAAAGCTGTAAGTTCGGCGCAATTTATAAAAAGTAATTAAGGAGGATTAACAATGGTAAACTTAACTATAGACGGCATTGCGGTATCCGTACCCGAAGGTACTACCGTCCTTGAAGCCGCAAAAACAGTTAATATAAATATACCTACTCTTTGCTATCTTAAAGATATCAACCAGATAGGTGCTTGTAGAGTTTGTATCGTTGAAATTAAGGGCGCAAGAGCCCTTCAGGCGGCTTGTGTATACCCCGTTGCTGAAGGACTTGAAGTTCTTACAAACTCTCCTAAGGTTCGTCGTGCAAGAAAAGCAACTGTTGAGCTGATTCTTTCTGACCATAACAGAAAGTGTCTTACCTGTCCCAGAAACAGAAACTGTGAGCTTCAGACTCTTGCTGATGATCTTGGTATTACAGAAATCAGATACGAAGGTGCACAGAGAGAAGTCACAATTGATGACCTTTCTCCCTCTATTGTTCGTGATAACAGCAAATGTATCCTTTGCCGCAGATGTGTAAGCGTTTGTAAAAATGTTCAGACAGTTTCTGCCATAGATGCTGCTTACCGTGGTATCGAAACAAGAATTGGCTCTGCTTTTGATATGTCCCTTGCAGATACTCCTTGTGTAAACTGTGGTCAGTGTATTGCTGCTTGTCCCGTTGGTGCTCTTTATGAAAAAGACGGTACTCAGGCTGTTTGGGATGCTCTTGCTGATGAAGACAAACATGTTGTAATCCAGGCGGCTCCCGCTGTTCGTGCAGCTCTTGGTGAAGAATTCGGTATGCCTATCGGTACCTGTGTAACAGGAAAAATGGCTGCTGCTATGAGAAGACTTGGTTTTGATGAAGTTTTAGATACAGACTTTTCTGCTGACCTTACCATTATGGAGGAAGGTACAGAGCTTCTTGACAGACTTCAGAACGGTGGAACTCTTCCTCTTATCACATCCTGCTCTCCCGGTTGGGTTAAGTTCTGTGAACATTTCTTCCCCGAGTTCATTCCTAACCTTTCTTCTTGTAAGTCTCCTCACCAGATGTTTGGTGCAGTTGTAAAATCTTACTACGCTGAAAAGAAGGGTATTGACCCTAAGAAGATTTTCACAGTTTCTGTTATGCCTTGTACAGCTAAAAAGTTCGAGTGCGACAGAGATGAAATGGAAGCAAACGGTCTTCGTGATGTTGATGCAGTTATCACAACCCGTGAACTTGCAAAGATGATTAAAACAGCAGGTATTGATTTTGCTAACCTTTCCGACGAAGGTTTTGATGATATCTTTGATATCGGTTCCGGTGCAGGCGTTATCTTCGGTGCAACAGGTGGTGTTATGGAAGCTGCTCTTCGTACAGTTAAAGAGCTTGTTGAAAATAAGCCTCTTGAAAGCGTTGATTTTGAAGCTGTTCGTGGTACAGAAGGTATTAAAACAGCTACCGTTAAGGTTGGCGATACTGATGTGAATGTAGCAATTGCTCACGGTCTTGGTAATGCAAGAAAGCTTCTTAATGATATTAAAGCCGGTAAGGCAAATTATCATTTCATTGAAATTATGGGTTGTCCCGGTGGTTGCGTAACCGGTGGCGGTCAGCCTATCGTTGACAGTAAAACTCAGGCTGAAAAGGACATCAAGGCTCTTCGTGCAAAAGCTCTTTACACAGAAGATACAGTTCTTGCAGTTCGTAAATCTCACGAAAACTCTGCAATCAAGAGAATTTACGAAGAATATTTTGAAAAACCCGGAAGCCATAAGGCTCACGAGCTTCTTCATACTCGTTATCAGGCAAGAAAACAGTATATCTAATATTCATAATTCAAGCCCTCTGATTTTATCAGAGGGTTTTTTTATTGTATAAAACCGTCCGCGCGAAGAGTTTCACGGGTGATTATTCCGGTACACTTGCCTTTTTCCACAACGGGGAGTGCATAAAGGTTCTCGTTTTTCAGAAGCTGTAACACATAGGCTAAATCCGAATCGGACAGAACAGATAATTTGCAGGGTTCAGTAAAATCTGCAATAATTCCCTTCAGGTTGCCATCGGATATATCGCTTTTGTAAAAAATTCCGGACAGATTTCCGTTTTTGGAAACATATAAAAAATCTGTGCTGTTGCGTTCCATTATCAGTTTTCCGTGCGCAACTGTTCTTTCAGGGTCAACCGATACCGCTTTTCTCATAACATCGGCAGCAGTAATGCTTTTTAAAGTCAATTTAATCCCTCCCGGATTTAATTATATACCTGCATTTAATTTTGTATACTGATATCCTTTACATTTTACAAAAATTATGTTAAAATATATGTATAATGAATTGGGCGGTGATTTTATGTCTTTGCAAATAGTTTACGGACTTCCGGGCAGCGGAAAAACAGAATATTTTCTTGAAACTGCCGAAAAAATATGGAAAGAAACTGATAAAAAGGTTTTCTTTATTGTGCCTGAACAGTATTCCTATGAAACTGAAAAAGCTCTTGCTTCAAAACTTGGAGTTATAAGCCCCAAAACTGTGGAGGTTCTTTCCTTCAAGCGGCTTTTTTACTATGTTTGTAACAATGTGGGAGGCTCTCTTTTACCAAGGCTTACCGAAACCGGTAAAGAAATTATAATTTCCAAGGTTGCGGGAAATTGCATCAAGGAACTGAAGGTTCTGGGTAAATCTGCGGCATATCCCGGCTTTGCGGATATAATGACCACACTTTTTTCTGAATTTAAGAGATATAACACTACTCCGGAAAAAATAGCAGAAATATCAAACCATATTGAAGATGAATTCCTGAAAATGAAAATGCAGGATATTGCTCTGCTTTTTCATGGATATCAGAAAGCTATAGCCGACGTTTTTACAGATCCGGATGATGAGCTTACACTTCTTGCGGATATTCTTCGTGAGAACCCCGGCTTTTTTGCAAACAGCATAATTTTTATTGATGAGTTTGAGGGATTTACTCCTCAGGAAACTACAGTAATAACACAGCTATGCCGGAGTGCTGAAAAGGTGAATATTTCACTTTGTACAGATTCCTTGAAAAATACGGCTGTTTTTTCAATGCAGACAAAAACATTTAAAAATCTTTCGGAAATGTGCGAAAAGTATGATGTACGTGCTGACAAGCCTTTGTTTCTTGAGAAGAATCCTTACACCAACAAAACCCGTGAACACCTTGAAAGTAACCTTAGAAAAGGGCTGTATAACGGTTTTGAAGGCACTCCCGATGGAGTAGAAATTCTTTTTGCTCTGAATTTAAATAAAGAAATTGAACAGATTGCGGAAATTATAGTAAAAAAAGTTCGTGATAACGGTTACAGATTCAGAGATTTTTCGGTAGTTTCGGCAAATCCTGAAAATTACAAAACAATCGTATCTTCTGTTTTCAAAAAATATAACATTCCCCTATACGAGAGCAACAAACAGCCCCTGAGTGAGGAAACACCTGCTGTTGCTATTATAGGTGCTCTTAATATAATTCTTAAAAAATGGGATTATCCGTCGGTTTTTGCCTTTCTTAAAACGGGTTTTGGTCCCGTTTCGGACAGCGAGTGTGATTTTATTGAAAATTACATTATAAAAACAGGCATTCGCGGTACAGGTTGGACAAATGGTAAACCCTGGTCTTATGAACCGAAGGGCTTTGATGAAAAAGCTCTCGAACGGCTTGAAAAAATCCGTAAAAAAATTGTTTCACCGGTTTCTGCTCTTGAAGAAAAAATGAAGAATTCCACCTCTGTAAGAGACAGAATAAGAGCACTTATGGAGTTTATGACAGAACTTCATTTTGCTGATAAAATATACGATGTTGAAGAGTTTTATGCAACTGCTGACCCGGATGTTTCAAAACGCTACGGTCAGATTTATTCTATGATTATAGCTTCACTTGATGATATTGATTCGGTTTGCAGGGAAGATGAAAATGTTTCTCTTGAGGAATTTGCCGCTATGCTTGAAACAGCGTTTAATGCTCATACTGTAGGAAATATTCCAACATCTGCCGATAGTGTTGTTTTTGCGGATACTGTCCGGTCACGAGCTGCAAAATGCAGGGTGATGTTTATAACCGGGGTTAACGACGGTGTTTTCCCGGGGGTTTATGTGAATGAAGGTGTTATTAAGGATGAAGAACGCCGTACTTTGGAAAGTCTTGGTCTTAAAATGGCACCGGATACGGTTTCCCGTACATTTGATGAGGAATTCAATGTTTATGCAACCTTAATTCACGCTGAGGATAAGGTTTATCTTTCATATCCTATGTCGGATAATGCCGGAAGCTCTCTTGCTCCTTCGGGACTGATCAGAAAGATAAAGATACTGTTTCCCGGGATTACCGAAACAGAGAATGTTACCTGTGAGCCTGAACCTGTAGATGCTTTGGTATCTGCCGAAAGCGCAATAGGAAAGCTTGCTGTGGAAAAAAGCAGAGAAAGGGAAGGAGAGGAAATTTCTCCGGTATGGTATGAGGTTGCAAAACAGCTTGAGGAAAATGAAAAATACAGAGAAAAATGCAGAATTATTTTAAACGCATTTTCTTTCAGGAACAAATCTCTGCCCCTTAATGAGAAAAATATTTCGGAATTATATAAGGAAGAGGTTTACACATCTGTTTCACGGCTTGAAACATACAGACAATGTCCATTTATGTACTTTGCAAAATACATTTTAAATGCACAGCCAAGAGATACCTCCGAATTTAAAACTGTCGATACGGGAACGGTTATACATAGTGTTATTGAAAAACTGTCTCTTAAAGTGAAAAAAGAGGTTGGTACATGGAAAAATGTCACATCCGAATGGCTTGAAAAAGCAGTTGTAGAAATTTCGGATGAGGAGGCTGAAATACTTAAAGAATCCCTGGATACTGTTGAACCCCGTCAGCTTTGGGCAATTAACCGAATTAAAGAAGCTGTAAGTCTTTCGGCTTTTGCCGTTGCAAAACAGCTTCAGAGTGGAGAGTTTATACCTATGGGGTACGAAATCTCCTTTGACGATGAGGGTGAATATAAATGCATTGAAATTCCGGTGGGGGGAAAACTTATAAAGCTTAGAGGCAAAATTGACAGAGGGGATATTTATATAGCTCCCGATGGAAAGAAATATATCCGTATTGTTGATTATAAATCGGGTCAGCGGGATTTTAAGATTGAAAACCTTTACCACGGAATGAACCTTCAGCTTGCTGTATATTTAAACAGCCTGACTCAGCAGGAAAACGCCCTTTGTGCAGGTATGCTTTATATACGATTGTTTGACCCTATTGCTTCGGTGGAATCGGACATAAGTGATACCGAGGCGGCAAAGGCTGTTGAAAAAGAAAGAAAAACCACAGGACTGCTTATTAATGATATTGAAATTGTAAAAAAGATGGATGTTTCCATTGAAAAAGGCGAGGACAGCTATTTGCCGGTAAAATTAAAAAAAGACGGAAATTTTGATTCTCATTCAAGAGTTGCCACATATGAACAGTTTGAGGCAATGAATAAATATGTCCTTGAAACCGTTAAAAAAATGAGTCGTGAGCTTTTGAAGGGCACAACTGAAATCTCACCATATAAGCTCGGAGACGAAACTCCGTGTACTTATTGCGACTTTAAAAAAGTCTGTCATTTCGACACTTGCTACGGTAACCGGTATAACTATCTTAAAAAAATAAAAACAGATGAAGCATGGGAAATTATTACGAAGGAGGGGAACAGTAATGCCTGAATGGACACCTGAACAAAATGATGCCATAACCAGAAAAGATTGCGATTTGCTTGTTTCGGCAGCGGCCGGGTCGGGTAAAACCGCTGTTCTTTCTGAGCGTGTTTTGAGGCGTGTTACGGGGGAAAATCCCGTGCGTGTGGATAAGCTTCTTATTGTAACATTTACCGATGCGGCTGCAGCTGAAATGCGTCAGAGAATTGTAGATAAGCTCAGAGAAGAGCTTATTAAAAATCCGGATAATACAGAAATATCCCGTCAGCTTTCCCTTGTACCAAAGGCAAATATAACAACAATACACAGCTTTTGCCTGAATATTATAAAAAGCAATTTTCATCTTGTTGATATGGATCCCGGCTTTGGAATAATTGACGAGGCTGAAAAAGAGCTTATGTGTACCGAGGCGGCAATTGAAACGATTAACAGATTGTACGAGGAATACGGTAAAGAGTTTTCAAATGTTACTACATGGCTTGCAAACGGCAGAGACGAGGTTTTTGCAGAGCATATTATTAAAACCTATAACTACATTCAAAGCTTTGAAAACCCACTTGCGTGGCTTGAAACCCAGGTTGAAAAATATAACATAGAAACATTTGATATTGAGGCTTTGCCCTGGACCAAGCTTCTTAAAGATAAGCTTAAAGTTGATTTTACAGCAGTTGTTAAGGGCTATAATGAGGTGCTGAAATATGCCGATATGTCAGGCTCGGCAAAAAATTACGATGCATATGCAGAGGAAGCAAGACGGGCTGAAGCTGTACTTGCATCGTGTACGGGTACCTGGAAGGATATATATAACAGCATTATCTCTATGGAGTTTCCCACAATAAGGCAGGATAAAAATGCTGACCCCGGGCTTGCGGAAATTGCAAAGTCTCTTCGTGACACTTACAAAGGTGTTTGTACGGAAAACATAAAAGCCGTTAAGAAAATTACCGAAAACGGTGGTGCAGAATCGGTAAAAAGGGCATACCCTTATATAAAAATGTTCGAAAAAGCCATTGTTACTTTTTCGGAAATTTTCTCACAGAAGAAAAAAGAAAAAAATTATATAGATTTTAACGACTTTGAGCATATTGCCCTTAAACTTCTTCAGGATGAAGAACTGCCTGTGGCAGCTGCACTTCGTGAAAAATATGATGAAATATATGTTGATGAATATCAGGACTGTAACAGCGTTCAGGAAGCGATTTTTTCAGCGATTGCAAGAAAACAGGACGGAAAAAGCTGAATGAACGTCTCGGGCTTGACGATATCATTTCCAGAACACACCGTACCCTGACGATTTGGGATGTTATAATAACCGCGGCCTCGGTGATCCGCTGCCAGGAAAGCGGAAATTTCATCCGGGATGACATCGACCATCTCGGAAACCGCAGAACCAGATCTTCAGGTGAGCAGATCCTGCGGGCATTCACCAACGGGATGCGGGAAATGGAAAGGCAGACCGCAAAAAAGCTCGATTTCATCATCGATTCCGAAGAAGTAAAAGACATTGAAGATTATCTTGACGCGGCGCCTGTAAAATACGCGCTGAGGAGTTTCTTTGCCTCATCGGAATTATGCCAGTTCATGGACCAGAAC
>JAZQCS010000021.1:0-5741 GCA_045546415.1 Clostridia bacterium | reverse complement strand
CATCAGAAAAACAGAAATCGTAAATACTATGAAAATTCCACCCCAAAAATACCCGGAATCCACCTCTGATCCCCCCCTCCAAATCCCGCCAATTTAGGCGTTTTTGCGCAGCAGGTTGACACGGTACAAAAAATGTTATATAATGATGATAACAAAAAGCGCGAGGTGACATTATGAAAAATACATTTGAAAATCCGGTTTTACGGGGAGATTTTGCTGACCCCTCCATACTTCGTATGGGTAAGGATTACTATATGGTACATTCCTCCTTTAAATATGCGCCGGGGCTTCTTATTTGGCATTCTGAAGATTTAATAAACTGGAAACCCCTTTGCAGAGCCCTTACGGAATATGCCGGTGATGTATGGGCACCGGATTTACAGTTCATAGATGGAAAGTTTTACATATACTTCCCGGCATCGGGGAAAAACTATGTAATATATGCCGATAAAATAGAAGGTCCCTGGAGTGAGCCGATAGATACCGGTGCAGGCTTTATTGACCCGGGCTTTGTCCGGGATGTGGATACCGGAGAAAAATACCTTCATGTATCAGGCGGTCATATGCGACCCTTGTGCGATGATAATATTCATACCTGTGGCGAAACACAAAAGGTCTACAGTGGATGGGATTATCCCGACGAGTGGGAGGTGGAAGGCCCTGCACTTGAGTCACCCAAGCTTTTTTACAAGGACGGTTGGTATTACCTTACCTGTGCTCACGGAGGCACAGCCGGACCTGCTACAAGTCATATGGTTATTTCTGCAAGAAGCAAAACTCCCACGGGTCCCTGGGAAAATTCACCCTATAACCCTATTGTGCACACAAGCTCGGCAGAAGAGCGTTGGTGGTCAAAGGGTCACGGCACAGTTTTTGAAAAGGCGGACGGTACTTGGTGGATGATGCTTCATGCCTATGAAAAGGGCTATTACACCCTTGGCAGGCAGACCCTGCTCCTTCCCGTGGAATGGACAGATGACGGCTGGTTTTATGTTCCCGAAGAATGGTCAATGGGAGATGTAATTCCTATGCCGGAAGGTGCAAAGCCCGGGGCAGAAATATGCCTTTCGGATGATTTCTCCGGGGATAGCCTTGGTATTTGGTGGGCAATGTATGGGGAGTATGATAAAGCCCGTTTTACATTCGGAGACGGGCTTACCCTGAAAGCAAAAAATGTGCCTGCGCAGGAAAGCGGTGTTCTTGCGGTGAACCCTATGCACCGGGATTATGAAGTGCAGGTAACTCTTGAAACAAACGGAAACAGCGAGGGCGGTCTTTTGCTGTTTTACAGCCCTGAATTCTTTGTGGGTCTGGGCTATGACGGAAAGTATATTTATCAGAAGCAGTTTCGCCTGGGAAATCATAAAATACGGGAGATATGTACTGAAAAGATACATCTTAAAATCCGTAACAAAGGTCAGGTGGCTACTCTGTTTTACAGTACAGACGGAGAAACCTGGCATAAAAACAATAAATCCTTTGAAATATCGGGATATAACCACAATGTGTTTGGCGGATTTTTAAATTTACGCCCTGGTATTTACAGCTCCGGTGAAGGCAGCGTAACCTTCAGGGATTTCAAATATAATCTGTTATAAAAACTCAAAAAGGAACGGAAAATATGAATAATAAAGCTATTTCAAAAGAACAGCTGTTGAATCAGCTGGAAAAATTCAGACATATTAAAGGTAAAACTGTTACTGTACACACCTCACTAAAGGCGGTAGGGGAAATTGAAGGCGGAGGGGAAACTCTTTTGTCGGCTCTGATTGATTTTTTTGCTGCAGATGACGGCCTTTTATGCGTGCCTACCCATACCTGGGGCAGTAACGATGTGTACGACCTGAGAACAAATTACAGCTGCATAGGAGTGTTGCCAAAGCTTGCTGCAGGACATCCGGATGCGGTAAGGACTATGCATCCGACACATTCCATGACGGTGTTTGGCAACAGGGAAAAAGCAGAAAAGTTTGCATCGGGAGAGGAAAATGCCGAAACCCCTGCCAACCCCGACGGTTGTTACGGCAAGCTGTATGCGGAGGATGGTTACATTCTGCTGATTGGTGTGGGACAGAACAAAAATACATATCTTCATTGCGTGGAAGAGATGCTGTGTACACCAAACCGACTGACAGACTATAAAATTGAAAGAAAAATCATCCACAAGGATGGAAGGGAAGAAAAAAGGTTTTTATATTGGTTTAATGGGGTTATTCCTGATGTTTCCGCATATTTTACGAAATTTGAAAAACCCTTCAGGCATTACGGCTGTATAGAGGACGGTTATATAGGTAATGCAAGGGTGCAGTTGTGCAACGCAAGAAAAATGTACGAGGTTGTTGAAAAAATATACAGAAACAATAATTTTGGTGAACTTCTCGATAACGATTTACCAATAGACGAAAAGCTTTATTTGTAAAAAAACGAGACATAAGAATTCACCTACACCGAAATAGAGAAGTGCATGGCTGATGCAATTGGTCTGTTTCTGTATAAAAAAAGACCTTGTAAAAGAGTGGTCACGGTGGTATAATAACATTAAGAGGTGATTTAACGCGAAAGTTTCTTTTCCGTTAACGCCTTCGGCGGATTAAATAGCCCGTGCGAATTTTTCTTCGCATTTGCTCAGGAATGCACATGGGCGTAAAAATCTCTTATCATTCCTTGCCATACGAATAAGAGAGATTTAATTGCTGTTTGTGCCGATGTATGGCGGCGGAATGGAGATTATTATGAAGATACTTAACTTTGGTTCATGTAACCTTGATTATGTTTATTCTCTTGACCACATTGTTGCAGTTGGAGAAACCGAAACCACCAACCGCCTTGAAACATTTCCGGGAGGAAAAGGTCTTAACCAGTCGGTAGCTCTGGCAAAGGCAGGTGCGAAGGTTTATCACGCAGGCTGTGTGGGTGAAGACGGTGAAATGCTGACACGGGTGCTTGAGGAAAACGGTGTGGATATATCTCTCATTAAAACCGTTGAAGGCAAAAACGGTCATGCCGTAATTCAGGTGAGTCGTGAAGGCAAGAACTCCATATTTTTGTATCCGGGCTCAAATGAAAAAGTAACAGTTGGTTATGTTGACAGCGTTCTTTCCAATTTTGGCAAAGGGGATATTATTCTGCTTCAGAACGAAATAAGCAACCTTAAATATATTATAGAAAAGGCGTATGAAAAGGGTTTGGAAATTTTCCTTAATCCATCGCCCTTTAATGAAAAAACCGAAGAGCTGAATTTTGATATGCTCAGCTGCCTTATTCTGAACGAGGTGGAAGCAAAAGCCATTTCCGGTCAGGAAAATGTGAATGAAAATATAAGCTATTTCCGTGAAAGGTTTCCGGGATTAAAGGTTGTGCTGACTCTTGGGGAAAACGGCTGCGTTTATTTTGATGAATCCGCGGAAATAAAGCAAAATGCTTTTATTGTTGATGCTGTTGATACAACTGCCGCGGGAGATACCTTCACAGGGTATTTCATTTCGGGCATAGCTCAGGGAAATCCCGTTGAAAAGGTGCTGAAAATTGCCTCGGCAGCTTCGGCGATTTCGGTTTCAAGAATGGGGGCGGCACCATCCATACCACTTCTGGAAGAGGTTGTGTGTTCTATGGACAGCCTTGAGGAAAATGTGAAGGACAGCCGGGAGGAAAGAATTTTAAAACGCACAGAAAAGTATATTTCGGAAAACCTTGCCTGTGCATCTCTTGCCGGTTTGGGAGAAATCCTTGGCTACTCAGCGGTTTATTCAGGAACTCTCATAAGAAAAATTACCGGAAAATCCTTTTCGGCATTAGTTCAGGAACAAAGATGTGTTTTTGCGGCAGAAATGCTTGAAAAAACCGAACTGCCCGTAGGGGAAATAATTAACCTTGCCGGATACGAAAACGAAAGCTTTTTCAGAAAAAAATTTTTTGATAAATATGGTGTGAATCCATTGGAATACCGAAAGATGCGGAGGTAACAAAATGAGAAGGTTTATTTTGGGAACGGATTGGTGGACAGATTGCGATGATGCCGTGGCACTGCGAATTCTTGCACGTGCACATAAGAAAGGTGAAATTGAACTGCTTGGCATAGGCATAAACGCCTGTATGGAGCATTCTTTGGCAGCGGTAGATGGATTTCTGCGTCTTGAAGGAATAGAAAATATGCCGCTTGGCATAGACCTTGAGGCTACCGATTTCGGAGGAAATCCTCCTTATCAGGCAAGACTTTCGGCACATTCCGAAAAAACAAATGCTGACGGTGAAAATGCAGTAAAGCTTTACCGTCGGTTGCTCGCCGAAACGAATGAAAAAATTGAAATAATTGAAATCGGCTATCCGCAGGTACTGAGCAATCTGCTTGAAAGCGGTGCCGATGAAATATCACCCTGCACCGGCATGGAGCTTGTTGAAGCAGGAGTTTCAAAAATGTGGGTGATGGCAGGAAAATGGGACGAGGAAAAGGGCAGAGAAAACAATTTTGCCCGCAATGAACGCTCAAAAAAAGCGGCAAAGTTTTTTTGTGAAAAATGTCCTGTTCCGGTTACCTTCCTTGGCTGGGAAACCGGAGCGACGGTTATAAGCGGAGGAGAGCTTGAACAGACAGATATTCTTCACCAGGTTATGTGTGACCACGGCTCGGGAAACGGAAGATCCTCATGGGACCCTATGCTTGTTGTACTTGCTCTTGAGGGGGATGAAGAAAAAGCCGGCTACACTATTACCCGTGGTACGGCATCTGTGGATGAAGAAACGGGTGAAAACACCTTTGAAAAGTCGGGAAAAGGAAATCATTGCTTTGTGTCGAAAAAGTATAATGATGAATACTATGAAAAAATTATTAATGACAAAATAAGGTGATGCTATGTTTTTGACTGTTCCCGGAATCATCCTTCTTTTTAACGGTGTTTTTGTTGCTTTTGTTGAAAGCTTTAACTGGGGCGTTGCAACCTGTATTATTTTAGGGCTTTTTCTGATTCTGTGTGGGGTTTTTTATAAAAAAATCAACCTATGTAAAACCCTGAGGGTAGTGCACCGGTTTTTGTGCATTTGCCTTTGTGTTTTTGCGTTGTTTGTGGGTGTGGTTCAGACCGTTGGCATTCATGATACAGTAACCTACGAAGAGGATGCCCTGATTGTTCTTGGCGCAGGACTTAAAGGAGATAAAATAACCCCTGCACTTAAAAGCCGTCTTGACAAAGCTCTTGAATACATAGAAAAAAACCCCGATGTTACCGTTGTGGTGTCGGGAGGAAAAGGGTCTCAGGAAACCGTAACCGAGGCAGAGGCAATGTACCATTACCTTGTGGCTCACGGTGTACCCGGGAACCAGATTATAAAAGAGGACAGGGCTACCTCAACCGCGGAAAATATGACCTATTCAAAGGAACTGCTTGACAGTAAATTTCATAATCCGTACGAATTACTTACCGATATGGCATTTCCCGGACAGCCCTATCTTGTGGCGTTTGTAACCAACGATTTTCACATCTGCCGCGGAGCGATGCTTGCGCAAAAGCGGGGGTTTCAGGGCGCAACACATATACACGCAGGTTTACAATGGTACAACTATGCACCCTGCTACATAAGGGAAGCAATGGCAATGGTGAAATCGGTATTATTTGATTAACAAAAAAAGGCTATGCGTTCGCCACAGCCAGGCAAGGAAGTATTGTCCTGAAAATCGTCTTTTTGTCGAATTTCTGTGTTAAAAAATGCTCATATCCGTCAGGATTATGTGCATTTTTCGCCTTGAA
>JAZQCS010000020.1:0-19561 GCA_045546415.1 Clostridia bacterium | reverse complement strand
CAGCAGCCAAACCCCTTAACATCATTTCCGTCAGCGGAAATATTACCATCTTCCCCTTCGGTGAACTCGCCACTACCGGTACCATTTACGACCGTTGCCGTATATGAGGTTGCAGCAGGAACGAGCTCCTTTCTCAGATTTTTTCCAAGGAAGGAATCACCATCCAGATAGTCCGTTGGTACATGGACATCAAAAAGATAAGAACACGCGGAAAATGTATGGCTGCCATCGGCAGAAACCGGCTCCGTTTTTCCCCAATAGCGTACATTTTGTAAAATCGGGCAGCTTTGAAATGCTCCTCCGCCAAAAGCTGTTACGCTACCTGCAATATTGACCGTTGCCAAAACGGGATACTCGTAAAAAGCATAAGCTGAGATACTTGTAACACCATCTTCAATCTTAACCTCCGCAATGCTGTCTTTATAGGGATACCACGGAGCCGCATCAGCAGTTGCATAATCCGCCATTGCACCTTCGCCGCTTATGGTCAGCGTACCGGTACTTTCAGCAAATGTCCATGTACAGTCACCGGTGACACCGTTTGCGTCAGCTGCATCTGATGTCAAGTTAAAGCCCGGTACAAATGTCATCAGCATAACAAGTGTAATAACATAAGTCATTAATTTACGAAGTTTTGTTTTTGTTTTCATAGTTTTACCTCCTGTGGTAGTTTATGCTCAGTTATCAAGCCGTTTTACAAAGCGTTCAAACATTTCTTTTGCAATTTGTTCGTAGTCAAGGGAAATCACCCTTTCAATTATCTCTTTTCTTTCATCTGCCGGCACCTCGTACAGCATCATCAGACTGTTTAAGAAAAGTGAGATTTTTTTCTCTAAAGTGAAATTCCTGTCGCATACAGATTTAAGTGCCGCAAGTTCAATACCGCTTGCTACCTCTTCCACAGCCTTGAAATCGTGTTCTGCCCAATGAGGAAGCCTTTTTCCGAGCAAATTGTAATTTTTCTCAGCCGCCCACAGTTTTATGTGCTCGTAAGTGTGAGGCAGGCTGTATGCCGAGGAATATAAATCCCAGGCGCTTCGGTTGTTTTCACAAAGTGCAATCTGGGCTGTCACCTCCATTGCATAGGCAAACAAGGGATCCCCGTCATCATGGTAAATTTTTTCAAGCATTATGGTATGATAGTCCATCAGCTCTTCAACAAGAACCTTCAGCAGTTCCTCTTTTGAATGGAAATAGTAAGTTATATTCCCCACCTTAACGCCCGATTCCTGCTCTATCATTTTCAGGGATGTTTTAGTGTATCCGTTCTTCAGAAAAAGCTTTGTTGTAGCACGGATAATTTCAATCTGTGCTTCATTAAAAGGATCCAGCCTGTCATGCCGCTTCACTATACTGTTTATCATTTCATCTCCTCCAAACGCTTTTAGTATGCATACTAATTGTATCATATGTATATCATAATGTCAAGAGTTTTTATAAATTTTTTATAAATTTTCCGAAAAATATTAAAACCGGCTTGAACCTGTCGGTTCAAGCCGGTTGAAAATGTTTATTATTCCCACTCGCTCAGATATTTGTAAACTCAACTGAATTAGTTAACAGACTATTCTTTGTAGTATTTACATTATCTGTATTATACTAATTTTTTGGACTACAAGATATTTTGTTGCCATATTGTTGCCACAATATCATCTTTTGTCTGCTTGCTTAATTTCTTTCTCAGCGTCCTCTCTTTTAATTCTGTAAAAATCGAGTACTTCAAGCATTTCAGCATCTTTAATTGTTTTCTCATAATCTGTAAAGTCATTACTTTCGATAATCGGTTTTATGATAGCTTTCTTTTCGTCTGACAACGATGAGAATTTATTCCACCATTTATCTGTCATACCAATACCTTCAAAATAAAAACGATAAATAATCATTGCTTCAGGCATATACAAAAGCTTCATAAATTCTTCTTCATTTTCTCCAAACGCTTTACAGAAAAATGATTTTCCTTTACCAACTTTTCCCTTTGTTGAGTTTAAAACGGCTTGGATTGTTCTGATAAACTTTCTATTCCAATTTTTTCCTATGTAATCTCTGTTACTAAAATACTCAGGATCTTCTATAGGATGATATTTCATAGGGAATGAATATATACTTACATCAAGTTCCTCGCACAAATTAACATTAAGTTCTAATCGTTTATATAATTCTAATGGTGTATCCTCATAATTATATAGAACATAATTAGATAAACTTGTATGACCGTGCTTCACAGCTGTTCTAACTGCTTTCTCATAAACATCATGCAATTTCCAATGATCAAAAGCAATCCTTACTGGTCGAATTGGAATTTGAAATAATTTTTCCATATTTTCATCAGTAATAAGTCTTGAATCTATACCCTGATTGAAATCTACATACCTTTTTCTTGGATGTCTTTTATAAAACTCCTCAAAATGCGGCTTTAATAGTTCGTATGTTTCCAATATTGCCTCTTTTTTGGCTGTATAATCATTTAAAAGATGCTTTTCCTCCAAAGTATCATACACATCTTGTATCTTTTCACCATACTTTTTTATAAGTAGATGATACTGTTTAACAATCAATTTCGTGTATGCTCTAACATTGTAATTATCTCTTATATTTTTTATAGCCACCTCATACAAATTCGGAGGTGTATAAGTGCTATTCTTATCAAATCCTGCCGTTTTAATTTCGTCTATTATTTGGTCAAATTGACATGAAGCAAGAACATTATTATCCAACAACAACAAATCTTTCTTTCCGCCAAACCTCTCATTAGTTGCTTCGATTTGCGATGTGATTGGTAAGTAACTTTTATATTCCGGTTCTAACTTTGGTACAGCACAAAACTTGCATTTGTTTACACAACCACGAGTCATATAAGCTAAATATCCATCATTTGCGGGATATTCATACTCAATTTCTTCGAGAATTGAATAATCCAACGGAAGTGTATCTATTATAATATCATTATCATCTAATACTCCTGCTTTGCTTAATGTCCCTTTATAAGGTTTAATACCTGTTGCTTTTTCCACTTGTTCAGGCAAGATGGATGCCATTACACCGCCAACCATTACATCAGACTCATTTTTACATAATTGCTTTGCAAAATTAATAGTGTCAATGGTTATATCCCAATAAAATGTAAATAATGTTGTTATCCCAACTCTGTCATATAATCTATTTTCCGCTTTAAAGTACTCTTTATTATAATAGTATTTTCTATAGTACTTTAACAATTCTTTGATAATGACATTATCATTAACTAATGGTATATTTTCCAATACCTCATTACTACCTTTTTTTATATATTGACATATACTTGGCTTATATTTTTCCCAAAAAACATTAGCATCATTTGCATACAACTGTGCCAACAATAATTTGTATGTATCTTCTAATACTAATTCTCTCAAATCACCTTTAAAAAAGGTTACATCGTCACCAAGCATTCTGTAGTATGTAGCAATTTTCATTAGTCCCATAGGCGGATATTTATTTTTATAATTTGGTTCAACTAATAAAATTTTTCTACTCATTTGCTTAACTCTTCCTGTATTTTTGTAATAACCATTTCTGCCATATCTTTTGGCAAAATAGCTTTGACAATTCCATAAATTTTGCTGATAAGCTTTTGTTCCTTTTTGCCATACTTTGACAAATTTTGCGTAAGATATTTCTTCGTATCCTTTTCTTCTTTTTTAGGAGTTTTTTCAGTCTTTTCGTCTTTCTTTTCAAGAGGTTTATATGTTGTTTCGATTTGCTTAAACACTCGATTTAGAACTGAACTTTTTTCTGCATCCTTTTGTCTAAGTTCAATTTCCCTTTGTGCCTTTTCCAAATTCGTCTTATCACTCTCAAGTTCTTTTTTTGCTTCCAACATATCCTCGCTATCCAAGAAGCCGGCATTATCAACTTTCTCTTGAAATTCTTGTTGTTTCTTCTCGTAACCTGCCGCTTTTTTAAACGAAGAACGCACTTTGCTTGCATAGTGATACAAATCATAGAATTCTTTATATAAAGTAGGTGTAATAAGCTCCTCAAATTTTTTCAGCGTAGGATTTGTATTAAAATAATCTCTTCTGGCATTTGGTATAAGATTTGGTGAAACAGCAAACAACTCACCAACAAAATAGCAATTACCTCTTGATTCTTTATAGAATTTGGGATAAGACAAAGTATCCTCATTTCCGATTTGAATATTCTCTTTTCTTATTCTAATTCCTCTTGTAGGATTTATGATAGGAATTTGCTTTTCAAACTTTGTTACACCAAACCAAAGCCAACCTAATAACTCTCCATCTTTGGTTTCGAATTTTCTGAACTCAATGTCATTTATTTCATCGTACTGTGTCTTCTTATCTTCGGTTCCTTCATAGAGAATTGTTTTATATGGCTTAAAAATAGGATTTCCGTTAATTAAAACATTATATTGGTCAATCTTCAGATTTTCTTTTTTTATAAATTCTTCAATCTTGCTACGAAAAATAAAACTGTTTAAATATGGAACAGGTGCAACCATTTGCAAATACTCTTTAACTTCGTGTTCATCCAAAAGATTATCACTTTCAGGTATAACCCCTTCCATAATAACCTCAAAGAAATGGCTATTTTTGTCACACGGGATAACTTCGCACTCTATAATGCTATCAACCAAATTTGAAGCAGACGGATGTTGATTTACATCTGACAAAACTTCTCTAAGTTTAACTCCATCCCACTTCATAACTGATTCCACATTCTCACCTTTAAAACTTGTCCTGAAGATAAGAGTATTACAGTATGCTAATCCTGCCAAACGACCTATACCTCTAAACCCTTTTTCTTTTGTTTTATCTTTTTGAGAATCTGCAATATCTGAGAGCTTTTTATAAAATTCATCTTTAGGAATACCCATTGCATTATCATTGATAGTTATTTTGCGTTTGGTATATTCTATTTCAATGTCTATGGTTGCTTCAGATGCAGTTATGATACCACTATCAATAGCTTTATCTATAGAATCTGCTGAATTTTGTATATACTCACGATATACTGTATAGCTATTTTCATACATAGCTGTTGTTAAATTCTCTATAATATTTTTTCCTATTTCAGCCATTTTACTACCCCTTATTGTTTATATTGCTTATATATTGGTTTCGGGAATTTAATGTTCAATAAAGACCTAAATACCGGATTTTGTACAATATATTCTCCTTGTTTTAAACGTGTCATCATATTTTTATATACTTGAGGTACATATTTGTAATCTGCTTTAGCAATTTCAATAGCATTTGTTCTTCCGTACGCATGTGTTGAACAGTTTCCGGTAACTCTTGAATGAATAGCGCTTCTAAACTGTTCGGCAGCAAACAATATAATACCCAACGATCTTCCACGCTCTGCTATATCAAGTATCTGACGCAAAATAGGAGAGCTTTTGGGCGTGTCTTGCGAAGCATACTTATTAAGCTCATCAATAAAAATAACAATTTTCTTTGGTGGATTTACATTTTCATCTTCACTGAATTGTCCAAGTTGCAAATCATAAATTGTTCTTATTGCATCACCAAATACAAATCCTTGCATATCTTCATTTAATTTTGCTATATCTATAACATGAACTTCGTTTCCTTTAATATGTTTTAATGCTTCTCCTATGCGTGTTTCTTCATCATTATTTCTTACTGTACCAAATATTTCATTCCTATAAATAGATTTACGAATTATTCTGTTAAACTTACGCCAACTTGCAACAGTAATTTCTTTATCTCCTGCACTTCCTGCCCTACAGTACTTCTGAACTTCATCAAGAAAATCTTCCCAATCATCTAATCCACCGAAACTTCCTTGATTAGTGATAATGTAATTAATAATGGAATCCATTGTTTGAGCAGGATCGTCCATGCTCGCAAACATTAAGTCTAAATTATCTTTATCATCTTCGTATGAATACTTATATAATTTTGCCTTATTTAATTTTCTTTGCTCTTCAAATGCCTCTTTCGGTAAATATGTATTACCGATTTTATTTCCGGAATATGGGTAATAATAATGTACATTTTGAAATGGCTGCGTAGACATTTTAAGTTTCTTATACAAATCCAAAACTTCTTTTTTCTCTTCGGCTGTTTCAAACTCATTCATTTCATCTATTGCTAATAAATCTTTTCCTTTTACATTAAACAAAACAAATGCAACATCATCTTCAGGATCATTTTTTTCAAGATATTTATCTTGAATAGATTTCAACAAAAACATTGCATAAGAAGTTTTTGCAGCTAATCCTGATATGCCGGATATGTTCAAATGTGCTCCTTCGGGACCTATTAAAAATCGTGAATCCAATTCTACCGGAAGTTGAACTCTATCCTCATTACTGCTATACATTTCCAAATAGCCACAAGTAACGGGATTCTTTACATTCTTCAATCCCAATGCTTCCGCAACTTCGTTTTCGTCAGCTAACTCTACTTTGGAGTTGTTTATTAGAGGTATGTATATATTTTGCGTATTACCAATCACTTTGGCTTTTACATAGTTCATGCCAACTCGATGCGTATTTTCGCTTGCATCCACTTCGCCGAAGTCATTTGAAATATAATCAGCTAAAAAATTTGCGGTATCTGTTATATGAGATATTTCTTCTATCACTCCGTATGAAACGCTATTATGTAAATGTGTAACTTTGACTACATCAAATGGATTTAATATCATTTCAGACTTAGTCCAAAAATAAAAATCATCAATTGTTGATGGACTCTTTTCAGTAGCAATAACTTTGCCTATTGTTCTTCCCATAATTTATCCCTCCACATTAAAACAAATTTAAAAACATTGCGTTGCTTAAATATTTACTTTTGGCAAAACTTTCAGTAACATAAACCGGATACAAATGATTTGCCCATCTTGTATCTGCACCATAACAAACAGGATTTCTTTCGTTTACGATATTTGCAGAAATATAATTTACTTCTTCAGTATCAAGACCTTCTCGTATTTGCTCATCAGTAACAAGAATTTTTTCAATTTTCAAAATACCATCAAAAGTATTTACAGTATATTTTTTATCTCTTATTCTTAAATACCATACAGCATATTTCATACCGTCCAATCTTGGAGAACTATACATTGAAACCGGTGTCCTATGATACAATGGCAAATTTGCAATCATATTTGAATTATTTTTTCCGTTTTTATCAATGCAATTTTCAGGATTAAACGATTTTGAAACTCCTACTACATATCTAAAATTACTTTGAAACTTTCTTTTTTCTCTATCGTTTCTCAAATGGTCAACCTTGTATTCTAGTGAACCATCCTTTAACAAGTAATTATTTTGATTAATAGTATGATTGGCAACCATCTTAGAAATCATATTAGTTTCGTGTTCTATCATCAAATCTTGAATTACAGCAATACCTTTACTTTCCAATCGTTCAAACTCGTCTGTACGCTTCGTTGAATATGGTAATATATCTGTAAATTCTATTTTAGATGCAGCAAGTTTTGTGTCTTGCTCATTTATTTTTTTCTTCAGATTTTGAAAAAACACTTGTCTTTTTCCCCAATCCTCTTGGCTTGCAACTTTAGGCAATGTAATAACCAATCTTCTTTCAAAATCGTGCTTCTGCATTACCTTATTTTCTCTTTTGCAACAGCTTATACCAACTTGTCCTGCAACAACCGGATAAACCTGATTCTTGTATGATATGTCATCAACTTTATATGTTCTTCTCGAACCATCTAAAAAGTATGTAAATAATGGCGTAGAATCTATAAGTTTATCTGCAAGTGGTTTCATATTGGAAAATTCCGGAGAAGTCGGTGGCACCGTTTCACCATATCGTTCCCATGTGATTTGTTGATGATCATCATAATTGAAAGTTAATATATCGTTCCCTTCAAAACTATATTTGAAAGTTCTATAACTCTTTCCATGTGTTTCATTTGCAATTATATCCATAATATTACTCATGGTGGTTCTCCTTTCAAACTATAGCTTTCAATTTGTCAATTATGAGTGAATATTCAATATCTTTAGCATAAGCAAACTGTTTTTGATAATTGTTCCACATTCGTTTTAAGTCGTCACTATTCTCAATAATAGCAAGAGTATCATTAAAATCTTTTATCTGATTTTTAGTTCCTCTGTGTTCAATAGTCTTTTTTAATGCTTCGTCAAATGTATTTTTGTCAAACTTCTGTGTGGTAATCAGTATGTATATATCATAAAAATCTCTTGGTCTTGTATTAAATACATTTCTCCGTAAAATTGTTTCAACCTTTTCCGCCAAAACTGTTTCTATGTTATATGCCCACACCTCAAATGTAAGTTTGTCATCAAATATTCCCGTAAAGTCGAATTTTACAGCATTGGGTGTAATAACATCACCCGTTGAAACATCTATCGTCATAGGCGTAATAATTGTTTCATATATCGCATCCAAAGCAACTCTGTATCCGCCATAAATATCGTCTTCTCTAATTGGCGATATACCTTTTAAAGTAAACTTCACATCATCGTTCAAATCAATTTCAAAGATTTCATTTAGCGCATTTTTGATAGTTTCCGGTGTAAGCGGTAAGTTCTTAAGCGTAGTATCTAAATCCATTGTCGCACGATTATCAATTCCCACGAGAGCTGCTACAAGCATACCGCCTTTTAATACAAATTTTTCTTTGTATTCCGAAGCAGATAATCTATTAAGAAATCTTTCAAACATATAATTCTGCAAAATAACTTGTGCCGGAATATTCTTTGATTTTGCTATATTCCTTATTTTCGCTTTCAGGCTCGTAGCCTTTGCACTGCTCATAATAACACCTCCAAATATTGTCTTACCTGAGATAAAATCCCCATTTTAGTTGCATATAAGCTAAGATTAGAAAGATTTTTATCAGGATTCGTAGCATAATTTCTTATGGAGGATATAAATGTTTCATCAGCCATTCTGCTGCGACTTCTAACAATATCACAAATAGTTCTGTCCATATCATATGCCCAAACCTTGTTGCCCATAGGAGTAACAAGCTGAGTTTTACCTAAATCATGCAATTCATCTTTAATATAATAAATTTTACATTCACCACTTATCGAGCGTGCTAATGTTTTTGATGATGGTATTGTAACAGTATGTTCAAATGGAGTTCTGTCAGATATTCCATTGAGAAACAATGCCGTTTCATGAGAAAATATAATGTATTTTGAACGTATCTGTAAAGATAATAACTCATCATTCAAATCATCTGATATAACATATTGACCATTTGCTATTCTTGTAATTTTACCATTATCGCATAGCTTGGAAAGATTAGAACGGCTTATTCCTTTTTCCACTGCTGCTTTGGTAAGTATCAATCCATTATTTTCATTTGATATTTCTCTTAATATGTCAATTGAACTCATATTTTCACCAGCTTTCAACTTTCATATAGATATTATATCAAACATCTTTATAATTGTCAATATCGTTTTCAACTTTCACATAGATATAAATCTTGTTTTCTTTACACATATTCACCTTTAGGATATATTTAGTCGACAAGTCGACTTTTTCTGTCCTTGCACTTACTATTTAACAATAATTTTCTTGCAATTATAAACAAGCTATTATCCACAGACGGAATATCTCTTGCCAAAGGATCTTTCATATATTCCACATCAGGATTGAAGTCAGGCTTTACAGATTGATAAATTTTATTTCGTGCATTAAATTCTGCTTCTGCATAAGTGATTTTACCTGTTTTATAATCTTCAATTACGGGAGCAATGATAGTTCTGACTTTTTCAAGATTATTTGTATAAAAATCAGGTCGCAGGCACATATCACGGTATTACAAAAAGAGCTAACTGACGTCAAATCAGTTAGCTCTAAATTTTTAGTATTTAATGTTGCCAAATCGTTGCCATTTCCATTTGAAAATGCCCGAAAACGTCGTGATTATGCGGTTTTCGTTCCGCAATTCGTCATTCCCACTCAATTGTACCTATTGGCTTAGGAGTAAGGTCATAAAGAACTCTGTTTATGCCGTCAACCTCAGCTGTAATGCGCGCTGTGATTTTATGAAGAAGGCTATAGGGAATTTCTTCAACGGTTGCACTCATAGCATCGGTAGTGTTTACGGCACGGATTATTGCAGGCCAGCCTTCGTAACGCTTGCCGTCCTTTACTCCAACACTTTTAACATCAGGAACTGCAATGAAATACTGCCACACCTTACCTGCAAGTCCGTTTTTATCAAATTCCTCACGGAGGATTGCATCTGCTTCACGAAGAGCGTGAAGTCTGTCACGGGTAATTGGACCAAGACAGCGAACACCAAGGCCGGGACCGGGGAAAGGCTGACGGTAAACCATCTCGTCAGGAAGACCGAGAGCACTGCCCACAACACGAACCTCATCCTTATAAAGAAGAGCAAGGGGTTCAACAAGACCCATTTTCATTTCTTCAGGGAGACCTCCAACATTATGGTGAGCCTTTACGCCGTCACTTTCAAGAATATCGGGGTAAATTGTACCCTGTGCAAGAAATTCAATATCCGTGAACTTGCGTGCTTCCTCGTCAAAAACAGCAATAAACTCGTTACCAATTATTTTACGCTTCTGTTCGGGATCAGACACACCTGCAAGCAAATCAAGAAAACGGTCGGTAGCATCAACATAAACAAGGTTTGCATCAAGCTGGTTTTTGAAAACCTCAATTACTTTTTCACTTTCGCCTTTTCTCATAAGACCGTGGTTAACATGAACGCAAACAAGCTGTTTGCCTATTGCTTTAATAAGAAGTGCTGCAACAACAGATGAGTCTACACCACCGGACAGTGCAAGAAGAACCTTCTTCTCACCCACCTGAGTTCTTACCTTAGTAATCTGCTCATCAATAAAAGCTTCTGCAAGAGCTTTTGTTGTAATTCTCTCCATTGTTTCGGGACGAATTAATTTTTCCATAAATATCCCCTCCTATCAGTTTGTGTAGTTATCGAAATAGCCCTGTACAAGCACTACGGGTGTACCTTTATCCCCTGAGCCGCTTGTAAGGTCGCAAAGAGAACCGATAAGGTCGGTAAGCTGACGGGGTGTTGTACCCTGGGACGCCATATTGCCAACAAGGTTATCCTCTTTCTTTTTAATGCTTTCGGAAATGGCTTTTTTAAGCTCTTCTCCGGATAAATCTTTGAAATCGTTATCTGCAAGATATTTAAGCTTAATTTCATTAGGTGTGCCTATAAGTCCATCAGTAAATGCGGGAGATACTACCGGGTCAGCAAGTTCCCATATTTTACCCTGTGGGTCTTTGAAAGCACCGTCACCGTATACCATTACCTCAACATGCTTCCCTGTGCGCACCAGAATGATTTTCTGAATTTCAAGCACAAGGTCTTTGCATTCATGAGGAAACAGCTTGATTTTATCTTCAGTAGATTTGTTTGAGCCAAGCAAACCGTACTTTTCATTGTAACCGCTGCCGTTTACGGGAGCGTTAAGAATTTCATCAAGGCCTACAACAATCTTTGCGCCTGCTGCTTTAAGTATGCGTTTTGTACGGGCTCTTGTATGAATATCACAATTAATAACGCAATCGGTATAATCTAAAATTGCCTTGGGCTGATTTGCAAAAACAATTTCAACCTCAGCACCGCTTTCACGGATAATGTTGCCGTAGTACTCAACATAATCAACACCGGTAAACTCATGTTTGTTTTCACCGAAAAGTTCACGGTATTTTTCAAGATTTAAAACATCGGAATATGGATTAATTCCCGCTGCATCAAGTTTATCAAGAGAGACAAGTTCATTACCTACTTCGTCTGAAGGGTAGCTGAGCATAAGCACAATTTTTTTAGCTCCCTTTGCTATACCACGAAGACAGATAGCAAAACGGTTACGGGAAAGTATAGGAAAAATCACACCCACAGTTTCACCGCCAAGCTTTGTTTTAACATCGCTTGCTATATCGTCAACGGATGCGTAGTTACCCTGAGATCGGGCAACGATGGACTCGGTAAGCGAAATAACATCACGGTCGTGAAGTTCAAAGCCTTCAATTTCAGCCGCTTCAATAACGCTGTCCGAAACAATTTTCGCAAGGTCATCTCCCTCGCGGATAATGGGGCAACGGATTCCTCTGGAAACGGTACCCACTCTTCTTTCATTTGTTGACATATTAAAAAGTCCTTTCTGTATGTTCCGAAGAACTTAGATTAACAAAAAAATACATATATATTTTAGCACTTTTTTCCGCAAATTTCAATAGCAATGTATATATTTTTTTTAACCCTTGAAAAAAAATTTTTGTTTAAAAATTACATTGAAGGACAACATTTACAGAACTGTTGCCGTTCCTTGTTTTTTATGCATCGATTGTGGATATGGTAAGAGTTGTTTCTTCAAGAACATCAAGAAGAACTCTTACGGTATCAAGAGCTGTAAAGATTGTAACATTGTTCTCTGTTGCAAGACGGCGGATTTCATAACCGTCACTTGCCTGACCTGCGGAGCCGATATCCTTGGTGTTGATAACATATGCTATATGACCCTGACGAAGCGCGTCGCAAATTTCTTCGCTGCCGTCACTTATTTTGCCCAGTACATGGGTGCGTATTCCGTTTTCCCTAAGGAAATCCGCAGTGCCCTGTGTTGCCTGAATGTTAAAGCCAAGGTTGTAAAATCTTCTTATAAGCGGAAGTGCTTCCTCCTTGTCCTTGTCAGCAATTGTAGCAAAAACTGTACCATAGTTCTGCAGATGCATACCCGATGCCTGAAGAGCCTTGTAAAGTGCCCTGTTAAGCTTATCGTCATATCCGATTGCTTCGCCTGTGGATTTCATTTCAGGAGAAAGGTAAGCATCAAGACCTCGAATCTTATTAAACGAGAACACAGGAACTTTAACATACCAGCGTTCTTTTTCCTTTGGATAGGTTTCAAATATACCCTGTTCTTTAAGGCTCTTGCCCATAATAACCTCTGTTGCAATATCAGCAAGGCTGTATCCTGTTGCCTTTGAAAGGAAAGGAACAGTTCGGGATGAACGAGGATTAACCTCAATGATGAATACATTTTCGTTTTCATCAACAATAAACTGAATGTTATAAAGACCGATTATTCCGATGCCAAGTCCAAGCTGTTTTGCATACTGAAGAATAATTCCCTTTACCTTGTCGGAAATGCTGAACGTAGGATAAACGCTGATGGAGTCACCGCTATGAACACCTGTTCTCTCAACAAGCTCCATAATTCCGGGCACAAAAACATCTTTGCCGTCACAGATAGCGTCAATTTCAACTTCCTTGCCCTGAATGTATTTATCAACAAGAACAGGCTTGTCTTCATCAATTTCAACTGCTGTTTTCAGGTAATGACGAAGCTGTTCCTCGTTAGCTACAATCTGCATTGCTCTTCCACCAAGCACAAAGCTGGGACGAACAAGCACAGGATAGCCGATTTCTGCAGCAGCCGCAATACCATCTTCAATTTTTGTAACAGCTTTGCCCTTGGGTTGTGGTATACAAAGGGTATTAAGTACTTTTTCGAAACTATCTCGGTTTTCCGCGCGTTCAATAGCTGCACAATCCGTGCCGATTATCTTTACACCACGAGCGTACAGCGGCTCTGCAAGGTTAATTGCGGTCTGTCCGCCAAGTGAAGCAATTACCCCCTCCGGCTTTTCAAACTCAATGATGTTCATAACATCTTCTGTTGTGAGAGGCTCAAAATAAAGCTTATCCGCTGTGGTATAATCGGTAGAAACGGTTTCGGGGTTATTGTTAATAATTATTGCCTCGTAACCGGATTTTTTTATGGTGGTAACAGCATGAACTGTAGAATAGTCAAACTCTACACCCTGACCGATACGGATAGGACCTGCACCAAGCACCACAATTTTCTTTTTATTGGTAAGCTTTGACGCATTTTCACCGGTATAGGAAGAGTAAAAATAAGGAATATACGCATTTGTGTGGCAGGTATCAACCATTTTGTAAACAGGGAACATATTTTCCTTTTTACGGATGTTGAACACCTCAAGCTCGGATATTTCCCAAAGGCTTGCAATGAACTTATCTGAGAATCCCATTTTCTTTGCATCCAGAAGAATTTTAACATTGCCCTTGTTTTCTTTAAGGGTTGTTTCCATCTTAACAATTCTTTCAACAGCTTCAAGGAAATAGGGTGTAATTTGTGTTATTTCATGGAGCTTTTCTACATTTTCACCGCGTCGCATAAGCTCTGCTACCGCAAAAATATTATCATCCTTGAATTCTTTTATATAGTCACGAAGCTCCTCATCTGTTTTGCTGTCAAATTTGGAAAGATGGAAATGGCAAGCACCTATTTCAAGGGAACGAACGGATTTAAGAAGACATTCCTCCAGGTTAGACCCTATACCCATTACCTCACCGGTTGCCTTCATCTGGGTGCCAAGTGTGTTGGGAGCAGAGGCAAACTTGTCAAAGGGGAATCTGGGAAGCTTTGCAATTACATAATCGAGGCTGGGTTCAAAAGCCGCGTTTGTGTTTGCAATTGCAATTTCCTCAAGAGCCATACCCACCGCAATTTTAGCAGTTACTCTTGCAATGGGGTAACCGCCTGCTTTTGATGCAAGAGCGGAGGAACGGGAAACTCTGGGGTTAACCTCAATAAGATAATACTCGCTGGAATGAGGATTAAGCGCAAACTGCACATTACATCCGCCTTCAATTTTAAGCTCACGGATGATTTTAATTGCGCTGTCGTTAAGCATTTTAAGGTCATGGTCATTAAGAGTCATAATGGGAGCCACAACAAGAGAGTCACCGGTATGCACACCAACGGGGTCAATGTTTTCCATACCGCAGATGGTGATTGCGTGGTCGTTGGAGTCACGCATTACCTCAAACTCAATTTCCTTATAGCCCTTTACGCTCTTTTCAATAAGCACCTGCGAAACAGGAGAAAGCTTGAAGGCGTTGATACCCACTTCAATAAGCTCTGCCTCGTTATAGGCAAAACCGCCGCCTGTACCGCCAAGAGTGAATGCAGGACGAAGAACAACGGGGTACCCGATTTCCTTTGCCGCCTCTTTTGCTTCTTCAAGAGAATAGGTTATTTTTGAAGGAATAACCGGCTCACCGATAGATTCACAAAGCTCCTTGAAAAGCTCTCGGTCCTCGGCGCGTTCAATACTTTCGCTGCTTGTACCGAGAAGCTCAACCTCGCATTCCTTTAAAACGCCTTTCTTTTCAAGCTGCATTGCAAGGTTAAGACCTGTCTGACCGCCTATTCCGGGCAGAATAGCATCGGGGCGCTCATATCTTAAAATTTTCGCAATATACTCAAGAGTAAGAGGTTCCATATAAACCTTATCTGCAATTGTGGTGTCTGTCATAATGGTAGCGGGGTTGGAGTTACAAAGAACAACCTCGTAGCCCTCTTCCTTAAGTGCAAGACAAGCCTGGGTACCTGCATAGTCAAACTCTGCCGCCTGACCGATTACAATAGGTCCCGAGCCGATAATAAGAACTTTTTTAATATCCTTTCTTTTAGCCATGGTGGTTTCCTCCTTATATCATGTAAAGCTGGTTTTAACAAATCCTAAAAAAATCGGTTTTTATAAAATGAAAAAATCATCCTAAAAAAACCGATTAAATAAATAATGTTAAATTAATAGGGGTACGTGAAACGGAGAAAAGACCCTTGCCAACACTTTTTAAAGTTATCTGAACCGCGGTTGTCATAAAGCATCTGCTCCCCTTTCATAAAGTACTTTTTTATTATTAGTTATCCATTTACTTATTATACAACATTTACCAACTTTTGTCAACAGTTTTGAAATAGGTTTTTAGTTTTTTTGACAAATTAATTTTGTGCATATTTCACATAAATAACCCGTGGAAAGTCCACGGGTCATTTTCGGTGTATTCTATTTGAGTTCCAGCCTTTCAATAAGTCTATCCTCTAAACCGTAGTTGACAAGCATTGCAATATTTGCACCGTTTCCGATTACAATAAGTCCGGGGTCCGCCCAGTAGCAATCCAGACCAAATGCTTCTGATACATCACGAAGAGGCACATACATTCTGTCATTAATAGTCTGTGCCGGGGTTTGCAGCTTTTTAACCTCTCTTTCGATACGCAGAGTATCGCTGCCTTCTTTTAAAACCATTCTCTGACCAAGGAAGCTTATTGTTGCAGATTGTGTCTCATCGTTCCAGGTAACCTCCGCACCAAGTGCTTCACTTATGAAACGGATAGGAACAAGAGTTTTATCGTTTACAATCATGGGAACAATTGTCTCGTTCGCAGGGTCAATCATTGTTCTGTTCCCCTTTGCATAAGCATAAGGCTTGTTAAGACCCATAACTACAAATTTACGACTTAAAATGTCAAGGTTTGCAGAAACATCTACAGGTTCGTCTGCAATTTTCCTGTTTAATGCAGATTCTTCAACATAGCGGTAATTGAAACGTCCTACGGGAGCAGCGTCACCATTCTCATAGAAATCAAGTATATTTCCGTCATTCACTCCGTTATCATGCCACTTGAATTCAATATCAGTAGCACCGGTAATTCCAAGAACACTTTTGGGAATTTCAAGCATAAGTCTGTTACCCTCTGTTTTGAAAGGAACTTTTTCAGCTTCTGTATACATATAATTATTGTCCACACCTGCATATTTTTCAACAACAGCCTGACCGTCTGCGGGAGAAACTCTGTTTACAACAAAGTCGTAGCCTTCCCATCCTGTCGCATAGGTGCGGTCGGCATTGATGTAAAGTCTCATCCAGTTTTTATCTGTGGAAGGAGTAAGGTCTTTTGCGGTTTCAACATAGAAATAAAGCTTTTCTGCATCCTGGGAAACCTTACTCAGCACAATGTCGTTTCTGCCGGTTTTGTTTGCATAGTTGCGACCGCCAAAGCCAAGGTCTCCCCGTCTTTCCTCAACGCCTCCTTCAAAGCCAACAAATTCAGGTTGTACCTCCGACCATTGCGCAAAATTGCCATTTACATCAATGGATTTTATATTTTCTGCCACAGGAGTGGGATTCACTCCCTTAAACCTTCGGATATTGGAAACCATCTGAAGATAATAAGTATCCTTAAGTTGACCCTTTGTAGGCTCAACATCACGACTGTATTCGTCAATCCATTCATCAACATAGGCATTCTTAACGCCTTCGGCCGTAACCTCAATACGACCGGCTATCCACTCATTCCAACCGGTTATGAAGATTATTTCCGGGTCAATTTCAAGAGCATTATCCCATTGTTCCTGAAAGTTGTAGCCGTAGAACAGAGAGGTTTCAGAAAGCTTGGAATGCTTATCCTTGTAGGTGTAGCTTCTGCCATATATACCTTCACCGTTCATTGCGGTAGCGGATTCCGCCCGGTCGTTGGTGTTTTGTGCAACGCTTACAGCTACAATTTCATATGTTCCGTCAGATTTTTTCATAAATCCATTTTGCGGAGCAACCTCACACCACGGCCATTGCAAAGGTTCGGTCTGACCCGCTTTGTACTTTGCCTGAGTACCCCGGAAAGTGAAAAATTCAGCTATTTCCCGATGCATATCATCAAGCCTTTTGCTACCGGTCGATTGAAGCAGGTCACCACCCGGATAGCCCATAACAAGGGGCTTTCCGTCGTAGTAATACCAGCAATCGCTGTACAGTCCCGAGCCGTAAAAACCTGTATAAAGCATTTCAAGATCACGGGTGGTATTGCTGTTTGCTGACCATGGAAGAATAAACGTAAGCTTAGGTACATTGTAACCCAGGCTTCTCATTTTATGCATTTCACGAAGCATATACATAGTACCCGTTCCCCAGGTGCAGGAATTGTTTGAACAGTCTGTTGCAATAAAATCAATTCCCGCCGAACTGAGAAGCTCAAGATGTTTTCTCATTACCCAGTTGTCAAGCATAGTGTAGTGGCCATAAACCGATTCGTTCCAGAAGCCGGTACTCTGCCATCCGGGATAATTCACATTGTTTTTTATATCCTTAATATCACCAACATAATTATCAACCACACTCTGATTGTTTGAAAAATCAGTAGTCAGATACCCTGCACTCGCTGTCCATGTCCAGTAGAACAAGCCTGTCTGCTTATCTTTTTTTCCTCCAACCGCAGTGTAATCCGGAAGCTTTCTGCCCAGCATATCCGTAGCTACCCAGGTGTCTGAATATGTATTTTTCAGCGCGATGTCCGGAACCGGTTTGAAATCCTCAACCTCTTTTTCAAACCCGGTAAGAGGAACTTCCTCCTTAAAGAATTTGAATTTACCGATAACGGCATCACCGTCACCGGAACGGTAAACCAGGTAAAGGTCATGCACTCCCGTTACAGGCTTTGCCACCTCAGAAACAATCTCCACCCAGCTCGTGGCACCATATTTATTGTGGTCGTAAAACCACCTTGCCGAACCGATAATCTCGCCGTTTGGCTCATCAATTACAAACTGCATTTCACTGTAATCCTTCAGTGTCCGTTCAAAAACCCTCAGCATTAATCTTTCAGGCGGAATTTTCCCGAAATCCACATTCTTAAAAAGAGCATAGGCACCTTTTGTATTACGGTTTACGGTAAACATTCCGTAAACATCTTCATCACCGTTGAAATGGTCGGCATACATTTCCTCACCAAATCCGTGCAATTCATCACGACTGCCCGGTTCAATAAAATCGTAAGCATCACGCGTTTTCCCTGAAGCTGTTTCTGTTTTCGGTTCTTCCTTTTCCTTACCCCATATAATGCCGGTCAACAGACAGCGGTCTGTTTCGACACCGTTTATATATGTTGTTTGTTCAACATCTGCCACGGGTGTTGCCACAGGTGCCCAAACACCCATTTTATCGGTACCGTCGGCAACATGAACGAGAATATCGTTTGTGGGTTCGGAAATATCAATAGCAAAAAGCTCATTGTCCGGAGTATCAACAAAATTACGCTGTCCTATGGGTTTCCCGCCAAGAGTGGCGGCATAGTTTTTGTCCCACTTATATATAGTTACTGTTATTTTGCCGATGCTGTTATCCCAGCTTGGAAGGTTCAGTGCTATTGCCGCAATAGGTTTTTTTGCGGTAATTCTCTGAGAAATTGTCCTTCCATCGCAGGCAGATTCGTAGCTGCCATACTGAGTATGAAGCATTTCCGCCTTTGGTCTGCCTGCCGCACTGCTGCCCGCATTGATTGGAACATACGCAACCTTTGCCGATGTACAAAATCCTGTTAAAAGTAACAACGAAAGGACTATTGATAAAGTTTTTTTCATATAGCTTTCCTCCTTTAAACGTTTACTTTTATTATACATTATTATTCAAATAAAATCAAGCAAAAAGTAAAAAAACGGTCGACCCCGGTTGTGCAATTATCAATGATGGGTGACACTTTTTTCAAAAAATAAAAAATTTCATGCCAAATTCGCCTTATCAAGGTGGAACGGCACAGCCGTCTTACCTTGACAACACACAAGATGATATAATATTTACAGGGCGTTAAGCAGTTTACTGCTTAACCCCTTAAATGTTTTACATCACTCCCAAATATTTGCCTAACATTTCATTAGGAGTAAGAAAGTTCAGGCAAATTTTAGGAATGTTGTTGTCACCCATCAATTGTATCACA
>JAZQCS010000019.1:0-39727 GCA_045546415.1 Clostridia bacterium | reverse complement strand
TTTGCCACTTTCGCAAGATAAAATGAATCTCCGACAAAATCAGCAACCCTTTGAGCTTCATCAGGTGCATAATAATGTGCAAGTATTACTGCGTTCTTTTCCTTTTTTAGTTTTTCAATTTGTTTTTCCATCTTTTGTATTCCACCTCAAAGTACAACAAATTTCCGCATATATATTAACACAGCAGTTTACATCTGTCAAGTTATCTGTAAACTTTTGTAAAGTTACACAAAAGAGTAATGACAAAATCAATTATTCATTGAAAATTCTGTCGAATGAATGATGAAAAATGAATAATACAAAACAGAACAATAATGATGTATTTTAGTTTTTAGTGAAATATTAACTCCGTTGATATGAAATAATCCTGACGGATTATGAAATATTTTCTTACAGAAAGATGTGAAATAAAATACGCCTTTTTATATGCCGTAAGGCATATTTCATAAGCAACGGACTATCCATAAACATCCTCCCGTTTAATCAAACTCGCTTATGCGAGTTTGTACCTTACCTCTTCCTTATTCACTATTACTTATTACCTCCCAAAAATCGACAAGTATTTTAGGGAATAGTGAAGAAGGAATAGGTAATAAGTAAAATCGACAAGATTCTGTCGAACCTTGTCGATTTTTGGTGAGCCATCGGAGATTCGAACTCCGGACACCCTGCTTAAAAGGCAGGTGCTCTAGCCTTCTGAGCTAATGGCCCATATTAAATTATTACAAGGCAAAGCCTGAATTAACAATGGCTGGGATGGCAGGATTTGAACCTACGAAATGCCAGAGTCAAAGTCTGGTGCCTTACCCCTTGGCGACATCCCATCATAAAAAGAAAATGGGGTGGATAGACGGATTCGAACCGACGACCTCTAGTGCCACAAACTAGCGCTCTAACCAACTGAACTATACCCACCATATAACCAAGGTGTGGCGCGCCTGAAGAGATTCGAACTCCTGACCCACTGCTTAGAAGGCAGTTGCTCTATCCAACTGAGCTACAGGCGCACATCATGGAGCGGGTGATGGGAATCGAACCCACGCGATCAGCTTGGAAGGCTGAGATTCTACCATTGAACTACACCCGCAAATGTCTTAAAAACACTCACGCGCTCACTTGACCTAACTATTGTACCATAAAAAGGCGAATTTGTCAAGCCTTTTTTTTATTTTTTTGAAAATTTCCGCGTTTTATTCATTTTTCTTGAAAAAATAAGAAGTTTATTTTGAAAAATGGAGCAAAAACACGCTCGGTTTTAGCTTTTTGTTATTCTTTTCCGCAATATTCACAAGGGGATTGAGTCCTCATTTTTTTACAATTGTAGCATAACCATTTGTGTGCATCGGGTGTTTTTTCAGGTTTAAAATTTGCTCCACAATGCCAACATACTGTTCGATGATTTGGTTGTTCGAAATTACATAAGGAACAAATAATGGTATTCTTTTCGGTGGGAAAGGTTGATGCATTTTTTGAATTGTTGTCCGGTTCGTCAGAAGTAGGGGGAGTGTTTTGTTCTGATTGGGGAGAAGTATGTACAAGAGGGAGTTTTATTGCTGTATTTTTGTCGTTTTTCTTGTTTAACAAATCAATGATTTCTCTTGTGTTAGCTTCGTTATAACAGGTTTTTTCAATCAATTCTCCAAAACCATATAAAGTCAAGGAGGATACAAATGCAATAAAAGGACCGAATATCACAGTAAGAAGACCTGATAACAGGAGGTATTCGCTCGTAGCCATCAATATCAATCCGGTTATTATTGCGCTAATGGCTTCTGCAATAAATATCCATACTGCCCAGCTTTTAATTTTACCACCTATGTTTTCGTATAATTTTTCTAACATAATAAACCCTCAGATAACTTGATTTGTTGGTTTATATTATACCCGAAATCCACATTAAAGTCAATACAATCTTTTCACTTACATAAAAATTCCTCATCTGCAAACAATATAGCAGAACCAGAAACTGAAATTTTGTTAAAATACACAAAATTATCGAAAGTAAATATTGACATTTGAAAATGAGTATGATATAATTGAAACTGTAAAAGTGTAAAAATACACAGATTTATTGAAAGAGGTGCCGGAATGATTGAGAGAAAGAAATATCTTGATAAACTTATCAGCAAAAAAGAAAACGGACTTGTCAAGGTTATTACGGGTATCCGTAGATGTGGCAAATCCTATCTTCTTTTCAACATATACAAGGACTACCTGATTTCCATTGGTGTTTCTGAGGACTGCATAATTGAACTTGCTCTTGATGATGACGAGAACATAAAGTACCGTAACCCGCTTGAACTCGGAGAGTATCTTCGTTCCATTACAGCGGATAAGAGCAAGACCTATTACATCTTCCTTGACGAGATACAGAAAGTAGTTTCTATTCAAAATCCGTATATCAAAGATGTAGAAGATAAAATCGGATTTGTTGATGTTCTCCTTGGTCTTATGAAACACGACAACATAGATGTTTATGTAACAGGTAGTAACTCAAAAATGCTCTCTTCTGACATCCTTACCGAGTTCCGCGGCAGAGGTGACGAGATAAGAGTTAATCCTTTGTCTTTCAGGGAGTTCTACAATGCCTATGAAGGCGATAAGAGAGATGCTTGGCAGGAATACTACACTTACGGTGGATTGCCTCTTGTAATGAAGAAGAGGGGACATGAAGATAAAGCAAAATACCTGGAGACTTTGTTTGACAAAATCTATTTAAGCGACATTATGGAGCGAAATAAGATACTCCATGAAAAGTCAGTACTTGATGATATATTGAACATTGTTTCCTCTTCAATCGGTTCTCTCACCAATGCAGGAAACATTGCAAAAACCTTCAAAAGCAACCGTCAAATCAATATTGACAATGCTACCGTTGGAAGATACCTTGATTTGTTTATAGATGCATTTATGCTCTACAAGGCAGACAGATACGATGTTAAAGGCAGAAAGTATATCGGTTCTCCTTTGAAGTATTATTTCAGTGATGTGGGCTTGCGTAATGCGAGGTTACAGTTCAGACAGATGGAAGAAAATCACATTATGGAAAACATCATCTACAATGAACTTGTATGCCGTGAATTTAATGTGGATGTTGGTGTGGTTGAATACTTCTACCGTGGTGATGACGGCAAGAGCAAAAGAGCAAATCTTGAAATTGACTTCATTGCTAATAAGGGCAGTCAAAAATACTATATTCAGTCAGCGCTTACAGTTTCTGATGACGATAAGCGTGAGCAGGAAATTCGTTCTCTTAACCGTGTCGGTGATTCGTTCAAGAAGATAGTAGTTGTCAGGGATAATATCATCCCGTGGCATGATGAAAACGGCATTTATTACATCGGTATTGAAAAATTCTTGCTTGATGAAAGCATCACCAGTTTTTAAGTAAGGTGGGAATGAAAACATTTCGTTCCCACCTTTTTCCTTACATAAAAATTCCACGACCCGCACAAAATACCTTTGCAGAATAAAAATGTAGGGGACGGTGCCAACACCGTCCCGTTATAAAAAAGGAGATTTATATATGAAAGCAACAGGTATAGTACGCCGTATTGATGACTTAGGAAGAGTTGTTATCCCTAAAGAAATTCGCAGAACAATGCGAATCAGAGAGGGCGACCCTTTGGAAATTTTTACCAACCGTGACGGTGAGGTCATATTTAAAAAATATTCTCCCATAGGGGAACTCAGCGAATTTGCAAGCGATTATGTAGAGGTGCTTTCCCGAACAACCGGTCATATTGTTTGCGTAACCGATAAGGATTCGGTCATCGCTGTGGCAGGTGCACCAAGGCGTGAGCTTATGGATAAACGGGTCAGCGGTGATATGGAGCGCGTGATGGATTCACGCAGCGTTTACACAGAAAACGGAGACGAAATGCACATTGTAGAAGGAGAAACAGCCTATACCGTAGGCGTGGCGGTACCTATAATTACCGAAGGGGATACCGTAGGCTCGGTGGCAATTCTTCGTGATGAAAAATCGGCTCCTCTGGGTGAGGTTGAAGCAAAGCTTGCAGGAGCTACGGCAGGATTCATAGGAAAGCATATGGAAAACTAAGTTGACAGAAGCTATCTGATTTGACCCCAAAAAGTCTGACTTTTTGGGGTCAAATCAAGCTGATACCCGATTCTTCTCAGAATGTATAAATTGAATTGTGTATTTTCTTCAGGTAAGGGTCAGTCATTCCTGAAATATAGCAAATTACAGCCTTTACATAGTCCTCACGGCATGAAAGGTCAAAAACCGTGCGATTGTAAAGCTTTTCCCATCTTGCGGGAAGCAGGGCATACACAGAAAGCCAGCCGTTGAACTCTTTGAGAATGTCAGGGTATTTGCTGAAGGAATTTTTTAAATTATCAAGGGTGTTTTCACCGTCATAAAAGGAAAGAAGCAAATTAAAAACCGTATTTATTACACTTTGGGCGTAGTTTTTGTAAAGATTCAGTTTTTCACATTTGTAAATATTTGCATAATTAAACGACATAAGCTCACGCATAAGCTTGTAAACCGGTTGTGAAAAGGTAAGCCCGGTTTCGGGGGAGCTGTTACGGCACAAATCATAAACAAAAAGATGTATAAGATTTGTTGTGTTAATTTTGCAAAGACTGTCTTTGCCGAAGGCGTCCAGAGCGTGTTCTTTAAGCTCCTCTAAAGCCTCTTCGCCAAGAATTTTCAGGGTGACGGCATCCTCAATATCTCTGCCCAGATAAGAAATTTTATCGCATATTTTCACTACACAGCCTTCCCAGGTAAAGGGCTGAAACTGATTTGCATGGGTGATTTCCTCCAGAGGAAGGGCGTTTTCGCGGGGGATAAGTGAATTCTGATTTACCTCTCCGCAATGGGAAATTATTCCGTCACGAACAGCATAGGTGAGGTTGAGATTGCTGAGATTGTCGCGGTAATCGGCAAGAAGCTCTATGTTATCGGCAAAAAACAGACCGTTTTTCTCGTGCCAGAATTTCTCACCAAGCTCTTTTTCAGCAATTTCACTTAATATAGTTTCTCCAAGATGACCAAAAGGCGGATGTCCGATATCGTGACCGGTTGCAATGGCACGGGTCAGCTCGGAGTTAAGTCCCAGATGCTCGGCAATGGTATAGCTCACCGATTCCACATGGCTTACATGCTCGGAGCGTGTGCAGATATGGTCGTTTTCAGGTGCAAAGAAAACCTGTGTTTTGTGCTTTAGCCTGCGGTAGCCACGGCTGTGAAGAATACGGGTATAATCTCTGCCGAAAGGGGTGCGGATATCATCTTCCCGGACAGGTATGGGCGTTATACGGCTTGTGGCTGCTTCCCATTTTGGGTTACCCTCCCGTGTGGAAACTCCGGAAAACGAATTTTTTGTGTTTTGTATATTCATAAAATTTCACTCCTTGTTTTTCTGGTTTTATTGTACCATATTTTTGCGCTTTTGTAAAGAATATATAAAAATTATGATGGTATTTTTACATAAAATTACCTTTGAAAAGCTTTCTGAAAAATGGTATAATTAAATTATATAATCAGTAAAGGAGGAAACAAAATGTCTTTTAATAAAGGGGAATATGTTTCTTACGGAAACAAAGGCATCTGCGTTATTCTCGGCATAGTCGAAAGGGAAATCTGCGGAAAAACAGGTGAATATTTTGAGCTTCAGCCGGTATATGAGGAGGGGGTCAAGCTGTTTGTACCCGTGGAAAACAAAGAACTGTACGGAAAAATGAAAAAGCTTGTTTCCGGGAAGGAAATTGACGAAATCATCCGTGAAATAGCCTCAGAGCCGGAAGAATGGGTGGAAAGTGATTCTATGCGTCGCGAAAAATTCCGCAAAATAATATCGGGAGGCAACCGCCGTGAGCTTATGCGTCTTATCCGTTCGGTGTATAACCATAAAGAGAGCCTGCGCGGCACAACCCGTAAGCTTCATGTGGCAGATGAACGGTTTATGAAGGAAGCGGAAAAGCTTCTTCACGAGGAGTTTGCCTTTGTGCTGGGCATTGACCCTTCACAGGTGATTCCTTACATTACAAAACAGGTGGAGGGATAGCGGAAAAGCCCGCGGATGTGTTCCGTGGGCTTTTTAAAGCCTTTATCAGAGAAGGAAAAGGCTTGTATTTCACAGCAAAACTGTAAGTATCTTCATTTTCTTATTTAGCTTTTTAGCATAATTTATTGTATGCAAAGTACCTTTTGACTTTCCGTCCCATACAATAAGAACTTCATCAGCCATATGCACAAGCTCTTCGTTTCTTTTTAAAGGGGCGCGCTTGCCGTAGCTGTTATATTTTGGGCGGAGAATGATTTTTGAAAGCTTGTTTTTGTCGGCAAACTTTTCCGCAAGGGTATCAATACCGCAAGCACCACCGGACAAAATGGTGTCAATGTCTTCGGTGTTATATTTTTCTAAATCGAACTCGGTTATAGAACGGGAGCCTGCAATTAAAAGCTTCATATAAACACATCCTTATTTAATGATATTATAACATACAATTATGCAAAATGCAATACATATGCTATGCATACAATGTAGATTAAATAATATATAATTGTATTGCAGAGGTGATTATATGAAAAAGTTTAAAATTCCTTCCGTTCCGCCTACCACAAATAAGTGCATAAGGTTTCCCAATGATGTCATTGATAGTGTGGAAAAGGCTATTAAAGGGAAAAACTGCACATTTACTGCTTTTGTTGTTGAAGCAGTTCGCGTTGCTCTGGAAAATATTGAAGATGAAAACCGGTGAAATGGGTCGCAGATAACTGCGACCTGTGTTTTTTGTCAGGTGAAGGCAAAAAAGTTGAGGCTACCTCTGACAAAGGGATGAGGAGCGAGATGTTCAAGTCACATTATAAGGTAATTATTGTTTTAATATTCCTTTTGGTATATGAGTATTTTAAACCTTATATAATACCTAATATATACTATATTATATCATATAAAATATCGTTTGTAAATAGGGTATAATATTATTTGGGGTGACGGGAATGCTTGAAAGTCAATATAAAATGAATCTCATTAAAATCGGACTGAAAATTGCATATTATAGAAAGCTACAGGGAATGACACAGGAAGAACTTGCTGAAGCTTGTGAGCTTTCGGCAGGGTATATTTCGCAGTTGGAAGGACCAAACAGCTATTTTTGTCCGTCTTTGCGCACACTGTTTACCATTGCTGAAGTGCTGAATGTGTCAGTGGCAAAACTTGTTGATATTGATGACTAAGAAAAAGGGTCGAATAATCGACCCTTTTTGTATTATTTTCATGTCGGATGAGATAAAATGCACGGGTTCCTTCTACGAAGGAGAAATGTGTTCAAAGCAGGAGCTATATCTCAATAACAAAGGGACCTTCCTTAGTAACATAGTGGCGTTTAACACCAAGGTCACTCATCCAGCCGCGTACAACAACTGTCCGGAAATTGCCTGAATCGTAGCCGTTTGGACCCATATTGTCCCAAAGCCAGGATGGAGTGCACCAAAGGCAGCATTTGGGAGAAATTGCCTCATAAACCTCTCTGGTAACACCGTTCTGACCGTGGTGTGCCATCTGCACATAATCGCACTGGAGCATTTCGGGGGGAAGGGTTTCAATAAGCTGATTTCCGCCTTCAATACCCAGGTCTCCCAGGAAAATCACGGAAGAATCGGTAGTATCCAGACGGAACACAATGCTGGAATTGTTCATAGGGTTGGCGGTAATAGATTCGTCGGGTGTGCGGAGCATTGTAATTTTCACATTGCCAAACTCAAAAACATCACCCTTTTCAGGAGTGATTTTGTTGACACCTGAGGTTTTAATTGCATTTTCAAGCCTTGCGTATGATTCATGTTCGTTTTCATTACCGTACTTTTCAATATATTCAGCAGATGGGAAATTATAGTAAACTCCTTCAACCTTCACCTTATCCAAATGATTTTCAAGCACCGATGCAAGCACGCTTGAATGGTCATCATGGTTATGTGTTATGAACCAGGCACAAACCTTGCCACCAAGCTCACCAAGGTGGTTTAAAAAGTTTTCGGTTTCGGTGTCAAAGCCACCGTCAATTACTACAAGCCCTTTTTCGCTTTCAATAATGAATGGTGTAATGATTGTGTTTGTAACGGAATTCAAAAGATGCATTTTTACCATAAAAATCAGTCCTTTTTAATTTATTTTCCCCTGAATTTCATCGCGGAGCTTCAGAGCAAGAAGAGGTTCCCGGGTTGTTATGTTCAGTATACCCATATGTAAAAGTCTGCGGATTTCCTCTTCGGTATCTGCGGTCCATGCGGAAAAACGGATGCCGTTTTCTTTAAGAAGTGCAAAGGTTTCAGCGGTTACCATTGAGTAATGGGGATTGATAACCGGGCATGAAAATTCCCGGCAAAAAGCTACCGCCTTTTGCATTTCCTCGGAAAGTTCACCCATCCATGGCCACATACTGTACCACAATTCGCCGCCAAGCAAAGCTATTTCCTCATGTTCGTGGTTGCATTCACCTGTAAAAACAATAGCTTTTTCCATTCCGTGTTTTTTTGCAAGCTCCATAACGGGACGGATAAGTCCGGGAGTTTTAACATCGCAGTTTATACGGATTTGCGGATTTTTTGCCAGGTTTTCAAAAACAAAATCAAGAGTGGTGCAGTTTTCAGGAGTATCACATTCGTCATGGCTTAAAAATAGTAAATCGCCCTTTTTTCGCACATCCACCTCAAGAAATTCTGCACCGGAAGAAAGTGCTGCAAGGATGTTTTCGCGGCTTCCCGGCTTTGTGCCCTCACAGCCTGAATGGGCGGTAATGACAGTTTTGCCTGCGGCAATGGTTTTTGTTGAGAAAAAATTTTTCATAAGCATGCTCCTTTACAGGGTGAAAGCGGGTATCTGAAACATACCTTAACCCCGGGTTTATTAAATAATTATATACCAAAGAAAAGCAATTGTCAATGAAAAAATCCCTGCCACCGAAGTGACAGGGATAAGCTTTTAATATGCAAACATATTATCTTCAAAAAGACAATTCTTATCTTTTTGAAAGAACATCCTTTTCGTATGCTCTTACATCTTCAAGCCATTCAAGACCAACGCCTGCATCCTTCTGCTGGCAGTAATAATCCCAAACAAGGCTGAAGGGAGCTGCTTTGAATTCCTGAGAAACAGCAAGTCTGCCGCTTACATCGCCCTTAGCTTCGATTTCCTTAAGCATTTCGTTGGGCTGAAGAAGAGCTGCAAGAAGAGCCTTTCTTGTGTTACGAAGACCTGTTACCCAAGCAACAACTCTGTTGATGGAAGCATCAAAGAAGTCAGTTGCAATGTAGGTGTTATCAAGCTTGCCAATGCGAACAAGCTCTTCCATAATGGACTTTGTTTCGTCATCAAATGCTACAACATGGTCAGAGTCCCAACGGATGGGTCTGGAAACATGAAGAAGAACATGGTCGGAGAAGGTGTAAACGGAAGCAAGCTTAGCGGATACTACTTCTGTGGGGTGATAGTGACCGGTGTCAAGAGTCATAATAATGTGGTCAGACTTCTTGTCCATTACATAACCCATGCAGAATTCATGAGAACCTGCTGTGAAGCTTTCTGCACCGATACCAAACACTTTGGATTCGATACCGTCCATAACGCCTTCAACATCTTTTGTAGCTTCAAAGATCTGGTCGTAGCTGTCTTTAAGACGGAGTCTGGGAGAAAGTGTATCCATGGGAACTTCTTTGTCACCGTCGGGAGTCCAGTGGTTTATTACGCAAACCTTACCGGTCTTTTTGTAGAAATATTCACCGATTCTTCTGCAACGGATACCGTGCTCAATCCAGAACTTACGCACATCTTCATCAGCTGCGGAAAGAGTACCGTTATCGCTCTTGGGGTGAGAGAAATATGTGGGGTTGAAATCAAGACCAATACCCTGCTCTACAGCCCAGTTTGCCCAGTTTTCAAAATGCTTGGGTTCAATTTCGTTACGGTCAACAAAGGTGTCAGCTTCCTGATAGTTAGCGTGAACATTAACCTTCTTTTCACCGGGGATATACTTCATAGCAAACTCAAGGTCTGCACGAAGCTCGGAGGCGTTTCTTGCTTTACCGGGATAGTTACCGGTAGCCTGGATGCCGCCTGTAAGGCCGCCTTCCTTCTTTTCGAAACCGCTTACATCGTCGCCCTGCCAGCAATGGATGGAAAGAGGAGTTTTGTCGCAAATCTCAATCATCTTGTCAACATCAATGCCGTACTGAGCATAAAATTCTTTGGCTAATTCATAGCCTTTTTTTACATCGTACATTTTTGTTTCCACCTTTCATATATATTATGTTTTTAAATTCCGATTTTATTATATAAAATTTCAGCGAAGGTTTCAAGGACTTTAATTTATAATTTTCCGTCCTTATTTTCCAAGTTCTTTTCGATATTCAAAAGGGGTCATTCCGTATTTTTCACGGAAAATACGGTGAAAATAGCTTGTGTTGTCATAGCCTACGGCATAAATTATATCAGTTACCGGCAGACTTGTTTCGCTTAAAAGCTGAGTTGCTCTGGAAAGGCGCTTCACCTGTAAAAGCTCCTTGAAGGTAAAACCGGTGTATTTTTTTATAATTTTACTCAAAGCCGAAACCGAAAGGCCGAGCTCTCCTGCAAGGAATGAAAGTGAAGCGGGACGGTAGTTTTCCTCGATATATTTTACCGCTTTCATTGCAATTATACGGTGACTGCCGCCTTCCTCGCCGTCCTCCAGGCGGTCGGTGTGTTTTAAAAGCTGAACAAACAAAAGCCCCATGGTAAGCTGACTTATATGGATGTCATTTTCTTCTTTGTTCATAATGCCCCAGACAAGGTTTTCCACAAGATTCTGTACAGGACGGACATCCGCCACCTTGAAATGCAGAAAAGTGGCATCCTTTTCCTCGTTTTTCAGAGAACTTATTATGAAATTGCTGATGGCATTCTCTGTTGCCAGCATATCAAAAGCCACATCGAAAAACTCGGGCAGAATTACAAAGTTTACCGCAATGTCATTTTCTCCGGCAGGCTGAATTTCATGGAAGCAATGCTGATTTAAAAACAGCAAGTCTCCTGCCTTCAGTACAATTTCGGTGTTGCCGTTTATTGTGTGAACGGTTTTACCGCTACACATATAGATAATTTCGATGTAGTTGTGTTTATGACGGGGAAAGGCAATGAAACGGGTGTGAGGACGGATGCTTATAAGCTGACCTCCGCCCAGCATTTTTTTGCTGTCAATGGTAAAGTCCTTGTCGGTTGTATAAATATCGCGTTGAATGGACCTTTTTTGCAAAATGGTTTTTTCTTCGTCGGATATAGGCATAAGCCGGTCAATCAGGTCTTTGTGCAACGGAATCACCTCCTGTTACCTTTATTATAATATATTTCGGGACAAATGTACAGAGAAATTTAAAAAAATTTAAAAAAAAAGCTTTTTACTATTGAAATCAGGGGGTAAAATGGAGTATAATATAATATATTATAGTAAAATGTGGGAGGTATGCCCGTTGGATATAACAGTTAAAGGAATTAAAGTGCATTGTGAAGTGACGGGTGAAGGTGCTCCCGTGCTTATACTTCACGGCTGGGGCACAAGCTCTGAGGTTATGAAAACCGCAGCGGACAGCTTTGAAGGGAAAATGAAGGTGTATAACCTGGATTTACCCGGCTTCGGACAGACGGAGGAGCCTCGTGAGGAGGATTGGAACATTTACACATATGCGGATTTTGTAAAAGAATTCTGCTGTAAGGCGGGAATTGAAAATCCGGTAGTTCTTGCTCATTCTTTCGGAGGGAGAATTGCCCTGATTCTTGCCGGCAGAAAAATGATGGGTATAAACAAAATGATTCTGACCGGTTGTGCAGGTATAAAGCCTAAACGAGGTGCGGATTATTACATAAAGGTTTACAGCTACAAGCTTGGTAAAAAAGTGAGCAAGGCATTGGGAAAGCTTTCTCCGGGACATGAGGAAAAGCTGAAACAGAAGCATGGTTCTGCAGATTACGCTGCTGCAAGCAACAAAATGCGCGGTGTTATGGTGCGGACAGTAAACGAGGACCTGAAATATCTTCTGCCGGAAATTGATGTACCCTGTCTTCTTGTATGGGGAGAAAATGACGATGCCACCCCTGTTTCGGACGGCAAGCTTATGGAAAAGCTCATTCCGGACAGCGGACTTGTGGTAATGCCCGGAAGCGGACATTACGCTTTTCTTGAAAACGGAGCATGGTTCGGCAACATTGTGCGGAGCTTTTGCGCAAAAGAAATGGAGGAACAAAAAAATGGTTAATATTTTTCTCGTTATAAATTTAATTGCGTTTCTTGGTGTGGTTTTTCTGTTTTTCAGGAAAATGCGCTTTTCGGTGCATATGCTTCAGCAAAGCGCCTACCGAAGCGGAGATTTTCTGAAATGGAGCGATGAAAATCTTCTCCGAAACATTTCGGTTGCGGAAATTATAGGTATGATAGTGAGTCTTGCCATTTTCTTTTTTACAAAGCGTTTTGGTAATGACCCGGTAATTGCCATGATTAATGCGACAGTTACAATGATTATTGTTTCTCTTGGAATGCTCCCGTTCAGAAAGCATTCCGTGAAGAAAGCCAAAAAGCCCCTTGTGTATACTCCCCGTGTAAAAAGGCTTATCCTTACAAATGTGATTCTTTTTGCTGCGGTGCTGCTTTTAAGTTTGTATATCAGCCTGGGATTCGGAACAATTTATCCTTTTGTGTATACCCTTATTCTCATAACTGTTTTTAACTTTGTTTTCGTGGCAGCGGCAAACCTGATTATACGCCCGGTTGAGCTTTTAATTAACAGACATTATTACAACGATGCAAAGAAAATTCTGAAGGCTATGCCCGGACTGAAAATAATCGGTATTACCGGCAGCTACGGAAAAACCTCTTCAAAGTATATTCTTTCCCGGATACTCAGTTCAAAATATAATACACTTATGACTCCGGAAAGCTATAACACTCCCATGGGAGTTATTAAAACCATACGCGGAAGTCTTAAACCCACCCACGAAATTTTTGTGTGCGAAATGGGTGCAAAATACCGTAAGGATATTAAAGAGCTGTGCGAACTTGTGAATCCGGGATACGGTTTGCTGACTTCTATAGGCCCTCAGCATCTTGAAAGCTTTAAAACCCTGAGGAATGTTATTGATACAAAAATGGACCTTGTGGGTGCACTCCCGGATAAAGCCTGTGCGGTGCTTAACATGGAAAACAAATATATCAGCGAAGAGGCTCCGTCGGAATCGGTAGGGTATTCTGTGGATTATGTTAAAGGCACCGATTACTGGGCTGAAGATATTTCCTACGGACCGGAGGGGGTAAGGTTCACACTTTGCACAACAAAAGGCGAAAGAGTTGTTTTTGAAAGCAAGCTTCTTGGCAGACACAACATACTCAATATTATAGGTGCGGTGGCGATGGCTCAGCTTATGGGAATGACCGTCCCCGAAGCGGTTTACCCGGTAAAACGCCTTGAAAGTGTACCTCACCGCCTTGAACTTAAACAGAAGCCAAACGGTGTTACCGTAATTGACGATGCTTTCAATTCAAACATTGAGGGTGCCAAATCTGCAGTTGAGGTTCTTGGAAGCTTCCCTAAAGGCGGAAGAATTCTTATTACTCCCGGAATTGTGGAAGCAGGGGACAGTGAATATGACCTGAACTTTGAGTTTGCAAAAACTGCAGGAAATTACTGCGATTATATAATTCTTGTAGGTGCCAGACAGACCAAACCCATTCAGGAAGGGCTTAAGGAAAGCGGATACAATGAAGAAAATCTGTTTGTAGTTCAGGATTTAACCGAGGCAATTGCAAAAATGAATGAGCTTGCAAAAAGCGGCAGCACAGTTCTTTTTGAAAACGATTTACCCGACCTGTATAATGAGAAATTAATTTAATTCGAAAGGAAACTGAAAAATGAAAGTAAATGTATGTGTAATTTTCGGTGGACGCTCCACAGAACACGAGGTTGCGGTAATTTCCGCAAACCAGGCAATGCACGCACTTGATAAGGAAAAGTACGAGGTTCTTCCGCTTTATATGACAAAAAAGGGTGTAATGTACACCGGCGAAGCACTTTTCGATATAAAGAACTATAAGGATATGAAAACACTTCTTGAAAAGTGTGAAAGAGTTACTGTTTATAATGACGGTGAAAATGTTTATATGGATTACATAAAAAAATCTCTGTTTGGCGGTAAAAAGCCCGTGCGTATTGATGTTGCCGTGCCGGTTGTTCACGGAACAAATGTTGAGGATGGCTCAGTTCAGGGATGGCTTGAGACACTTAATCTTCCTTATGCAGGCTGTGATGTAACATCTTCTGCTCTTGGTATGGATAAGGTGGCAATGAAAAATGTTCTTGCTGCAAAAGGAATTCCGGTGCTTCCCTGCGTGAGCTTTTACAGTAAACAATGGTTTACCGGAAGGGAAGCGGTGCTTGATGAAATTGAAAAGCTGGGCTATCCCGTAATTGTAAAGCCGGCAAACTTAGGTTCAAGTATAGGAATTTCAATTGCTAAGGACAGAGATGCGCTTGTTTCATCAATTAATGATGCTGCGGGCTATGCGGAAAAAATTCTTGTTGAGCACGCAATTTCAAAAATTCGCGAAATTAACTGTTCGGTTCTTGGCGATTTCAATGATGCCCGCCCTTCAGTTTGTGAAGAACCCGTAGCTTCTGACGGTTTTCTTTCATATGATAAAAAGTACAAGGAAGGGGCAAAGGGAGGTAAATCCTCCGGTATGGCAAGCACAAAGAGAATTATTCCTGCCGACCTTGATGAGAAAACAACAGCTGAAATACAAAGCTACTGTGTTGAAACCTTCAAAGCCCTTGGGTGTTCAGGGGTTTCCCGTATTGACTGTATGATAGACGGCGAAACAAATGAAATTTTCGTAAATGAAATAAACACAATTCCCGGCTCTCTTTCCTTCTATCTGTGGGAAAAAACCGGTCTCGATTTCAAAGGGCTTATGACGGAGCTTGTTAACATTGCTCTTCGCAGAAGCCGTGAAAAGGAAAACCTTACCTTCTCCTTTGATACCAACCTTCTTGAGCTTCACGGAGGAACAAAGGGTGCTAAGGGAATCAAAGGTTAATGTATATTTTGGATACTAAGTATAAAAAGGTGAGTATAAAATGTTTCTTAGAAATCAGACAAAACAAATAACGGTCCGTGATGTTAAAATAGGCGGTGACGCTCCTGTTGTTATTCAGAGTATGACCAACACCAAAACCGCTGATGTTGAAAGTACAGTTAAGCAGATACTCCGTCTTGAAGAAGCGGGATGTCAGGTGGTGCGCCTTACTGCACCGGATATGGAATCGGCAGCGGCTTTTTCGGAAATTAAAAAAAGAGTAAGTATACCGCTTATTGCTGATATCCACTTTGACTACCGCATTGCCCTTGAATGTATAAAAAACGGTGCAGATAAAATAAGGCTTAATCCGGGCAACATAGGCGGTGCCGACAGAGTTGCTGCTGTGGCAAGCCTTGCAAAGGAATACGGGGTGCCCATCCGCATTGGAGTAAACTCCGGTTCGGTGGATAAGGAGCTTCTGGAAAAGTACGGGGCGCCAACTCCCGATGCAATTGTTGAAAGTGCGTTTAAGCATATTAATATGCTTCTCGATGTGGATTTTGAAGACATCGCTGTTTCTCTGAAAACCTCGGATGTTGTAAACACCATAGAATGCTACCGTCGTTTTGCTGAGGTAAGCGACCTTCCTCTTCATGTGGGAGTTACCGAAGCCGGAACAGTATGGACGGGTAGTATCAAATCTGCTGTTGGTATCGGAAGTATACTGTCGAGCGGAATAGGTAACACCCTGAGAGTTTCTCTTACCGGAGACCCGGTAGAAGAAATACATGTTGCAAAGGCAATTCTTAAAAGCCTGGACCTTATGCCGAGAGGCGTGAACCTTGTTGCGTGTCCTACCTGCGGAAGAACAAATGTTGACCTTCCTTCCATTGCGGAAACGGTGGAAAAGGCTCTTTCAGGCTGTGACAGAAACATAACTGTTGCAGTTATGGGTTGTGCCGTAAACGGACCCGGTGAAGCCCGTGAGGCAGATTACGGTGTTGCCTGCGGAAAAGGGGAGGGCCTTCTCTTTAAAAAAGGCGAGATAGTGAAAAAGGTTTCGGAAAGCGAAATTGTTTCAAGTCTTCTTGAACTTATAAACGAATAGAAAAAATCCCTGAAGAAAAACTCTTCAGGGATAATTTTTTAGTTGTTGGGCAAGAAGGTTACATACATTGTATGGGTTTTGCCTTCAGCACCGCCGTGATAGGTAAGAGTTATATCGCTCTTTGCATTTTTCCAGGAGGAGGACCTTGTGTTTTCATCCTCGGGGTCAACCGCATCCTCATTGTAGGGATTGCCGTATAAATCCTTCATAAGCTCTTTTACATGAGTGTAGGAATTATCAGTAAGCTGTTTGTTTGAAAGACGGTATTCTATTTTATAAAGAGTATCTTCGCTGTTAAAGTAATACCAGAGGTCAACTTTGTTGTGAGTGCTTTCACCTAAGAAAACTATAGGCTGGTCGGTGTCCTCATCGTAAAAACGAAGATACGCCTCATCCGCACCGACAAATTCTGCCTGCTCAAGCTTACGGACCTCAGAACGGGTCATACCCCATTTTACATTTCTTAAGCCTGTTGCACCACCGGAGCTGCCACCACAGGAGCAAAGAAGGGTAAGACACAAGGTAACAGCCAAAAGAAGTGATATTGATTTTTTCATGCCGTGAGTAACCTTCCTTTCGGCAAATGTATTTACACATAGTATTTGTAATGCAAATTGAAACATTCCTGTAACATTATAATATTATTATACAATATATTTTTGAAGAATGCAAGAGTTTTTTGAAAAAGGATAAATTTTTTTATTATTTTGTCGCATTTTTCACTTTCCGTTAATATTATGAGGCACGGAAAAATTGCGATATATAAATTATTCCCCGATTTTTTGTTAATATAGAACTAAAAAATAAAAATTCTTTGTGCAAATTGACAAAATTAATATAAAGGAATTGACAAAAATATGTAGAATATATATAATATATAGTAAATACAATGGTTTCTGTTGTATAATAATCGTCCCCGCTTTCCATAATGGGACGAGACTAATAAATATTATTATTTTGAGGAGGGTACCACTCATGAAAACCTTTGAACGAAACGAAATCAGAAACATCTGTCTTATAGGAAAGAATAAGTCAGGAAAAACCTCCCTTGCAGAAGCATTGCTTTATTGTACCGGTGGTCTGTCAAGACTTGGTAAGGTTGACGACGGCAATACCGTGTGCGATTTTGATGCCGAAGAAATCAAGAGAAAAATGTCTGTAAGACTTTCTCTTGCTACATTTGAATATTCCAATCATAAAATTAATCTTATAGATGCTCCCGGATATTACGACTTTGTTAATGACCGCATCAGCTCCATGAAGCTTGCAGACAGCGGTCTGGTTGTAATTTCAGGTAAATCCGGTCTTGGTGCCAGCGGTGCGGTTGCAATTAACAAAGCCCGTGAAGAAGGACTTCCCGTTATGTTCTTCGTAAACAAAATGGACCACGAAAATGCGGATTTTGACAAGGTGGTTGCTGACCTTAAGGAAAAATACGGTCCTGCGGTTGTACCGGTTATGATTCCCATCCGTGAGGGCGGAAAGCTTGTAGGATACATAGATGTTGCCGACAGTATAGCTTATAAGTTTACTCCCGACGGCAAAAAAACTGAGATTGAAATTCCCGAAGATTTGTATGCAGGTCTTCAGAACACCAAGGCTGAGCTGTGTGAACAGATTGCCGAGGCGGATGAAACCTTGCTTGAAAAGTTCTTCTCTGACAGCCCCTTCACTAAAGAGGATATGAAAATGGGCGTTGCAAAGGCAATTATTGAGCAGACTCTTATGCCCGTTGCCTGCGGAAGTGCGCTTGATAACATTGCTGTAGATACTCTTCTTGGCAAGCTTATTGAATACCTTCCTGCACCCAATCCCGAAGCTCCCGAAGGTGAATTCAAGGCTCAGGTGCTCAAAACAATAATTGACCCCTTTGTTGGCAAGCTTACCGTTTTAAAGGTGGTTTCCGGCACTCTTAAGGGGAACTCTACAGTTTACAATGCAAACAAAGAGGAAAACGAAAAAATTGGTCAGCTTTATACCCTTTGCGGTAAAGACAAGGCTGAAATTCCCTTTGCTGTTGCAGGTGATATCTGTGCTGTTGCAAAGCTGAATGTTTCAGCTACCGGTGATACACTTTGTACGGAAAAGAACAAGGAGCTTCTTCCTCTTCCGGTATATCCTGTTCCTAATTACCACCTTGCAGTAATTCCCAAGGCTAAAGGTGATGAAGAAAAAATAAGCGCAGGTCTTCAGAAGCTTGCTGAAGAGGATTTAACCTTCAAAGCAGTTAACAATCCCGAAACACATCAGCTTGTAATTTCCGGTATGGGTGACCAGCAGCTTGATGTTATAATTGCAAAGCTTAAAGGTATGGGTACCGATGTTAATACTCAGGAACCCAGAGTTTCCTACAGAGAAACAATTACAAGAAAGCTTACAGCCGAAGGTAAGCATAAGAAACAATCCGGTGGTCACGGTCAGTACGGTCATGTTGTTATTGATTTTGAACCCTGCGAAAGCGAAGAACTTGTGTTCTCCGAAGAAATTTTCGGTGGTAGTGTTCCCAAGAACTTCCATCCTGCAGTTGAAAAAGGTCTTAAGGAAATGACCGAGGAAGGTCTTCAGGCGGGCTACAAGGTTGTAGGTATTAAGGCTGTTCTTAAGGACGGTTCATACCACGATGTTGACTCCTCTGAAATGTCCTTTAAGATGGCAGCACACATTGCATTTAAAGAGCTTGTTAAGGCAGGACCTGTTATTCTTGAACCTATCGGACACCTTGAGGTTAATGTTCCCGACGACTACACCGGTGATATTATGGGCGATATTACAAAACGCCGCGGCAGAGTTATCGGTATGGAACCCGGTAAAATTACCGCAGAAGTGCCTATGGCATCTATGCATTCCTATGCTATTGATTTAAGAGCTATGACAAGAGGTCAGGGCGAATTCACATTTGATTTTGAAAGATACGAGCAGGCTCCTGTGCCTGTAGCGGAAAAGATAATTGCCGCAAGCAAAGAATAAAGAAAGTGAGGTAAAAAATGGCAAATCAGATTATTACAATAGGCAGACAGTTCGGCAGCGGCGGCAGAACAATTGCGAAAAAGCTTGCTGAGCGTTTGGGTATAAAGTATTATGACAAAGAGCTGATTACCATTGCTGCAAAAGAAAGTGGCATAAGCCCCGAAATTTTTGAAAAGGTGGATGAGGAGGCGGCAAACAGCCTGCTTTACTCGATGGTTATTGGTATGTATGCCACTACAAGCCGCATTACAAATTACGGCGAGCTTTCCATTAACGATAAAATTTTCCGTGTTCAGACGGAAATAATAGAAAAAATTGCGGCAGAAGGCCCTTGTGTAATTGTGGGCAGATGTGCCGATTATATTCTGAGAGATAACCCGGATTGCCTTAATGTGTTTGTTTACAGCAATATAGAAGACCGTATAAGACGGGCTCAGGAGGAATATAACATTCAGTCAAAGAACATTAAAGAGTTTATACTGAAGTCGGATAAAAAGCGTGCTAATTATTACAATTTTTACTCCGGTAAAAAATGGGGTGCAATTTGCAATTACAATATCTGCCTCGACAGCGGAAAGCTTGGTATTGACGGTTGTGTTGATGTTCTTGAAAAGCTTATAAAAGGTTAATAAAATTAAGCCCTGCGGTAAAACCGCAGGGCTTTCGTTGTAATAGGCTTACACAAATTATAGAGAAGTATCGGAATTGTCGTGAATATTATTTGTTTTGTTCAATGAAGATAAATCAATGTTAAGGAGAGCAAATTCGATGCACTGATTAATAAGTTCATTGCGACTTATGTCAATGTCTGTTGCGATAGAATCAATGTTTGAAAGCACTTCACCGTCAATTCTTATAGATATTATTTCTTTTTCTCTTTTTTGAGGTATAAATTTCATCATTTTTTTCATCCTCCTACTTGACATTATTATACCAAATATGCTATAATATTAACATATTCATATTCGTATTCGAAAAACAAATACAAAACAAAATACATAAAGTGGAAGAAAAAATGAAATTTGAAAAAAGAACAATATTAAATACCGTTGGATGCATGGTTTCCCTGGCCATAGGAGCCTGCATTTATATTTTGTTCCGGGAAAACACATATATATCAAAAATTGCGGCTTCGCTTGTGGAATTAGAAAAAATAAGGCGAGTATTTGCTATTGTAAACATTCCGCTCATAAAATATTATATTGTGGACTTTTTATGGGCTTTTTCATTTTCCTGTTGTATTCATTTAATTGTAAATTCTTCAATAAAGAATGAGCTTGTTTGTTCAGGTGTCGTTGCTATATATGGGTTAATTTATGAAACAATGCAATGGTGTAATGTAATCAGCGGGACAGGGGATATTGTTGATGTTTTACTGTATTTGTTAGCGGCGCTTGCTGTTAATATATTAAATTTATTATTTTTAAAGGAGAGAAAAAAATGAAAAAAAGAAAAATTATTTGGTTTATGTTGTTGCTTACAATGGTAGTAACCTACGGTGCATTTGCTTTGGGTAGCAGCGAAACAACCGACACGGCACAGGAGTCACAAAATATTGAAGAGAGTGAACCCACCGAAGTTACCTATGAAACTGTGGATTTAGATGAAATGCTTGAAGAGTTGAAATCCAATGCATTGAAAGCAGAAACAAAGTATCAAAGTAAAACAATTGAGTTTACCGGGGAAATAGCTTCTTTTGATAGTGATGGGTCTTATATCACTGTTGAACCTATAGGTGCTGGTGTATGGAACTTCGAAACCGTTGTGTGTAACATAAAAAATAAGGAACAGAAAACTTATTTAATTGAGAAAAATGTTGGTGATACAGTGACAATTCGCGGAAAGGTAAAATCCATAGGCGAAGTGTTGGGATATACTGTTGATATTGCAGAGGTAGAATAAGTTAAAATGCACGGCATTAGCCGTGCATTTTGTTTGTATAAAGGTTTTATATTACACAAAAGAGTGTCTGGCAGAAGGTTTTATAAAAATCCTCCCTTTACACAAGGGAGCCGAAGGTTATACTATGAGTTTCATCGAAAGATTAATGTTGTAACACATAAAAGTTGCATAGGTATATTCCGAAAAAAAGCAATACCTCCCATTAGGGAGGTATTGCTTTTATGCATTTTCCAGCTCACCTTTTGCATTTTTAATAAGGAAGCTGTTTATAAATTCATCAATTTCACCGTCCATAACAGCGGTGGTGTTACCAACCTCGTAGGAGGTACGGTGGTCTTTTACCATGCTGTAGGGATGGAACACATAGGAACGAATCTGGCTACCCCAGCCGATATCCTTGACCTCACCGCGGATATCGTCAATTTTATCCATCTTTTCCCGTTCGGCAACCTCAAGAAGCTTGGATTTAAGCATCTTCATAGCGGTATCCTTGTTCTGGAACTGTGAACGCTCTGTCTGGCAGGCAACAACAATTCCGGTGGGAATGTGTGTGATACGGATAGCGGAGTCGGTTTTGTTAACGTGCTGACCGCCGGCACCACTTGCGCGGTAAGTATCAATGCGAAGGTCCTCTGTTCTTATGTTAATTTCAATATCGTCGTTGAATTCCGGCATTACATCGAGAGAAGCAAAGGAGGTGTGCCTTCTGCCGGAGGCATCGAAGGGGGAAATACGCACAAGGCGGTGAATTCCCTTTTCGCATTTTGCATAGCCGTAGGCGTTAAGACCTTCCACCAGGAAGGAAACACTTTTAATGCCGGCATCGTCACCGTCCAGAATATCCAGCACCTTAACTGAATAGCCTCTGCGTTCTGCCCATCGGGTGTACATTCGCATAAGCATTTCGGTCCAGTCCTGAGCCTCTGTGCCGCCTGCACCTGCATGAAGGGTGAGGATGGCGTTGTTTTTATCATAAGGACCTGAAAGAAGGGTTTCAAGGTTCATTTTATCGTAAGCGGAAACAAAAGCGTTAAATTCACCTTCAAGCTCAGCGGCAGTTTCCTCGTCACCGGCTTCCAGAGCCATATCCGCAAGAACAAACAAATCCTCATGAGTGGAAACAAGAGCCTGATATTTTTCAAGCTTATCCTTGTACTGTTTTGTTTTTTGAAGAATTTTGCTGGACTCCTCCATATCGTCCCAGAAGCCGGGGGCGGTTGCAAGTTCTTCAAGCTTTGCAATTTCCTTTTCTGTTTCTGCAATGTTTAGAGTGAGTCACCCAGTTCTTTGACTTTTTCTTCCATTGCTCTAATATCAAGCTTAATCTGTTCGATATCTATCAAAATTTTCACATCCTATTTTTTTAAATTAATTATTTTCTTTGGCGTCATCCAAAGGCTTACAGCATTTTTTGTATTTTTTACCTGAGCCGCAGGGACAGGGGTCGTTTACACCAACCTTTTCCTTTTTGGTAACAGGGGCTTTTACAGGTGCACTTCCGTCACCGCGGTTTGTCATGGTAGGCTGCATAACCTGTTTGCGTTCTGCGGGGGCTTCCCTGCGGATTTTTGTGGAAAGAATAAGCCGTGCCGTGTCGTGCTTTATGTCATCCATCATATCCGCAAACATTTCGTTGCCTTCATATTTGTATTCCACAACGGGGTCCTTCTGACCGTAGGAAACAAAGCCTATGCTCTGACGGAGCTGATCCATCATATCAATATGGTCCATCCACTTGCGATCCACAACATTCAGCATAATGTTGCGCTCTATCTCACGGAGATTTTCAGGACCAATCTCTGCCTCTTTTGCAGAGTAATTTTCGTGTGCTTTTTTCTGAAGCATATCCACAAAATCCTGTCTGTCCATATCTCTCTGCATTTCGGGAGTGATTTCGAGCTCATCCTTCTCGTAAAGCCAACCGAGTGTGGAGCTGACAAGAGCGTCCATATTCCAGTTGTCCGGATGGGGAGAGCCGTTTGAACAGCCTTCAATAACATTTTCACAAAGCTCGTCAATCATACCAAGAATTTTATCGTGAATATCTTCGCCGTCAAGCACTCTGCGTCGTTCATTGTAAATGAACTTACGGTGTTCGTTCATAACCTCGTCAAAGCGAAGAACATTGCTTCGGATATCCTGGTTTCTGGATTCAACTCTCTGCTGAGATTTTTCAATTGCACCGGTGAGTATGCCGTTTTCAATGGGCTCATCCTCAGGAATTTTAAGTGTTTCCATAAGGCTGTGAATTCTGTCTCCGCCAAAAAGACGCATAAGGTCATCCTCAAGAGAAAGGAAAAACTTGGTTTCACCGGGGTCACCCTGACGGCCTGCACGACCGCGGAGCTGATTGTCAATTCGTCTGGATTCGTGACGCTCCGTACCAATAATACACAAACCGCCGGACTGCACAACTTCATCATGATATGCGGAAATTTCAGCCTTATATTTTTCCATAAGCTCGCCAAATACACGACGGGCATCAAGGATTTCCGGGTTGTCGGTATCTGCATGGCCGGTAGCTTCTATGATAAGCTCCTCGGAAAAGCCCATTTTTTCCATTTCGGTTTTGCTGAGAAGCTCAGCGTTACCGCCAAGGATAATGTCGGTGCCTCGACCTGCCATGTTGGTGGCAATTGTAACAGCACCGGGCTTACCTGCCTGAGCAACAATAAGGGCTTCTTTTTCGTGGTGCTTCGCATTAAGTACCTGGTGGGGTATGCCGTGAGTTTTAAGAAGTTTGCTTAAAGCTTCGGATTTTTCAATGGATATTGTACCAACCAGAACAGGCTGGTTTTTAGCATGGCATTCCTTTATTTTTTCAACAACAGCGTTGAATTTTCCCCATTCTGTTTTATAAATTACATCGTCAAGGTCACGACGGAGAAGGGGCTTGTTTGTAGGAACTTCAACAACATCAAGGGCGTAGGTGGTCTGGAACTCTTTTTCTTCAGTAAGAGCTGTACCTGTCATACCGGAAAGCTTCTTGTAAAGGCGGAAATAATTCTGGAAGGTGATGGTAGCAAGAGTTTTACTTTCGCGCTCAACCTTAACATTTTCCTTTGCCTCAATTGCCTGATGCAAGCCTTCGCTGTAGCGTCTGCCATACATAATTCTGCCTGTAAACTCATCAACAATAAGAACCTGACCGTCTTTTACTACATAGTCAATATCACGGGTCATACAACCGTGAGCACGGAGTGCATTGTTGATGTGGTGCATAAGCGCTGTGTTTTCAGGGTCGCTGAGGTCAACGCCGAACTGAGCCTCTGCCTTTGCCAGACCTTCCTTTGTAAGGGTTGCGTTGTGACCTTTTTCGTCAATTATATAGTCTGCCTGAATGTCCTCATTATCTTCCTTCAAATCAATCTGAACCTGCTTGTGAGCTTTGAGCCTGCGCACAAACCGGTCAACAACGGTGTACATTTCGGAGGATTGCGCACCCATACCCGAAATTATAAGGGGAGTTCGTGCTTCGTCAATAAGGATGGAGTCCACCTCGTCCACAATAGCAAAGTTCTGACCCCGCTGTACCATTCGTTCTTTGTACATTACCATGTTGTCACGAAGGTAGTCGAAACCAATTTCATTGTTAGTTGCATAAGTTATATCAGCAGCGTAAGCCTTTTTTCGGTCTTCCGGCTCGGTGGAATTCAGCACAAGGCCAACTGAAAGACCAAGGAAACGGTAAAGCTTACCCATCCATTCGCTGTCACGCTTTGCAAGGTAGTCGTTAACGGTTACTATGTGCACGCCGTTTCCGCTGAGTGCGTTAAGGTATGCAGGCAGAGTTGCCACAAGGGTTTTACCTTCACCAGTTTTCATTTCGGCTATTCTGCCCTGATGAAGGATTATACCGCCAATTATCTGTACATCAAAGTGACGCATACCAAGTACACGCCAGGAGGCTTCGCGGGCGGTTGCAAAGGCTTCCGGCAAAAGATCATCCAGAGTTTCGCCTTTTTCCAGTCTGTTTTTGAATTCATCGGTTTTGCTCTGAAGCTGGCTGTCGGTAAGAGATTTATATTCCTCCTGCAGGGCATTTACCTTGTCAAGAATAGGATATACCCTCTTAAGCTCGCGCTCACTATAGGTTCCAAACAGCTTTTCAAAAATATTTTTACCCATTGGGTTCATTCCTTTCATTATTCGTTGATATCAAGGGTTTCTTCGGCAGGAGCTTCCGTAACCTCATCTGCTTCAGGAATTTCTTCCGAAACAGGTTCGGTCTTAATTTCAGCAACAAGAACCTCACCGTTAAAGGCGCGTTCAAATTGTTCTCCGTTAAGCTTTTCAAGGTTAAGAAGGCAAGCAGAAACATTTTCGAGTTTGGCGTCATTATCGCGAAGAAGCTGAAGAGCTTCGTCGTAAGCGTCGTTAATAATTTCCCTTACTGCCATGTCTATTTCTGCGGCAATGGATTCGCTGTAATTTTTAGTTTGTGTCCATTCTTTACCCAGGAAAACTTCGTTACTGCCTGAACCGTAAGCTACGGGACCAAACTTTTCACTCATACCGAAGCGCATAATCATTTTTCTTGCAATGTCTGTAGCACGCTCAATATCGTTTGAGGCACCGGTACTGATATCACCCAGCTTGAGCTGTTCTGCGGCTCTGCCGCCAAGAAGAACCTTAAGTTCGTCAAGCATCTGATTTTTTGTATGGTAGCTTTTTTCCTCAGTTGGAATGTGCATAGTGTAGCCGCCTGCAAGACCGCGCGGAATTATTGAAACCTCGTGTACAGGGTCCTGGGAAGGAAGAAGACGGGTAATAATTGCATGGCCTGCCTCGTGAATTGCGGTAAGCTTCTTTTCCTGTTCGTTCATCATATTGGACTTTTTCTCTGTGCCGATAACAACCTTCATAAGAGCCTGCTGAATGTCAACGGGACGGATTTCCTTGCTCTTATCACGCACAGCAAGAATTGCTGCTTCGTTAAGCAGATTTTCCAGGTCAGCACCGGTAAAGCCTGCGGTGGTTTTTGCTACATCCGCAAGGTTTACATCATCTGTGAATTTTTTGCCTCTTGCGTGAACTTTAAGAATTTCCTCTCTGCCTTTAAGGTCGGGAACATTTACAACTACCTGACGGTCAAATCTGCCGGGACGCATAAGAGCAGGGTCTAAGATATCGGGACGGTTGGTTGCGGCAATTATAATAATGCCTGTGTTTGTGCCAAAACCGTCCATTTCAACAAGCAACTGGTTTAAGGTTTGCTCGCGTTCATCGTTGCCGCCGCCTATGCCGGCACCTCTGTGTCTGCCCACGGCATCAATTTCGTCAATGAAAATAACTGCAGGCATATTTTTCTTTGCCTGTTCAAAAAGGTCACGGACACGGGAAGCACCCACACCTACAAACATTTCAACAAAATCAGAACCGGAAATGGAGAAGAAGGAAACGCCTGCTTCACCGGCAACTGCTTTTGCAAGAAGGGTTTTACCTGTTCCGGGAGGGCCTACAAGAAGGACGCCCTTGGGAATCCGCGCACCGATATCGGTATACTTTTTGGGGTCTTTAAGAAAGCTTACAACCTCTTCTAAATCCTGTTTTTCCTCATCGGCACCGGCAACATCCGCAAAAGTAACAACCTTATCCTTATCGGTCATCATACGGGCTTTGCTTTTGCCGAAATTCATAGCGTTTTTGCCTCCGCCCTGAGAACGGAGCATAAGCATGGTGAAAACTACAAGAATAAGCAATGGGAACAGATAGGGGATAATGTATTCCCACCAGGCAACCTCCTGGGTTTTAAAGCTTACCTGAAGACCTTTTTCAAGAGCTTTTTCCTTGATGTCTTCAGATGAAAACTCAAGAGCATAAGCCGGAGAAGGATATTCAACCTCGAACTTGGTTTTATCCTTGCGCTCGGCTGTGATTTTATCAGCCTCAATAACAACAGAAGAAAGCTTATCCTCATCAAGCTCGCGGATAAACTCGGAATACTGAAGCTGAGGGGTTTTTTCGGGTGATGTTACCATAAAGTGATACAGCATAAATGCTGCAAGAATAAGTATTAAATAAATTAAAATACTTTTAAAGTTAAAATGTTTTTTCAATTTTCGATTTCCTCCTTGATTACCGCTTTATTCGTAAATTTCAGGCTTTAAAATACCTATGTAAGGAAGATTGCGGTATTTCTGGTCATAGTCAAGACCGTAGCCTACAACAAATTCATCGGGTACAGTAAAGCCTACGTACTGCACATCAACCTCAGCCACTCTGCGGGCAGGCTTGTTGAGAAGGGTGCAGACGCGGACATCTGCTGCACCGCGAAGCTTAAACAACTGAATAAGATGAGCCAGGGTATTGCCGCTGTCAACAATATCCTCAACAATGAGAAGGGATTTGCCGTTTACATTTATATCGGTGTCCTTTTTTATTTGTACATTTCCTGTACTCTGTGTGCCTGAGTAATAACTGGAAACCGAAATATAATCAAGAACTACGGGAAAATCCAGCTCGCGCACAAGGTCTGCTGAAAGCATGGCGCTGCCCTTAAGAACGGTGAGAACTATAAGGTCACGGTCTTTCAGGTCGCGGGTTATGTCGGCAGCAAGCTCTTTTACACGGGCTTTAATCTGTTCCTCTGTAAATAAAACTTTTTCTATGCTGTTTTTCATAAATGTTCCTCCGATGTAATTACTATATATTTTGTTGCCTTTGTATTTTTTATGCTGTCATCAAAGCCGATTTGCTCTGCCCACACAACAGACTCGTCAAAGGTTATAACAAGCAGTTTATCCCGAACCACGCGGTCAATTTTCAAATTAACAAACATATCCTGAAGCTTTCGGGACATTCCGCGAATTTTCATTTTATCACCCGGACGGCGGCTACGGACAGTAACTGAAGTAATGCCGTCCCAGGGAATTACCGTACCTTTTTCGGGGAGGGTATCGGTAATGTGGATTTTTTTGTGATGAATACATATATCTCTACCGACTTCGAGTGCATACTCAAAGGGGGAAGGAGATTTGTTTGCAGAGATTATAATTTTATCATAAGAACGCCTTGCGGTGATTCCATTTTCGAGTAAAACCCTTCCTGTGGTGGATTTCTTTTCAAGTAAACTGAGAAAAGCAGTTACTGAGTTAACAGAAAGCTGAAACTCCGGTGCAATTTCCTTAAGCACACGGCGGAAAAATTCCGGAACAAGTGCCGGGTGAAGCTTTATAAGGTAATCTGCAGAAACCTCTGCACCGTTTTCGGTAAACTCAACGGGGATTTTCTCTGCCAGAGTTTCAACGAAATCCTGATGAAGAGTGGCGGATGCTCCCAGTCTGCATAGGGCATCCTTAACCGAAGGGTTTATTTCCTCAAGGGCAGGAATAATTTCAAGACGGAATTTGTTACGGGTATAGTCCGCAACCGCATTGGTTGAATCGGTAACATAGCAAATACCGCTTTCACTGCAGTATTCCTCAATATCTTTTCGTGAAACACAAAGCAACGGACGGATTATTTCCTCTCTTTTTGGCGGAATTCCGCAAATGCCTTTTATTCCGCTTGAACGGACTATGTGCATAAGAATAGTTTCTGCATTATCGTCTTTGTTATGTGCGGTTGCAATTTTATTTCCTTTTGTTTCTGCCATAACCTCACGGAAGAAAGCGTAACGCTCCTGCCTGCCGGCATCCTCCTCCGAAAGCCCTTTTTCTTTTGCAATGAGGGGTATATCAACGGTTTTGCTGAAAAAAGGGAGGTTAAGCTTTTGCGCAAAGCTTTTGGAAAAAAGAAGGTCGCGGTCTGCCTCTTTCCCGCGCAAGCCGTGATGAAGATGGGCACACACAATGGAAAAACCAAGCTGGTGGCTTAATCTGTGCAGAAGGCTTACCATTGTGCAGGAATCCGCACCGCCCGAAAGACCGCACACAATACGGTCTCCGGGTGCTATTAAATTGTTCTGCTTTATAAAAAGGGAAACCGTATCAAGTGTTTTCAAGAGTTTAACCTCCGGTATATTCGGTATAGGCTACGCTGACAAAGGTGGTGGTTTCACCGTTCCACATAAGGGGAATGGTTTCGGTAGGACCGTTTCGGTGCTTTGCTATAATAAGCTCTGCAAGGTCCTTGTTTTCAACTGTTTCATCGTAATAACCGGGACGGTGAATAAACATTACTATGTCTGCATCCTGCTCAATAGAACCTGATTCTCTCAGGTCGCTAAGCTGAGGTTTATTGCCTGTACGGGATGTGGTAGCACGGGAAAGCTGAGAAAGAGCAATGATAGGAACATTAAGCTCTTTTGCAAGCACCTTGAGAGAACGGGAAATTTCCGCAACCTCCTGCTGACGGCTGTCGCTTTTTTTACCGCTTTGCATAAGCTGAAGATAATCAATAACCACAAGTCCCAGCCCTTTTTCAAGCTTAAGCTTACGGCATTTTGCACGGATTTCGGTAACGGTTATACCGGGAGTATCATCAATGTACATAGGTGCTCGTGAAACCTTACCTATAACTCTTGCAATCTGAGGCCAATCGTCACCGGTAAGGTTACCGCTGCGGATTTTTTCACCGTCAATGTGAGCCTCGGACCAGATAATTCTGTTGCCGAGCTGAGCGGCAGACATTTCAAGGTTGAATACCGCAACAGGCTTTTCCTCGCGGATTGCTACATGCTGAGCAATGTTCATGGCAAGGGAGGATTTACCCATGGCAGGGCGGGCAGCAAGAATAATAAGGTCGGAGGGCTGTAACCCCTTAGTCAGGTTGTCAAGGTCACGGAGACCGGTGGATACACCTGATATTTTACCCTTATTTTTACTGTTTTTTTCAATCTGCTCAAAGCTGTCCACCATAACATCACTTACATGAGCAATGCCGGATGAGGTTTTTTTCTGAATAATTGCAGAAATAAGCCTTTCAGCATCGTCAAGCATAACCGAAAGGTCATTGCCCTCGTCAAGAGAGGAGGTTGTAATGCTGTCACCTGCCTTGTAAAGACTACGGCGCACCGCAAGGTCCTTTACAATGTTGATGTAAGCTTTGAGGTTTTCGGTGGTAGGAAGGGAAATTGCCATTCCTGCCAGATAGTTGTATCCGCCAACGGCATTCAGGGAATCGCCAAGCTGAGTGGATACAGTAATGATATCAACGGGCTCACCCCTCTCGTAAAGAGAAAGCATTGCACCGAAAATAAGCTTGTTTTGTCTCAGGAAAAACTCTTCAGTTTTAAGGTTTTCCGCAACTGTTCCCAGACAGTCGGGGTTTGCCAGAACAGAACCTAAAACCGCCTGTTCAGCCTCCTGGCTGTAGGGGAGCTGACGCATAAACTGAAGGCCGCCATCCTGAAGCTCCTTGTTTTCGTTGTTTTCCATAAATTTCACAACCTTTCACGGTTCCGGTCATTTATTTTGCTTCGGCAATTTCAACTGTAAGCTGAGCAGAAACCTCGCTGTGAAGCTTGATTTTTACCTTTATTGTGCCGATGGCTTTAATAGGCTCATCAAGGACAATTTTCTTTTTATCCACAACAATGTGACCCTGCATTTTAAGTGCTTCGGCAATGTCTCCGCTGGTAATGGAGCCAAAAAGCTTGCCGTTATCACCGCATTTTGCAGTTAAGGTAACCTTTGTTTCGTCAATTTTTTTACCAAGTGCCTGAGCTTCTTCAAGCTCTTTCTGTTTGTGGTATGCAGCAGCATCCTGCTGACCCTTCATAGCATTTAAGGCATCCTTTGTGGCAGGAGTAGCAAGCTTGCGGGGAAACAGAAAGTTTCTTGCATAGCCGTCGCTTACCTTTACAAGCTGACCCTTTTTGCCCTGACCTTTTACATCCTGAGTTAAAATTACTTCCATTGTTTTATTCAATCCTTTCGTGATTTATTTTACTGATTTTCTTCAAAATATTTATCTATGGCATCTTTAAGCTGAGCTTCGGGAGAAATTTCACCATCTGCGGAAAGCTGAGTTGCCGCCATACTTGCATGACCGCCTCCGCCGATTTTTTCGAGAATTACCTGAACATTAATTCCACCGAGAGATCTGCCGCTTATGTGCACCTTTTCTCCAAGATTACAAATTACAAAAGAGGCATTAATGCCGTCAATTTCAAGAAGGTCATCTGCCGCTGTTGCCGCAATTACCACATTATCCGAGTTTTCGAGGTCGGTGGGAGTAAAGGTGGAAATAGCAACGCTGTTGCGGTATTCATAGTGGCGTTCGACGATGCTGCTGCGGTTTGCATAGCTTTCACGGTCATTCTGGAAAAGCTGCTTTGTGCTGAGGGTATCAACACCCACTTTTTTAAGGTACGCTGCAGCCTCGAAGGTTCGTGTGCCTGTGCGGAAGGTGAAACCGTTGGTATCAATTACAATACCTGCATACAGAGCTTCTGCAATAGCAAGGTCAATGCAGGCTCCGTCATCCACAAAACGGAGAATTTCAGTTATCATTTCACAGGTTGATGAAGCAGAGGGCTCCAGGAAAGTGAACTGACAAAGCTTTTTATCAATACGGGTTTCGCTCATTCTGTGGTGGTCAATTGCTATTACCTTACTTACCTTACTGAGTATTTCCTTATTTTCCAAAAGGGCAGGAATAAACACATCAACCACAGTAAGAAGAGTCTGGGGAGTAATAAGTGCAAGTGCAGCTTCTCCCGAAATTACCCATTCGCTTATATCCAGACCGTTGGAGGCGAGCCTTTGAGTAAGACGCTTGGTTGACTTGGTTTCTCGGTCAAGCACAATGTAGCATTCACCACCGAGATGCCTGAAAGCACGGCAAAGTGCAACAGCTGAACTGAAGCTGTCAATATCTGCATTGCTGTGCCCCATAATAAGCGCTACATCTGACTGCTCGATGAAATCCTTAAGGCTTTCGGCAAAAATACGGGGCTTGAGCCTTGTTTCTGTGGGACGCTCCAATGCATCTCCGCCATAATAGGTATTATTGCCAAGATTGTTTCTGACAACAACCTGGTTTCCTCCACGGCCAAGAGCTGTATCGGTTGCAATTCGGGAAAGGTGGGCGTTTTCTGCAAGGTTATCCGCACCAATACCAATTCCTATGCTCAGAGTAAAGGGTATGCGGTTGCCCAGGCTTATGTTGCGCACCTGCTGAAGAATATCGAACCGTTTTGCGGCATACTGAAGAAAATACTTGTATTCAAACATAAAAATATATTTGTCGGCTTCGTACTTTTTCAAAATACCATGAGAGCTGTTTGCCCATTCGGAAATCACTTTGTCAACAGTAGCGGTAATTACCGGAAGGCTTTCGTCGGGAGAGTGCTCCAGAACATCAGCGTAATCGTCAATAATAATGGTGGCATAGCACATACGGCTGTTGTTGTAATCAATTTTCAGTTTTTTGTAATCGGTAGTGTCAACAAAGTAAAGCAAAGCAAAAACATCACCGGAGCCGGTGTCGGTCTGCATTGTGAAAATGTTGAAGGTTCTGCCGGCGTGTTCTATTTCCACACCGCTCCAGTTACCCTCATTAACAACATCGTTAATATCATACTGTCCGCCAAGCAATTCCTTTACAGACAAGTCAAACAGGTTGTCGGTATCAAAAAGATTGCTGAAAACATCATTGTACCATACAATTGTGTTGTCCATGTGAATGGTAACAAGAGGCAACGGAAACTTTATAAGAGAACTGGTAGCTGTTGCGTTTGTTATAAAAGAAAGATTCCGTATATATTTAAGCAACTCTTTTTCACGAGAATTTTCCTTATATATAATATATATAATAATGGCCAGCCCGAAAATGTATTCAACTATTGCAAGAGAGACCGGTCCGAAAGCAAGAGTAAGGGTTGCAAAAAGGAAAAGAATGACCATTACAATGCCAAGGCTTCCGGTAAGCAGCTTGCGCAAGGGGGTTGTGTTAAGCTTATTGTTCAAATTAAACACCCTTTCCTGAAAGGTTTTTATTGTTCAAAGTCAGTAAACTGTGGGCGGAGTTTTCGGAAATCGAAAAGAACATCCGCCATTCCTGCCATCATAAGTAAGGTCCACAGCAGCTGAGGCAGAAGAAGACTGCCTGTAAACAGGACAAATGCATATATGAGAGCTCTTATGCCGCCTGAGGGCAATAATTTACGGAAATAATAATCTGCAAGAGAAAGACCGCACAGCATATAATAGCAAAGAAACAACACAAGAAGGTTCATAAAGAAATACGAGTAATTGTTTTTTACAAGAAATACACAGGCAAGGCACACAAAAATGAGAATTGAAACCGAGCCGGGAGCGTAAAATTCAGAAAAACTTGCAGGCTTTTTACATCCATAAAGAACAGCGGATTTTTTAGTGAACCACACAAGAAGAAGTGCCATAAAGCAGGAATAAAGAATTATCATGCATGGTACCATCTGCAAAAACACCTCAAGGGTTGAGCTCATTGTTTGTGAAAGCTGTTTTACGGTTTCCGGGTCAAGCTTGTCACCGTATTGCTGAACAATCACGGCAAGGGCATTGTCAAAGTTCTTATCAACCAGGCTTACAGCAGCTTCAAACATATTTTCCCCTCCTGCAGATTTATAGGAGAAGAACAGATAAACCCAACCTGAAGCAAATCCGCAGGCAGGTATTGTTATCAGGTAACCTGTGGGCAGAGACTTTTTATAGGCATAACCCAGCAGAATTCCCGGGAGAACACCGCATATACAGAACATAGTTGCAATGTCAAAGGATGAGTTAAACAGAATGCAATACACCAGGGAAAGCAATGAGGCTATTACTGCTGAAAGGACGTTTCCGGATACTATAAGACCGCATAGAGCAAACCCGGAAAGCAAAAACAGAAAGGAATTTCCCGAAAAGCTGTACAGCATTCCCGAAAGAAGGATAAGAAAAATGTATATAAATTTATTGGTTTTCAAAACATACCTCTCCTTACAGTTTTGTAACAACTGTGGAAATAATATTTTTTCTGCCACAGGAATCGAAATCTACGGTTAGTACGGTCATATCACCGCTGGAATTCTGAGCGGCAACAGTTCCCGCACCAAACTTTTTGTGAGAAACTCTGTCACCTGCGGCAAAGGACTGACCGCCCTTTGATTCACGCTGCACAAAGGATTTTATCTCAGCTGCGGTTTTAGGCACAGCGGCCTTTGCACTCTGCTTTGCCATAAAATCGCTGTAGGAAACACCGCTGAGGCGTTCCATACGGACAATTTCAGGGTCCTTTGCAGGGGGAATGTCCACAGGAGCAACACAGTCAAGCAGGTCGGTGGGGATTTCTTTGATGAATCTGGAAATGGGGTTGTAAGAGGTTTTGCCGTAGGTCATACGGCGGTTTGCACAGGTAAGGTAAAGCTTATCCTTTGCACGGGTCACTGCAACATAGCAAAGACGACGCTCCTCTTCAATTTCTTTTTCATCCTCCATAAAGTTACGGATGGAGGGGAACAGACCTTCCTCCAGACCCACAACAAATACTACGGGGAATTCAAGACCTTTACTTGTATGAACGGTCATAAGTGTAACTGAGGCTTCATCATCCATTTCATCAATGCCGGAAACAAGAGCCATTCGTTCAAGAAAATCGGCAAGAGTGTAAGCCTCATCCTCAGCCTGTTCTTCAAGTTCCGCTGCCATATTCATAAGCTCGGCAATGTTTTCCATACGGCTCTGGCAAACATCCTCGCCGTCTTTCATATATTCGGAAGCAAGGTCAACCGTTTCGCTGATGTGTTTTATCAGGTCAGAAACGAGGTTTTCGCTTGCAAATTCTTTTATTTTGCCTATTGTCTGCGCAAAAGCGGTAAGGCCTGCTCTTGCACGCTTTATGCTCTCGAAATTTTCGCAGTTTTCAATAATTTCAAAAACACTTTTGCCTGTCTGCACAGAAAGATTTTCAATTTGTTCGACGGTGGTCTGACCAATTCCCCGTTTTGGAAGATTTATAATACGGCGCAGACTTACCGAATCGCTGGGATTGGCAAGGACACGGAGATATGCAAGCATATCTTTGATTTCCTGGCGTTCATAGAAACGCAGGCTTCCTACAATTTTGTAGGGTATTCCGCGACGCATAAAGCTTTCTTCAAAAATACGGGATTGTGCATTTGTGCGGTAAAGCACGGTAAAGTCAGAATATTTTCTGTCATCCTTCCGTGCAAGCTCCTCAACAGTTTCGGCTACATAATAGCCTTCTGCCAGGTCAGACTCGGTACAGTTATAAACAACCTTGTCACCGCCCTCCCTGAAAGCACGGAGCTGTTTGTCGAAACGGTATTTGTTGTTTGTGATAATGCTGTTTGCAACATCTATAATGGAAGCATAGCTTCTGTAGTTACGGTTGATTGTAAGACTTCTTGCGGTTTTGCTAAGCTCCATGATGTGGTCAATATTTGCACCACGCCAGCCGTAAATTGACTGGTCATCATCACCCACGGCACAAAGGGTTGTACAGCCTTTTGAAATTATATCCACAAAACGGTACTGGGCGTCGTTGGTATCCTGAAACTCATCCACAATAACCTGAAGGAAACGGTTGGAAAGGCGCTCTGCAATATCGTCGTTTTCCTCAAGAAGAGTTACGGTGAAGTTTATGATATCGTCAAAATCGAGGGCGTTGTTGGTTTTGAGCTTTTGCTGATAAGCCCTGTAAACCTCCGCAACCTTTACCGCTTTGTAGTTGTGACCGTTTTCTTCAAGATAATCATCAGGGGATTGCATTTTGTTTTTACAGCCACTGATTATGTTGAGCATATAAGAGGGAGTAAACTCCTTTTCGTTTAAATCAAGCTGTTTCACACAGTTTTTAAGAAGGCTTTTTGCATCGTCTGTATCGTAAATTGTAAAATTGCTGTCGAATCCGTCAAGACGGTCTATGTAACGGCGGAGAATTTTAACACAAATGGAGTGAAAAGTGCCTATCCACATATCCTCAGCACCTGCACCTGCAATGGCGGAAGCGCGTTCCTTCATTTCGTTTGCCGCCTTATTGGTGAAGGTTACCGCCATAATTCTGTAAGGAGGAACGGGGTTATGGGCAATGTACCGGGTGAAATCCCGGTTCTCTTTTGCCTCTGCTGCCTGCTCCATCTGCAGAATAACCTCCCCGGTTACTCCGGAAGGCAAAGCGGTTGAAGGCAAGTAAGCATCTCCGTATTTTATAAGATATGCAATTTTGTTGACCACCGTTGTGGTTTTGCCTGTGCCTGCTCCGGCACGGAGAATTAATGCAGAACCGCCTGCGGGAGCAAAAACAGCCTGCTTCTGCTCAGGGTTGAGTCTGCCAAATTCGTTTTCAAGTAAAGTGCGTTTCGCACGATTAAATCTGTCTAACATAGTTGTCTCCGTTTTTATCTGTTCTGGGATTATTCTTTTTCGATTGCGCAACACATAGCCAGAAAACTGAACACATTGTCCGAGAGAACGGTGTGCGCGTTGCCTATTTTTGAACTGTTATATACAATCATTTCGTTTTCAAAGCACAAAGGAATATGGGGTGTTTTTTCGTAAAAGTCTTTCTGAATGCTGACGAGCACCTCGGCTCTGTCCTGGATGCTTTCACAGGAAAGAAGCTTGTTAAGCAACTTTTCAGTTTCGTCATCTGCATAATTACCGTAGTTCAGGCTTCCGCCAATGCCGGCAATGGGATGCAGATTTATATCGTAGCTGAGGTTAGTAGACCCCATGAACATATCAAAGCTTCCGTCACTAATGCGTGCTTTGTAGGTTTCAAAGTCGGTTTTTATAACATTTATTTGTATACCTTTTTCTTCAAGCATTGAAGCAAGCTGGTCGGCGGCAGTGCATCTGCTTCCGTTTTCTTCGTTTACCAGCAGAGTGAATTCCAAAGGATGGCTCTTGTCGTTTTCATCCCGGAAAAACAGTTTGCCGTCGGTTTTCTCAATGACAGAATGCGCAACGGCAGAGGGAGGTGTTACATAGAAATATGCCTTTGAATGAAGAGGAAGGGTTGTCGGAGTGGCATAATCGTTATACACCGCCCGGGTGAATCTTTCCCGGTCAATTGCATCTGAAATGGTCTGTCGTACGCGGGTATCGGAAAGAAGCCCGTCGTTACAGTTGAGACCGATGAAATTGTATTTTTTTGTATAAGTGGGAAGATAGCCGATGTTTTCGTTTACCGAGAACTTGCCGGCATTTTCCTTTGTAATCTGAACAAAATCTATAACTCCGGTGCTGAAAGCACTATATACGGATTCCTCATCAGGAAGAATGTTCAGGTTGATTCCGTCAACATAGGCTCTGCCGCATTTCCAACCGGTGTTCCTTGTGAGGGTGATAGGAGTTTCTCCCGGGCTGCTTGTAACCATAAAAGGACCTGTGCCTATGGGAACATAGCCTTCCGAGTAACCTCCGCCTTTTTTTATTATGGGAAAGGTCATAAGCGCGGCGGCACCGCTGTTGGCGTAGTTAAGGTGTATATCTACTGTGTGGGTATCAATGGTACGGACCTTGCTGATAAGCCCGGAAAGAACACCGCGGTAATAAGAATCCTCGTCGCCGGTGATGTTTTTTATTGTGTAAACCACATCTGCGGCGGTGAAATCGTCACCGTTATGCCATTTCACATCTTCGCGGAGCGAAACTGTAAGCTTTTTGCCGTTATCGGAAATTTTGTAGCTTTTTGCAAGTCGGGGTACAACATTGAATTGTGAATCAATATAAAAAAGGGAGTCAAAGCAAAGGGAAAGCATACGACGGTTAATCTCGATTTTTGTAATCAGGGGATTAAGAGTATCCGGGCGCAGAATATACGCCTCCACGGTTCCGCCCTGGCGGATTTCGGGGTTGAACGCCTCGAAACCGGAATCTGTCGTTTCCTTTTTTTTGCAACCGGAAAGGGCAGATATTAAAATGAATGAAAGAATTATACAGATTGCCCTTTTCACGGTAACACTCCTTTTAGTGGCTTAAATAAAGTTGGTTGTTCTGTTCAATAATGTTTATAAGGTCGGCACCTGACCAGGTTCTGCGCACAAAAATGCGGTTCAGGTGAAACAACCCCTCGGATTTTCTGTTTGTTCCCATGTCCTCGGTCCGGGCAACACAGGTATAGCCTGCGGCTATAGCGGCATCAAGCCCCTCCCGGTTGTATTCACCGTAGGGGAACGCCAGAATATTACAGGTTTTGCCCAGCCTGGATTCAATATCGTATTTGGATTTTCTCAGCTCAAGAGTCAACAGAGGCAGAGAAATTTCTTTTGCGTTGTAGTGAAAACGGGTGTGACTCTGAATATCAATAACATCGCTTTCCTCCATTTCTTTTGCCTGATTCCAGTCAAAATGGGGGAAAGAGGTATCGTTAAAACCAACAAGACCGGTAATTATAAATACCGTTGCGGGAACATTGTGTTTCTGAAGAATTGGGTAAGCGTGCTTGTATACACCAAGATACCCGTCATCAAAGGTTATTATAACCGGTTTTTCCGGAAGAGTTTCATCAGAATTGACATGGTTAATGTAATGCTGAAGAGAAATGATGTTGTATCCGTTGTTTTTTAAAGAAACAATCTGCTCTTCAAACTCGTCCGGAGTAATGTGCAGAGAGGTATCCTGCAGGCAATACCCGTAGGTTACATTGTGGTACAGCAAAATAGGGACAGGTGTTTCCGCGGCAAATACCGGACATCCGGGAACAAGAACAAACAAAAGAATAAATATAAGAAGCTTTTTCATGGTTATTTCTTGTCGTGCAGAAGCTTGCTCAGCTCAGACATAAATGTATCAATATCCTTGAACTCACGGTAAACTGATGCAAAGCGAACATAAGCCACCTGGTTTATCGCACGGAGATTCTCCATAACAAGTTCGCCGATGCGTTCGCTGCTTACCTCACGGCACAGGCTGTTCTGCAAGGTGGTTTCTATGTTTATTGCTATGTTTTCCATATCATCAACAGAAACAGTTGTTTTTTCGCAGGCACTTACAAGACCATTCATAATTTTCTGTCTGTCAAATAACTGACGGCTTTTGTCTTTCTTAACAACAATGATGGGTGCGGTCTCCACTTTTTCGTAGGTTGTAAAACGCTTGCCGCATTCCATACATTCGCGTCTTCGGCGTATTGTGCCGCCTTCATCTGTGGGTCTGGAGTCTATAACCTTGCTTTCCATAAAATCACAAAAGGGACATTTCATAATACTTCCTCCATTATAAATGATAATATACCAATCATAATTATACTACAAAATTGTCTCCGGGTCAACAGTTAAATCAAAAATTTTCCTTATTATATAAAATATATGCACTTTCTATTCCGGTTTTGGTATTTTTAACAAAAAAGAATAAAACTGTATAATTCTCCGCAAAATGGCTATACTAAGCCTTGTGTTGCGTAAGGAACACGCCACCGAAACATCTGCAGTGGTAATTTTGCATAGAACCGAATGGGGTTTTTTGTGAAAACTGTTCAAAAGTCACAAAAAGCAAAAAGTTGCAAAAAAATGCTTGACAATGGGATTTTTCTGTGGTATACTAAGAAAGCTGTCGCAAAAAGCACAGCATCATTTCGGAAAGAAATTTCTGGAAAAAATAAAAAAACTCTTGACAAGCAGCGAAAGTTGTGGTATAATGACTAAGCTACTTATCACGAGTGGTAACTCTTCGGAGTTAAATGGTCTTTGAAAATTAAACAGTAAATGTGAAGTGTAGGTTTTAACGAACAATATACTTTGAGAAAAACTTTTACAGATGTCAGACATCAAAAAGTATTTTCCGGAAAAACAATTATGTAATA
>JAZQCS010000018.1:0-17959 GCA_045546415.1 Clostridia bacterium | reverse complement strand
TAAAATTGTAGGCGCGCCTTGGCAACGCGCCCCTACATCCTATCGAGCGCTGAATTTTAACTTGTAGGGGGAGATGCCCACATCGCCCCGCAAAAACGGCACGTCGAAAATCGCCGTGCCCTACACAACTACATTGAATGTTGGTTTAAAAATGTAGGGTTGGGCGGTTTCCTATAAGCCGCAAAAACGGTGCGTCGAAATCGCCGCACCCTACAATTTTGCCGAGCAACTGTTTTCTGTTCTTTACGCATACGGTTACAAAATACGCTCCCGGGGACGAATAATTAAAATCCTTTAACCGTGTGGGCTTGCGGGTTGGTAACATACAATCACCTTTTCAATTTCTCGATTTCTGCCTCATCAGGTGTTACATAGGCGGTGTTATATCCCTCGTAAATTACCATACCGGGTTTTGCACCGGAAGGCTTTTTCACATTTTTTACGGGGCAGTAATCCACCGCAATCTGCGCTGAGCCTCTTGCTTTTGAATAGTAGGCTGCAAGGCATGCCGCCTCAGTTAAGGTGGTATCGGGCACAGTACCACCGGCGGAAATGTGTGCTGCACAGGAAATTACCGTATGAGAACCCGGGAAATCCTTTGTATGGAACCATATGTCCTTTGAGGAGGACATTTTAAGGGTGAGGTAATCATTCTGACGGTTATTTTTGCCTACATAAATGGTGAAACCGTCTGAACTTTCAAAAACGGAAGGCTTTGCAAGGGCACTTTTTTGTTTTGAACCCTTTTTCTGTCTGGCTGAACGGATATAGCCCATAAGTTCAAGCTCTTCGCGGATTTCCTCAATGTCCGAAGGCTGTTCACAAAGGGATAGTGCAGTCTGAACGCTTTCCAGGTACCGGATATCCTCAAGGGATTTTTCATATTGCTCCTGAGCCTTTGCCGCAGTATTTTTAAGTCTGTTATAGCGCTTGTAATATTTCTGTGCATTTTCCGCAGGTGTAAGATTGTGGTCAAGCTGAATTGAAATCTCTTCCATATCCTCTGAATAAAAATTTTCCGTAACAAGAGTGCGGTCACCCTTGTTTATTTTATATATGTTGGAAATTATAAGGTCTCCGCGTATTTTATATTTTTCACAGCCCTCCGCATCAAGGATGCTTTCCTCCTGAAGTGCGGCTTTCTTCCAGTATCTTGCCAGTAGATTTTCAACAGTTTTAAGCAGAGTTCCGCCTTTTTCCCGAATCAGGCTTTTACGCTCCTTTTCGGCAAAAAAATCGTCAAGAGCCTCGCACAGACAGGGCGCAGAATTTACGCTCAGAGCCCCGCCGTACTGACGGATTTCCGTGCAGGAAAAATCCATTGGTTTACCCTGCCTGTCCCATATGGTAACAGGGGAGAATTTTCCTGAGGAAAGCTTTTCCATATAAAAAGCAATGGTGTCCGCAAGACCGGGCTTTGCTCCCACCGTCAGGTCGGTATCGCTGCCCCATAAATAAACAATTTCACGGCTGAGCAAGGGAGAAATACCAAGGAAATTATCAAGTATAAAGGTTTCGGCTTTTTTTGTAGGGTCGCACCGGGCAATAAGCTCCTTTATAACGGGCAGGGTTGCATCTGCCGGATTTATTTTATCCTGGGGTGTGGGGGGAAAATAGGCCAGACCGGGAAGAATAATTCTCTCACGGCTCAGGGAATTGTCAATATGACGGATACAGTCACCTATAAGCCCAGTTTCGTGCAGAAGAATTATGTTACTGTTTTTGCCGAAAAGCTCAACAATAAGCTTTTTTATAACGGTATCACCAAGCTCGTTGCGGCATTCAATTTCAAAAATTATGGTTCGTTCAACACCGGGCGTTGTAACTGAAAGAATTTTTCCGTTTGTAAGGTGTTTACGCAGAAACATACAAAAACCCGGTGGTGTAAGCGGATTTTCACGCTGAATGGTTGTGAAATGTACCCTGGGCAGGGAAGGGTTACAGCTGAGCAGTAACCGGCGGTTTTCACCGTGAGCCCGAAGGTTTAATACAATGTCGTTTCGGGTGGGCATTGTTATTTTATCAATTCTGCCGCTTTCAAGAGCACTGTTCAGCTCCTTTGCAACACAGCAGACTGTTATGGCATCAAAAGGCATAGTGATGTTTCCTCCGTTATTTTACCGATTTTGCATAGCTTCCCGGAGACATATTCTCCCGTTCTTTGAAAATACGGCTGAAATGGTGAATTCCCGAATATCCGAGCTTTTCCGCAATTTGCGTAAGGTTAAGGTTACCTTCGCGTATAAGAACCTTTGCACGGCCTATTTTCAGGTTAATATAATAGTCCATAACGCTGTGCCCGGTTTCCTCCTTGAAAATGCGGCAAAGGTAGGATTTGCTCACATTGAAGCGGTCACAGATATGGTTTAAGGTCAGGGGATATTCCACCATTTCCTGCATATATTCCTTTACCGCATCCGTAAACACGCCAACGGTATTTTTTGGAGGGGAATGTGTCCGTGCAGGGGAGGTGTTTTTTGAGTTTTCGCGGATAAGCTCAAGGAGAAAAATTTCAAAATGAGCAACTCCTGCCTGCATACTGCCAAAGTTGTTTTCAGCAATGACAGCTCTGTTTTCAAGCTCAAAATCCTTTCCGAAGCAATCTATCATCTCCTCGGTAAAGTGGGCGAGAATTCGTTTCTGCCTTCCTGTAACCGAGAAAATTTTATCCTCAAAAAAGCTCATTTCAGGGGAACTGCAGCTGAAGGTGAACACAATTATGTTATGGGGCTTGTTGTTTGTTGCCTCTAAGGCGTGAAACTCCATTGGCTTGTGAAAAATTACATTTCCCTGAGTGAGGATATGACAGGCTGTATCTGTTTTCGCAAGAACTACGCCTGAATCCACATAAACCATTTCCCAGAAATCGTGCTGTTCACCCTCATAAGCAAAGTTTTTGCTGTGCTCGTAATAATAAAAGGTATAAATCGAATCAATTTTTATGTGGTCTTTAACGTGGACAGGGCAAAGTTTAACCAGTTTATGTTTCATTCTATCACCTCGTTGTGGAATAAATGTTAAAAATAAGAAAAGATACGATAAAGACAAAAAGATAATTGTAATATATAATTATTATATCATAAAAAAATTTTTTTTCAAGGGGCGATTTTATGAAGCTTGGAATAAGTGTTTGGGCTATGCCGGGTAACTGGGACATTGCCACAAAGTTCAGGAAAGCAAAAGAAGCAGGTTTTGACGGTGTTGAGGTTGCGCTTGAAAGAGGCGGAGATATAAATTTTGAAACTACCGACAAAGAGCTTCTTGACATTAAAATTCTTGCTGCAAACTGTGGTATTGAACTTTATAGCGTTGCCTGCGGGCTGGGGTTTGAATGTCCGGTTGGTCACTGCGATGAAGGCAAGCGTGCAGAAGGCATTGAAATTATAAAAAGACAACTTCATGTTGCAAAGGTTCTGGGATGCAATACGATTCTCGTCGTACCTGCAAATATCACAGAGGAGTCGGATTACGAAACATCGTACAAAAACGCGACAGAGGCATTGAAGGTGCTTGCTCACACGGCGGAAAGCTTTGGGGTAACAATTGCAGTAGAGAATGTATGGAATAAGTTTTTGATGTCCCCTATTGAAATGAGAGCTTTTGTGGATGAGGTGGCAAGCCCGTTTGTACAGGCTTATTTTGATATTGGCAATGTACAGAACTTTGGTTATCCTGAACAATGGATAAAAATTCTGGGAAGCCGTATAAAAAAAGTACATATTAAGGATTTTGATGCGGGTAAAGGAAACTTAAGCGGCTTTAATGTAAGGCTTTGTGAAGGAAGCGTGAATTTTGCCGCAGCAATAAAAGCATTGAATGAAATTGGGTATAACGGATGGATTACCGCCGAAACTCCCTTTGACGGAAACAACCCCGAGGAGAGTAACAAATACACCTGTGCGGCTATGAAGAAAATTATTAAAAGGTAATTATAAGGAGGAAACAAAAATGTTAAAGTATGCAATTGTAGGCTTCGGTGGTCTTGGAAAGGTTCATTTTTCCGGCTACGAACAGATTAAAAATCAGGTAGATGTTGAGCTTGTTGCTTTTTGCGATGTTGAAGAAAGCGCTTTTGGTTCAAAAACCGCAACAAACCTGGGTGCAGACAATTCCGGTGATGTAAAAGGCAATATCTATTACAGTATCGAGGATTTGCTCGGCAATGAACAGCTGGATTTTATTGTTTCTGCAGTTCCTACATATTTACACGAGGAAATTGCAGTAAAGGCTATGGAAAAGGGCGTTCATGTTTTTTCCGAAAAGCCTATGAGCCTTACACTTGAGGCTTGCGAAAATATGATAGCTGCGGCAAAGAAAAACGGAGTTAAGCTTATGGTGGGTCAATGCCTTCGTTTCTGGCCGGAATATGTAAAGGCTAAAGAAATTGTACAGAGCGGTAAGTACGGCAAGGTTGTAAGAGCAGATTTCAAGAGAATAAGCTGTACTCCCAGGTGGGGCTGGCAGAACTGGTTTATGGATACCGATAAGAGTGGCGGTGCAGCACTTGACCTTCATGTGCATGATGTTGATTTCATAAATTTTGCTTTTGGTATGCCTGTAAGCGTAACCTCCTTTGCAACAAATTACATAACAAAGTATGATTCAATTATGACCACATACAACTATGGTGATTTTGTTGTTACCGCAACAGGTGAATGGGGCTGTCCTGATAATTACCCCTTCTCAACAGGCTATTTTATCCGAATGGAAAAGGCAACTCTGGAGTTTAAAGACGGTAAGGTAATGCTTTACAAGGAGGACGGAACAAGCGAAGCGGTTGAAATAGCACAGAGCTCGGCTTATGTTAATGAGGTTGTTGAGTTTGCAAATAATATTATAAATGGTGAAGTAAGCAAAATTAATCCTCCCGAGGAATCCAGAAACAGTATCAGACTTGCTCTTGCAGAAATTGAATCTGCCGATAAGGGCGAAACAGTAAAGCTTTAAAGGAGAAATATAAAATGAAGGTCGGAGTGTTAATTCAGTTTACAGAAAATGTTTTTGAAGAAATGGAAAAGGTCAGCAAGCTGGGCTTTAAATCAATTCAGCTTTCAGCCTGGAATGAAAACCTTTTCACAGATGAATATGCAGAAAAAATAAATGCAAAGCTTGCAGAGCTTGATATGGAGGTTTCAACCTTCTGGTGCGGCTGGTGTTCACCCGGCGTGTGGGATTTTTATGAGGGTCCGCACACACTTGGTCTTGTACCCGTAACCTACCGCTTTGACAGACTCCGCACCCTTCGTCGCGGTTCGGATTTTGCCAAAAAGCTTGGAGTTGTAAATGTGGCAACTCATGTAGGTTTCCTTCCCGAGGTGCCCACAACAACTGAGTATCACAGTTTGGTAAGCTCACTTAAGCACCTTGCACAGTATTTTAAAAGCAACGGTCAGTATTTCCTTTTTGAAACAGGACAGGAAACTCCGGTTACTCTTCTCCGTACCATTCAGGATATCGGTCTTGATAACCTTGGTATAAACCTTGACCCGGCAAACCTTATTATGTACGGTAAGGCTAACCCTGTGGATGCCCTTGAGGTGTTCGGTCAGTATGTAAGGGATATTCACGGTAAGGACGGCTGCTACCCCACCGACGGCAGATACCTTGGCCTTGAAAAGCCTATGGGTGAAGGGAAAGTAAACTATCCGGCTTTTGTTGCCAAGCTTAAAGAGATTGGCTACAACGGACCCATTACCATTGAAAGAGAAATTTCCGGGGATGAGCAAATTAAGGATATACTCCGGGCTAAAAAGATGCTGGAGGACCTTATTTAAAAGATATAAAGCAAAAAGGAAACAGAGAGGGGGGACTTCTGCTTCCTTTTTGCGCTAATGCCAATGTGCATTTATGAGGTCAGTTACATTATTGACCGTAAAACTGATTATTATACACAAGCGGTGAAAAATAGTGGGTGTTTATAAAAGTTATTCTGAGGCTTTAAAGGAAAAATATGGCGAAAAGGTGTATAAGCTTCCGGTGAATCTGGATATTACCTGCCCCAATCGTGACGGAACAATAGGCACGGGCGGATGCATTTTCTGCGGAGAATGCGGAGCAGGCTTTGAAAGTCTTGAAAACAAGCTCAGCGTCAAACAGCAGCTTGAAAAAAATATGGCATATATAGGTCCACGGTATGGTGCAAAAAAGTTTATTGCTTTTTTTCAGAACTTTACAAATACCTATATGCCAATAGAGGATTTTAAAAAAAACATATATGAAACAAACATTGAAAACATCGTAGAAGTATGCGTTTCTACCCGTCCTGATTGTGTGGAAAGGGAGCATATGGAGGTTCTGAAGGAATTCAGGGCAGAAACCGGCATACAGGTGAGTCTTGAACTGGGGCTTCAGACTGCCAATGAAAAAACCCTTGAAATTATCCGTCGCGGTCACGGTTTTGATGCCTTTGAGAGAGCAACAGAGCTTATTCACAGTTACGGGTTTCCTGTGTGTGCCCACATTATTGCTGACCTGCCCTGGGATAGGGATGAGGATGTGATTTTCACGGCAAAAAATCTGGCTCGTCTTTCGGTAGAAGGAGTAAAGCTTCATTCTCTTTATGTGGTAAAGGGTACCGAGCTTGCGCGGATGTATGAGTGCGGTGAGGTGACGCTTCTTGAAAAGGACGATTATGTCCGCAGGGCAATTCTTGTGTTGAGGCACCTTCCGCCTGATTGCGTTATTGAACGGATAATCGGTAGGGCTCCGGAAGAGGACACCCTGATTGCAAACTTCAACACAAGCTGGTGGCTCATTAAAGAAGAAATTGAAAAAACAATGGCAGAAGAGGGTTATGTTCAAGGGGATTTATGTTAAACTACTCCCCTAACTTAAAAAAATACCCCCCTTTTCCGGTGGGTAAATATATGGTATAATTTATACTGGAAAAAATAAAAGGAGGAAATTCAATGAAGAAAAGTATAACACTTTTGCTTGCAATTCTGATGGTTGCAGGGCTTTGTACATCGGTAAGTGCATTGCCGGTGCGTAATCCTGCAGAGGTTGCAGTAAGAGTACCAAAAAATAATGTGGAGGTGGATGTAACAGGTCTTACCTCTGCAGGTAAAGCGATAAACCCCGAGAAAAACACCGTGGCAATGCATTTTAAAGTGGATGAAAGAATTGTTGCCATTACCACAAAAACTGCCAGCTGGGCAAACAATACCGGTACCTTTAAGGTTGTTTTTTACCGTTGGGACACTTCCTATGACCAGACAATAAAAGGTAAACCCCTTTGTGAGTTCATTTCACCGGATATTCCCGATAACGGTCAGGTAACAATGGAGCTTCCTGCCGATTCGGATGTTTCAGGAGACCTGCTTATGATGTTCACTACTGATGGTGATGACTCAGACAGCGCAGGTATATGGATGACCTCCAGAAAGCTTAATGCAGATACTTTCATTGATGGTGTTGAGGACGGAACCTATGCAATATCCCTGAAGGTTGTTACAAAATCCAAAGAGGAATATAAGCCTCTTACCGATGCGCCTGTTAAAGATGCTTATGAGTTTATTCCTTCGGGAAACTTTGAGTATGCTTATAACACTTCAAAATCATCCTACACCGACGAAGAGCTGGGAACTCCTATTTTAAACAACTTTGTAAGAGGCTCTGTTGCCGGCTACGGTAATGTGGATTTCGGAAGTGTATCTCCCAAGGGCGTTACACTCAGAATCAAAAACACCGGCTGCGATAACAACACAGCAGAGGTTCAGATGTATCTGGGTAATCCTTTGGACGGTAAATGTATAGCGGTTTTCCGTTTTATGGAGCTTGGTACTGTAAGTGAATACGAGGAAATCACAGCACCCATTACCGAAGAAATTACCGGTAAGCAGGATATTTACATTATGGGTAACGGTCAGGGCTTCAATGTTTCGGGCTTTACCTTTTCAAAGGAAACACTTCCCATTTCCTACTGGGAGCAGATGATTGCAGATTTTGAACCTGTTCCGGACAGTAAAATAGTAAACGATTACAGCTCCACCTGGGCGGCTGCCGATATGCTTGGCAGAAAGCTTCCCGACAGCTCAACCATTAAAAATCCCGAAAAGGAAAAAACCGTTGGTCTGTTTTACTGGACATGGCATGCCTCACGAGGCAAGCTGAAGGGCGGAAGTGCCAACAATCAGCTTATTATTGACACCTATCCCGGTGACGAAAGTGAAATTAAGAATGATTATAATTACTATCGCTGGCAGGGTGGCTTGTGGAACGAATCCATCTACGGCTATTATCAGGGCTTTGACACATGGGTAATGCGTAAACAGCTTGAGCTTTTTGCAGCAGCGGATGTTGACGCTTTGTTCTTTGATACCACAAACTCTTATCATACCTTTGTTGGCGGTTACATTCCCCTTGCTCAGGAAATTCATAACATGAAAAAGCAGGGCATAAAGGCTCCCGGAATTGCGTTTATGCTTCCATTTACCGATATTCCCAATACAACAAGAGCTCTTGAAGATATTTACGGCACAATGTATCAGCAGGGCTTGTATAGTGATGCATGGTTCTACTGGGAAGGTAAGCCGTTTGTGATGGGTATGAAACGAGCTGTTACCGGGACGGCGGTTACCGAGCAGCAGGAGGCATACCATGAGGAAATAAGAAACTTCTTTACCTTCCGTGCAGGGCAGCCTTCATATTTTACCGGTCCTACCGATTCCGACCAGTGGCCCTGGCTTGAGGTGTACCCTCAGCACGGCTTCGGAAAAACAAAGGACGGCGGTGTTGAAGCAGTTGCTGTTGGTGTTGCACAGAATGCCTGCGACAAGGGTATTACCGCTATGAACGGTGAAGGTGTTTATGGCAGAAGCTACACCTACAAAACAAAGCATACCCTTCTTTCCGAAACCTCAAAATATTATGGCTACAACTTCCAGGAGCAATGGGACAGAGCCTTCGAGCTTGACCCTGCCTTTGTGTTCATTACCGGCTGGAATGAATGGACAGCAGGACATTACGAAGACTGGGGCGTTGTAAATGTACTCGGTGCATACCCTGACTCATATTCGGACGAATACAGCCGTGACATTGAACCTACCAAGGGCGATTTCAAGGATTCCTACTACTACCAGATGGTGGCAAATATCCGTAAATTCAAGGGAGTGGAAAAGGTTCCTCAGGCATCTGCGGCAAAGACAATTGACATAGAGGGAGATTTCAGCCAGTGGGCGGATGTTGGTCCTGATTTCATCGGTTACGAAGGCGGCACAGAGCCAAGAGATACTGTTACCCGTCTTGTTAACGGCAGAAATAAGGCTGTAAACTACACCGGCAGAAATGACATTGTGCTTTCAAAGGTGTCAAGAGACGATGCAAACATTTATTTCTATGTTGAAACAGCAGAGAATCTCACTCCTTACACAGACCCGGCATGGATGAGACTTCTTATTAACACAGACAGAAAATACAAAACCGGCTGGGAAGGCTATGACTACATCATTAACCGTATAAATCCCACGGAAAATACAGTTACAGTTGAAAAGGCAGGCGCAGACTGGTCCTTTGAAACTGCAGGTGAAGGTACTTACAAATTAAGCGGAAACAAAATGATGATAGCCATTCCCAGAAGTGTGCTTGGTCTTACGGATAAAACTCTTGACCTTGAATTTAAATGGGCAGACAATAACCTTCCTGTAAGTGATTCTCTCCGCCGCGGAGATATTATGAGCTTCTACAACGATGGTGATACCGCTCCGGTTGCACGCTTTAACTATCACTATGTTGAAGATGCTTCCAAAATGGCAATCCCTGCAGACGAGCCGGTTATTCCTCAGCTTACCGGCAGAGATTACCTTCGCAGAGCAACAGTAATGGCAATAAACAGCCCTCTGGCTCTTATGGAAGGCAATGAGGTGCAGATTGATGAAAGCAACCCTGCAGTTTACCCCGTAATTGTAAACGATAAAACTCTTATTCCCATCCGTTTCCTTGCGGAAAGCACCGGTGCGACGGTTAACTGGGTTGAAGAAACCGCTACTGCACAGATTACTATGGGTAAGAAGCGTATTCAGGTGCAGGAAGGCAGTAACATTATGCGTATTGACAAAAACAAGGTTACCCTTCAGACTCCTGCCCAGACTATGAACGACAGAATGTACGTTCCGCTCCGTGACATTGTAGAGGCACTTGATATGCAGGTGTTCTGGATGGAACCCGGTGTAATTTTGTTCGGATACACAGTTTATGATTATTGTGCTCGACCTGAGGTTGTGGACGAGCTTGAAAGAATTTATAATGTAGATATTCAGTAAAATATAATAACTTTTGTTGGATGATAAAGTATACGCAAAGGAACTGCAGTTTTCGGACTGCAGTTCTTTTGTTTTATAAGGGACTTGTGCAATTTTGTCCTATTTTAAGGCTTAAAACAGTAATTTTTGGGGAGAAACAGCAAAATAAGGGAAGTTCAAAACGATTTTGATGTTAAAGCAAAAAAATAAAATACGGAAAAATCCTGCAACAAAGCCAAAATACAAAAAATATCTTCTTGCAAAAACAGACGTTTTTTGCTCTTTTGAAAATAAAATAAGCAAATGGTGGCCTTTACTTTTCTTTACTGCTATGATAAAATCAGGGTATAAAAAAGAAAGGTGATGACAATGAAAAAAAGAGCATTTTCGTTTATTCTTATTCTTGCAATGATGTTTTCTCTTTGCCTTGCGGTGCAGGCAGAGGGAACCGCTTCGGTAATTAAAAATATAATTTATATGATTCCCGACGGAGGCGGCTATACACTGTACGATTTTGCCGATATGGTAAAACAGGCAGGTGGGCTTGACAGTACAAAATTCCCCAATAAAACTCCTACCGAAAAAGGACCTATGTTTTTAAAGGATTACCTTGTAGGTACAGCACTTACCGCATCTACCTCATCCGTGACCGACTCCGCTGCGGCAGCAACAGCTCTTGCAACAGGAAACAAAACCGTAAACGGATATGTGGGTATTGATCGCAAAGCAAAGCCCGTAGCAAACCTTGTAGAGGCGGCACAGTCTGTGGGGAAATCCACCGGACTTGTTTCGGTAGTGGAATGGACACACGCCACTCCCGCAGGCTTTTCGGGGCACGCCATAACCAGAAGCGATTACAAAAATCTATATGAGCAGATAGAAAACAAAGGTCTTGATGTTGTGCTTGGAGTAGGCTACGGTCAGTACTCCCAGTGGGCAACAATTCAGAATGCAACAGACCGCGGATACACGGTTATAGACGATAAAACCGAGCTTGATGCAGTTCAGCCCGGTGATAATATATGGGGTAACATAACACAGGGCAACTTTGGTTATGATTGCAACTATCCGGAAAACCGACCTTCTCTTGCTGAAATGACCCGTGCGGCAATTACAGCAATGTCGGATGATGAGGACGGCTTTTTCCTTATGGTGGAGGGTAGCCTTGTGGATTCCGGTGGTCACAATAACAATGCTTTACAGACCACATCGGAATACCTTGCTTTTGACGCGGCATTCAAGGTGGCGGTGGACTATGCAAAGGGCAGAACAGATACAATTGTAATTGCAACTCCCGACCACGATACCGGCGGTATGAATCTTACAGAGGATATGTCCGCCGAGGTTGCCCTTGTACAGGGCGGAACAAATCCCGATACAATCAGCTGGACAACAACAGGTCACACAGACAGAAATGTGCCTGTATGGATGTATGTGCCGGAGGGTGTGGATGTGATAGAGGGCTTAAACCCTATTCTCGGTGACACAGCCGAAACCCGGGAAAGCCACATAATCGACAATACAGCAATTGCACCTTACCTCGCAGAATTTATGGGCGTTGACTTAGGCGAGCTTACCGAAGAGCTGTTTGTGGATATTACAAACATCGGCAGCTACAGCACCCTCACCGGCAGATTTTCATTTAACAACGGTGACAAATATGTTTACCCCAATCAGAGTGTATATTATAAGGATGGGATAAAAACAAGTATGGGCTTCAAAGAAGCAATTTATGTGGGCGGCAAAATGTATGCTCCTGCGGAGATTATCGACGAAGAGGACTGGAACTATCCCACCAATGAAAATGACGGTATAACCGGCACCGGTACCGCTGATGACCCCTACATTATCAATAGTGCGGAGGATTACATCGAATTTGCAGAAAGTCTTACGGGCGGTGAAAAATATTCGGGCAAATATTTTAAACAAACCGAGGATATCGACCTGGCGGGCAGAGCGGATTTTATGGCTCTTGGCAAGGAAAGCACCTTTGCAGGTACATATAACGGTGACGGTCACATTATAAATGTTGATATTCCTGCCACGGTTGGTAATGATAAAACTGTGTTCCCCTACCTGACGGGTACACTTATGAATGTTGGTGTAACGGGAAAAATTGCAAATAATGGCACGGGTATAGGTCTTGTACGCTCGGTGAGGGCAGGTGCAAAGGTTGTAAACTGCTTCTCCAATGCAAAGATTTCAGGAGGTCAGGTGTGCGGAATTACCTGGACAGCGCTGGGTACTATTGAAAACTGCTCCTTCGGCGGAACACTCGTTGGTGCAAGTGATGCAAAGGAATATGCATTTGTAATTACCGCAACTGCTGATGCGGTACTGGAAAACAACTACTACTCCTCTGCAGTAACAAGTGCAAATAGCCTGACAGGCGTAACAGCAGTTGATGACAACGCTGCAAAATCCACCCTTGCAGCAACCCTTAACTCCGGCAGGAGCAATGCGGCAGCAACTCTCGGCGTAAGCGTGGAGGATATATCCTGCTGGACAAATGCCGACGGTTATCCTGTTCACGGAGTGCCGCTGCCCACAGTTACCGACGTAACCGTTTCGCCTGAATCGGTAACCTTGAAAAAGGGCACGGGTGTACAGCTTACGGCAACCGTTACAGGTGAAAACAATCCCTCACTTGAAGTCAACTGGTCTATAGAGGATAATGTTGACGAAGGCACATATGTTTCTGATGACGGATACCTTACAATAAGCACGGAGGAAGCTCTGACCTCCTTTACCGTAATGGCAAAATCAAAGCAGGACGGCAGTAAGGTGGATATATGCCGTGTTACGGTAACGGATGAGTTGGCAGAACCTGACGGCTCAAGGGCAAACCCGTATATAATTGCAGATGAGGAGGATTTCCTCGCATTCACAAACGCAATCATCGGCGGTGAAAAGTATACGGGTAAATATTTCAGACAGACAGCAAATATTGATATGTCTGATGTGGAGGAATATAACGGTATAACCTACCATTACACCTTTGACGGTATTTATGACGGTGGAGGATACACCATAAATGTTGATATAAATTCAAAAGAGGACGGCTGTATATTCCCGTATCTTACGGGAACGGTAATGAATCTCAGTACAACCGGTACAGTGAATAACGGAACCTTCGGTGCAGGAATCTGCCGCTCGGTAAGAGCGGGAGGCAAAGTAATTAACTGTAGCTCAACGGTGGATGTTACGGCAACCTCAGGTGCTTATGGAATTACAAAGGGCACCTACGGCTATGTGGCAAACTGCTGGTACAAGGGCACTCTTTCGGCAAATTCAGTTTCGGAAATCGGAGCAATATCCTCAGGTGGATCTATGTACAACAACTATTTTGTGGGTGAAGAGTACACAGAAAACACTAAAGTATGCGAAATAACGGAGGAACAGCTTGGAACAAGTCTTACCGGATGGCTGAACAACGGTATTAAAACTGCCGCGGAAACAGCCGGAGTAGCTGAAAGTCAGCTGAAAAAATGGTCAACCGAAAACGGTGCTTCCGAGCTCATATGGGGATTCACAAAGGGAGATGTAAACAGCAACGGAAAAATTGATGTTTACGACGGTGTGCTTGCTTTAAAGCACATTGCAGGCATTTCATCTTTAAGCGAAAAAGGTCGGCTTGCGGCAACGGGCGTTTTCGGACAGCCGGTAAAGGTTACAGATGCTGTTGCGATTCTCAGATATATAGCAAGAATAACAAGTAAAATTTAATTACCATTTCCCTTCTGAGAGGACGGATTTTGCTCTTAAATCGCAAAATCTGTCCTCTTTTCAGCAAAATAGGGTATTGACCAAAAAGGGAAGGATATGATATAATTGGTATATACAGAATTTTATTTTATAAAATTCTTAGGAGCTACCGCTCCTTTGTGCTCGGTTGAGCACTGTGTCAATTGACGGCAATACAAGCTGTCGCTTGTATGTAAAAATGCCCTTGCAAGCAAGCATTTTTACTCCTGGTGGAATGATTTGCATCTTTAATGAAAGAAAAAGGAGAGTGGTAAGTTATGCATAAGAAAATTTTAAGTGTTTTACTTGCTGTTGTTATGGTTATGAGCCTTGCTCAGGTGAGCTATGCCATAGAGGTTGTACCTCCTGCAGAGACTGCAGTAAGATATGTTAAGGCAAACCCTGTTACCGTGCTTGTAAAGCCTGCAGGTACTCAGCCCATTGATGTGGAAAAAACGCCTCTTGCTTTGCGTTTTACTGCTGCAGACCCCCTTGTAAGCATAGGTACACATTGCTGTAGCTACGCCAATGACACCGGTAAATTCAAGGTGGAGCTTTTTCAATGGGACACCGATTACGCCACCACCACAAAAGCAAAGCCTCTTTGCTCATTTGTTTCTCCCGATGTTCCCGACAGCCGCGAGCTGTTTATGAATTTGCCAAAGGGAACAAAAGCAAAGGGTGATTTACTTGTCGTATTTTGCTCGGACGGAGACCTTTCCGATTCCGCAGGTATATGGCGAGCTCCCGTTAAAAATGCCCAGGCAGAGGTGCAGGGCTTTACAAACGGTGTGGAGGATACCGAATTCATACTCCCTCTTTCAATTGAAATGAAACCTGAGGTAAGCTATCCTCCTATGGTTGATGCTCCCAAAAAGGACGCATACTCCATTATAAATACAGAGGATTTTGATTTTGGTGGAGAAAATGCCACAAACCTTACCGATAAAAAGTACGGCAATCATCTGATGGCGTTTGGTATGGGAAGAATGCTTGGCTACGGTCAGGTAGATTTTGGTGAAACCTCTCCCAAGGGCGCAGTTTTGCGTGTACAGAACTCAGGTGCCGACTCTAATATGGGTGAGGTGCAGATGTTCCTTGACGACCCGGGTGTGAATAAATGTATAGCGGCTTTCCGTTTTACCGATACAATTCCCTACAGTGAGGATACACAGATAGAAATAACCGCACAGATTACCGAAGAAATTACGGGTGTGCATGATGTATATCTCCTTGGAACAGCGGCATACCCTTACTACATAAGCAATTTCTGGTTCACAAAGGAGGAACTTCCTCTTTCGGAATGGGAACAGAGAATTGCAGATTTTGAGCCTGTACCTGACGGTGAAATCATTGAGGATTACAGCTCAACCTGGACAGCTACCGATATGCTTGGAAGAAAGCTTCCCGATAACACAACAGTAGGTGACCCTAAAGAGGACAGAGCTGTTGGTATGTTCTACTGGTCATGGCACGGACAAAGAAGTATTGCGGCACCGAGCGATTCTCAGGGCTCGGCAAATAGTGCCGGTAACAACCAGCTTGTTATGGATAGCTATCCCGGTGACCCTGCCGAAATAAAGAACAATTACGATTATTACAGATGGAAGGATACCGGCTATTGGAATGAGTCAATTTACGGTTACTACAGCGGTATGGACGAGTGGGTTGCCCGTAAACAGCTTGAACTTATGGGTGCCGCAGGCGTTGATGCCATTTTCTGTGATAACTCAAACGGCTTCCGAAGCCTTACCGGCGGATATATGACTCTTGCAAAGGTAATGAACGATATGCGCCACCAGGGAATAAATGTGCCCAAGCTTGCGTTTGTTCTTCCTTTCCTTAACTCAAGCGGCTGGACTGTTCCCCAACTGGAAAACATTTACCAGAATATGTATCAGCCCAGTCTTTACAGCGATTGCTGGTATTACTGGGAAGGTAAGCCTCTTGTTATAGCTATGGAAACCGCTTTTAATGATGTGGCAACAAATGATGAGCAGGCAGCACTTCACGAGGAAATCACCAATTTCTTTACCTTCCGCTCCTGCGAGCCCGATTACCTTTTAGGTGAGGGACAAAGAGCTCTTCATAATGGCACAAAGCAGTGGTCATGGCTTCAGAACTATCCTCAGCACACCTTCGGTAAAACCAAGGATGGCAGAGTGGAGCAGATTTCCGTAGGTGTTGCACAGAACCATAACGGTTCGCACATTATGGCAATGAACGGTAAAGATGTTTTAGGCAGAAGCTATACCTATAAAAACAAATTTACTCAGCTTTCCGAAACCTCAAAGTATTACGGTTATAACTTTGCGGAGCAATGGGAAAGAGCACTTGAGGTTGACCCTGCAATGATTTTTGTTACCGGCTGGAACGAGTGGACAGCAGGAAATCAGAAGTTTTATTTCAGTACCGACAACGCTTATCCCGATTCCTTCGATGATGAGTACAGCCGTGACATTGAGCCTACAAAGGGCGATTTCAAGGACAGCTATTACTATCAGCTTGTAAGCTACATCAGAAAGTATAAGGGTGCACAGCCCATCCCTCAGGCAAGCGAGGCAATAACCGTGGATGTAAACGGTGATTTCGCACAGTGGGAAAATGTGGGACCCGGTTTCATTGATTACACCGGAGATGTGGTACACCGTGATTTTGAGGCACGTTATATAAACGGCAGAAACCATTATTCAAACTTTACCGGCAGAAACGACATTGTGCTTTCCAAGGTGGCAAGAGATACAGATAATATGTATTTCTATGTTGAAACGCTTGATAAGCTCACTCCTTACACAGACCCGGCATGGATGAGACTGCTTATTAACACCGACCGCAAATATGCAACCGGATGGGAAGGCTACGACTACATTATAAACCGTGTAAGCCCCACCGAAAACACAGTTACCGTTGAAAAGATGAACCCTGACTGGACCTTTGAAACAGCAGGCGAGGGAATCTACAGAATGGAAGGCAACAAAATGATGATTTCCATTCCAAGAAGTGTTCTGGGGCTTGCAAACAAAACTCTTGATATTGAGTTCAAATGGGCAGATAACAACCTTCCTGCAGCAGATGAGCTTCCAAAAGGTGACATTATGGCATTTCATACCGATGGTGACGCAGCGCCCCTTGCCCGTTACAATTACCACTATGTAGAGGATGTAACAAAGCTTAAGGCTCAGGCGGATGAACCTGTTATTCCTCAGCTTACAGGACACGATTATATCCGTCGCGGTACCGTTATGGCAATTAATAAGCCTCATGCTTTAATGGAAGGTAATGCTGTGCTTATTGACGAGAACAACCCTGCGGTATACCCGGTTATTGTAAACGATAAAACCCTTATTCCCATACGCTTCCTTGCAGAAAGTGTTGGCGGTGAGGTTACCTGGATAGAGGAAACTGCCACAGCACAGATAAACCTTGGAGTGAAGCGAATCCGTATTCAGGAGGGAAGCGGTGAACTGCGTGTTGACAGGGAAAAGATTCCTCTTCAGACCCCTGCACAGACAATTAACGACAGAATGTATGTACCTCTTCGTGATATTGTTGAAGCTCTTGATATGCAGTGCTACTGGTACGAGCCCGGAGTTATTCTGTTTGGTCAGAATGCTTTTGAATTCAGCGCAAACCCGGATGTTATAGATTATCTTGAAAGGTTTTATGCAGTAGATATTCAGTAATTCAATAAATAAAAAACTTGCAAATCAGGAACGCCACAACCAGGTAAGGCAGTTTTGGGTTTGAAGCCATATTTTTAATTTATACTACATCAAAAAATCCCGTAATACGACAGTATTACGGAATTTTTATTCTTTGTCTAAATATAAAAATCTGATATTCAAAACTGCTTTTGCATCCTGAAATCGAAATTTTTGTATGAATTTCAAGGCGAAAAATGCACATAATCCTGACGGATATGAGCATTTTTTAACACAGAAATTCGACAAAAAGACGATTTTCAGGACAATACTTCC
>JAZQCS010000017.1:0-17498 GCA_045546415.1 Clostridia bacterium | reverse complement strand
ATTAATGATTACGACTGTGCCGAAGTGCAGGTGTTTATTGATGATCCGGTTATAGGTACAAAAATTGCTGAAATTTACTTTGAAGCAAAAACAATGATTCCTCAGTGGGAAACAATTCCCTGCAAGGTAACCGAAAAGGTTACGGGAACTCATGATGTATATCTGGTGTGTGACGGAGCTGTCTTCTATATTGACTGGTTCCAGTTTTTAAAAACAACCCCTGCAGATTCTTATTACGAAAAGCGAATTAAAAATTTTGTTCCGGCAACAGAAGCGGATATTATACAGGACAACAGCGACACATGGGTTGCAACTGATATGATGGGAAGGAAACTGCCGGGCTATGAAACGGTAGGCGCCAGGGATGTTGACCGGGAGGTCACCATGTTTTACTGGACATGGCATACCAGAGCTCATATGGCGAGAAAAAACGGTCAGACATTTAACAACAATCAGCAAACAATTAAAAACTACATCCGTACAACGGGCGGAACAGAGGAAGATATTAAAAACATATACAATCATCCTGCCTGGAGTGGACGAGTTGGTCATAATTACTGGAACGAATCAATTTACGGCTACTATCACGGTATGGATACCTGGGTAATACGCAAACAGATGGAGCTTTTTGCGGCAGCGGGCATAGATGCGCTGTTTACCGACAGCTCAAACGGAAATTATACATGGCTGAGTGCTCATATGCAGGTTATGAGGATTTCTCACGAAATGCAGAAGGCAGGCATAAAAACTCCCGGGGTTTCCTTCCTTTTACCTTTCCATACAAGTGACAACACCACAAAGGATTTAAGAAAGATTTATCAGACCATTTATCAGACCGGTCTTTACAGCGATACCTGGTATTACTGGGACGGCAAACCGGTTATAATGGGTTATCCCGAACAGCTTAATATTAAAACAGGCTACGCGGATGTAGATAATCTTCATATGGAAATAATGGACTATTTCACCATCAGACCCTGTCAGCCTGATTATCGTAAAGGTCCTACCAGAAATGACCAATGGACATGGCTTGAGGTATATCCTCAACACGTATTTGTGCCTCTTACAAACAGTAAATACAATTATGAAATTGTAAGTGTTGGTGTTGCACAAAATGGTAACGATAACGGCCTTACCGCAATGAACGGACCAAATGTTTACGGAAGAAGCTTTACTTACAAGGACAGGTTTTCAAAGCTTTCGGAGGAAAGCAAGTTCTACGGCTACAATTTTCAGGAGCAATGGGACAGAGCAATGGAACTTAACCCTAAAATGGTGTTTGTAACCGGATGGAACGAATGGATTGCAGGTCACTATACCGAATGGCAGGGTGTTCCCGGTGCATTTCCTGATCAATACAATGATGAATACAGCCGTGACATTGAACCCACTAAGGGTGATTTTAAGGATAATTACTATTATCAGCTTGTTGCCAACATCAGAAGATTCAAGGGTGTTAACCCTACTCCTGTGGCAAGTGCTGAAAAAGTTATTAAAATCGGCGGTACATTTTCCCAGTTTGATAATGTTGAACCGGCATATTACGGTTATACAGGCGGTACAGGGCCAAGAGAGTTTTTCTCGGTAGGTCAGATTGAAAATTATTATAATGACACCGGCAGAAATGACATAGTGCTTTCAAAGGTGGCAAGGGACAGCGATTATCTGTATTTCTATGTGAAAACAAATGAAAGTATAACGGATTATACAGACCCAAACTGGATGCAGCTGTTCATCAACACCGACCGCACCTATAAAACAGGTTGGGAGGGTTACGATTTTGCAGTAAATATTGAAACGCCCTCCGGAACCACGAGTGCCACTCTTTCCTACACCGACGATGGCTGGAATTGGAAGCCTGTTGCGAAAATTAATTACAAGCGAAGCGGTAATCAGATGTTTATCCGTGTTCCGCGTAAAGCACTTGGTCTTACCAACAAAACGATTGATATTGAGTTTAAATGGATTGACAATATGCAAAACCAGGGCGATATTATGGATGTTTATAACAACGGTGATGCCGCGCCAATAGGCAGGTTTGCATACCGTTACACAGAAACCACAAAGAATGACAAAACACCTGTTGATGAACCTGTAACTGTAAGCGATTTGAAGCTGAATCAGCACAAGCACTCTGTAATTATGGCAATAGGCAAAACCACAGCTTTTGCCGGCGGTAAACAGAAAACTCTTGATGCGGCACCTCAGCTTATAAACGACAAAACCATGATTCCTCTTCGTTTCTTCTCGGAAGGCTTTGGTGCGGAGGTTAACTGGAACGACGCTACCCGTACAGCCACAGTTTCCCTTGACGGTAACACAGTAATTATTACTGTTGGTAAAAACACAATGGAGGCAAACGGCCTCGAGATAAGCCTTGAAAGCCCTGCTGTAATAGTGAACGGCAGAACTCTTGTTCCAATGCGTGACATTGCTCAGGCTCTCGGTAAAAAGGTACATTGGGTAGACGGCGGTCTTATAATCGCAGGCGAAAACCCTGAAACAGTTCATTCCTACGAATGGGTTCAGGATATGACCGAAGACAATTTCGGAATAAGATAATAAAGACAAAAACGGCTGAAAATTTCAGCCGTTTTTCTTTATTCAAGCTTATTAATATTGTACTTATATCCTATATATGCAAAGTTCTGTGCAAATGGGTTCATAAGATTCCAGTAGCCTGCACCTCGTAAACCGAATTCATCAACAAGCTTATATTTTTCTACAATACTCCGAATATCTTCAAACCATACAACATGTCTGCTGCCACCGGTTGAGGTATATTCAAAAAACGGGGTTGCGTCTCTTTCATCGAACTGAATTTCCGCACCGTTTTCCATAGCAATACGCACAGCGGTTTCATTGCCTATGCCTCTTGCTCTTGTTGTTCCCTTGCGGTATGGCAACTCCCAATCATAAGCATAGTTAGGAATACCAAGATATATTTTTTCATTGGGAATTTCGCTTATGGCATATTCAACAACTCTTCTCACCTCACCTATAGGTGCAACAGCCCGGGGCGGACCGTAGGTATAACCCCACTCATAGGTCATTAAAAGTACCGTGTTTGCCGCACTTCCAAGTGCGCTGTAATCGTGTCCTTCGTAAAGGCTTCCCGATTGATTATCTGAGGTTTTAGGAGCAAGGTCTACATTTACGCTATATCCCTCATCATTCAGCCTTGCTGTTACATTTTCAACAAAATCCGCATAAGGAATTCTGTCCTCGCTGTCAATAAATTCAAAATCAATATCAAGCCCTATATAGCCTTTTTCTTTCATTTCAACAATTATGTTATCAATAACAGTTTCCTGCAATTGTCCATCGTTAAACAAAACACTTGCAAGGCTGCCGTCGAAATTTCCGTCCGCCGTAAGTGAGGTTAACAGCATAAAGGGACCTGTTTTATATCGGTAAAGTGTAGAAATCAGATTCCTGTCGTTTATTGCCAGCAAGCTGCCGTCATAATTAAATCCATATCCGAAAATTGCACAGTTTGAAACAAAGGGTAAAGCTTTTTTTATTGTTATATCATTCACATTGGTGTACACATAGCCGTAAATATTAATTGGAACATTGCCCTCATCACGGTAATATATTACAAGCTGTTCACCTGGATATATTACTCCGCTTACCACAGTTGCAGGGTTTTTCTGCATAATTTCAATTTCGCTTATTCCGTAAAGTCTTGAAACAGAAAACAAACTCTCCCCTTCCTTTACCGTATGAACGGTTTCCGGTATAAGAATTAAGAGCGCCTGCCCCACAACTAAATACCCCTGACCGCCAAGACCGTTATCCTGAATAATTCTTTGCGGTGATACTCCGTAAAGCCTTGCTATACTCCACACGGTTTCCCCCTGACGCACTATATGAATCTGCATACAAAAACCTCCTTTTATGAATACTATTCACAAAAGGAGGTTTTTATGATTAATAAGTTTCTATTGAGTTAATCATTTCGTACATTTCAGAAATGTTCTTTTTGGCAACAAGGAAATTAGAGCTTGCACCGTTTTGATCCAAAACATAGTTTCTGTCATCATACTCGTAATAAACCGCTTTGTAAGATGTGCCATCATCAAAGTTAAACACAATTCTCATAGCTTCGGTGGTTTTGGGTATTCCTGCACCGCCATCCGCAGAAAGACCTATACCGGTAATGTAACGATATGCAGTACGGAAGGTATCATCTGTAGCAGGCTTACCGTTTAAGAAGAACAGCTCCTTAGTGTTTTTGTCAACAGAAAGAGTGTAATTATGTTCACCGTCTGCACTTATAACCTGAACAGAGGTTATATCCTCAATGCTGATAAGATGAGCGTATCTGTCGCAAAGCACATAGGGGTCAACCTTTTTGAAGGCTTCAACCTTATTTGCAAGCATATCAAACACAAAGTTTTTACCTTCCATCATACAGTAAACTCTTCTGCCATCCTCCGAAAGGTTACCGAAACGGATAACATAAGTGCTACCTTCTGTATCCACCATGGTAAGCTTATATTCCGGATTATCAAGGCCGTATTTTGCAAGGTTTGTCGGGTTATCTTCAACAAACTGGCTTACATTTACAGGTGAAAACTGCGGGAAAATTTCAATAAGCTTTGAAGCAAAAACAGGCATATTGTAAGGATAAGTCATTACAAATTTAGAGGTTGAAGAGGTTACTCTGTCACTCTCTGTTGCCACTCTTATATCCATAATGCATCCGCTTTTGCTGTCCAGGCGGAATCTTTGAAGCTGCTCACCAATTTTACCGCTTTGAATATCCACAAGAACAGTTTCTCTGTAACCGTTAATTCCCGAAAGAACAGCGTTTCCGTAAGCACCGAAAATCGTGTAAACTATGGGCTTTCCTTCAACCATTGCATAGTACATAGAGCCTATTGCGTCACCGATAATCACCTTTGTTGTTTCACCGTTTTCGTTTTCAAGAGTATATGAGCCTTTGGGTGTATCAAGACCGTAAACACTTAAATCTTCAGGAGTTTCATTTATTGTATCTGCCATTACAACATAGCTGAAGTTATTTGCAAGATTGTTAATTGCTTCAGGAATAACTTCAACTCCGGGGTGACTTTCAACAACATACTGTACATTCCCTTCACCGTCAACAGTTTTTACAAGAGTGAAGGGGTTTTCACTTTCAACGGTAATTTTTTTATTTACATAGCTTCCGCTTTCGTAATTAACAATAACTACCGAGGTATCCTCAGTTTCAGACCATTCTGTTCCTTCCGGAGTTTCCGAGGTTTCGGAAAAATCATTAGGTATAAGAATCGCTGCTACAACAAGCCCAATACAAAGGAGAAAAGCAACAACTGCTATAATTATATTTCGTTTTAAACTCATAAAAATCTCCTTCTTATCCACACAAAGAATCCAAGAGCAAAGATAATTCCGGGAATTACCCATTGAAGAATAACCTTAACAACATTAACCTGCTGTGTTGTCATAGAAAGCACACCGGTTGTTGCATCCTTGGGTCTGATAGATGTTATGGAATCGTTTGCTCTTCCTGTTGCAAAACTTACAACATTCAGGAAGAAATCACCGTTTGCATAGCCGGGAGTGGAAAGATATCCGCTGCCTTCAAATGCGGCATAGGAACCCGAAACAAAGATATTCGCGATATTTTTGTTATCGGGAGTGAAGCGTCTTGTAAGTGCTGCAAGAGTAAACTGACCGGTTTTGTCACCACTCTGCTTTTCGGTAGACATATCCGCAGTAATTTCAGCCTTTGCATAGGCTTTATCTGTTGTTTTAAGAAGAGCTGTAACCTCTGCTTCTGCGCGATTATTTTCAATAAGTGTAAGACTGCTGCTTTCAGGAGCAACAAAATCCATCTGATTTTCAATAAGCTTATAGGTGATGTCATAATCATCCATCTGCATATAAGGAATAGGCTCGCTTCTGAACCCGGACTGGGACTTGTTTCTGCTTGCATTTCCTTCAAAAACAAGATCACGGTTTACAATGATGCCCCATTCTTCAAGATACGCATCAAGCTTGGGCATAGGCTTGAGACCGGGAGCAAAGAAGAATGCTCCATTACCGCCGTTATCAAAATATTTATCAAGATTTTCAATTGCCTCAGCGTTAAAATCCTGCACGGGAGCAACGCACACAATCATATCTGCATCATCCGGAACCCCGTTTAACGCAACATTTACTGTGCTTACATAATAATTATCACTTACAAGTGCGCTGTACATTTCCTCATAGGAATGTTCTCCGTGACCGGTTGTGAAATAGACTCTTATGGGAGTGTCACCGTTTGTAACGGAAACAATTGCGTTTATAAGAGCACTTTCAACATTAAGCGACTGGTTACCGTTCTGGTCAAATTTGTACATCTGCTCTGCAGATACAACCTGAAAGCGTTCTCCGCATTCAACCACAACAGAGTAGTCTCCAACACCCATACCGCCCTTGGAATACTTTCTTGCAAACTCAGGGTTACGGTAAAGGTCAACATAATCAAGTTCAATATTTTTGCTCACATTGGGGAACTGTTCAATAGCTTTTTTCATTGAATCACTTCTGCCATCTGTGGGAAAAAATGCGTAAAGCTGAACCTTTTCTTCCATTGTGTCAAAGAAATATTTTGTTTCCTCCGAAAACTCATAGGTCTGAGTGTCGGTAGTATCAATATAAAATGCTTTTTTAAAGTTAAGCTGATATGCCGCAACATTTATAAGGACCACGCACAAAATTGCCGCAAGGGTTACTACAGCGGAATTAATCAGCAATGTTGTTTTGATATTTAATTTCATCTGTTTTCTCCCCTTTCGTTACCACTGAACAAGTCTTCTTCTGTTAACATTCTGTACTGTCAGGAAAATAAACAGACCGGTAAGACTCAAAAAGTAAATTATATGACCAAAGAAAACTATACCAAGCTGGAAATCGTTGTATCTGTTTATCGGTGAGCAGGCTGTTACAAGGTCTGCAACCCATTTAACAGGAATGTTGGATATGAATGTTTCCAGCATTAAAAGAGCAAACAAAATACCAAAGGTTACAACTGCCGCTGTAAACTGGCTTTCTGTAAGAGATGAAACGAACATACCAATGGAAATGAACATCATCCAGAGCAAGGCAAAACCGAGGTAACAGGATAACAATCTTGCCATAGGCATTGTTCCGAACATACTGATAATAAGCGGGAACACAAGAGAAAGCACAAGTGTAATTCCAAGAACAGATACCGCAGCAAGATATTTACCCATAACAATGCCTGTAACATGTACCGGAGCACACAAAAGCAGATGGTCTGTTTTTTTGTTGCGTTCTTCCGCTATCATACCCATTGTAAGAATTGCTGTAAGGAAAATGTACACAATGTTTATGTAGTAGAACACACCGGACATTGAGGTAGTCTGTCCTGCCAGGTTGATTTCAGAGAAAAACATAGGTGTAAGACACATAAATACTGCAATGTACATATAACCTATAGGCGAACGGAAATATGTCGCCATTTCTTTTTTATAAACTGCTCCCATTATGCGTTCACCTCTTTCTCTGCCTTTTTATCGCTTGTTGTAACTGTTTTTATGAATACTTCCTCAAGTGTCATTTCAACAGGCTTCATCATAACCACTTCAACACCATTGTTTACAAGATGCTTAACAATTTCTGCTCTTGTATCCTTACCCTCTTTTGTATACACAATGTAGTCGGTAGCACCATGCTCGTGACGACTCATTGCCTTAAATTCTTCAATAAGGTTGTAAGCACCTGAAAGAACAGAAGATGCTGTTTTTTCATCACTCTTAACTCTCAGCTGGAATGCGCTTTCTTCACCGTTTTTCTTTGTGATGTTCTCAATGGTGTCCTCTGCTACAATTTTACCTTTATTAATAATTATAACTCTGTCGCAGATAGCATTAACCTCCTGAAGAATGTGAGTGCTGATAATAACTGTACGGTTTTCTCCGAATCTTTTAATCATTTCACGAACTTCAATAATCTGCATAGGGTCAAGACCTATTGTAGGCTCGTCCAGAATAAGCACCTCCGGGTTCCCTATAAGCGCCTGAGCAAGACCCACTCTCTGCTTGTAGCCCTTTGAAAGGTTCTTTATAAGCTTTCCGTGAACCTTACCCAGCTTTGTCATTTCAATAATTTCGCTGACATGCTGAGCTTTGTTAAGCTTAACCTTTTTAAGGTCGTAAACAAAGTTAAGGTACTCAGTTACTGTCATATCCATATAAAGAGGAGGCTGTTCAGGAAGGTATCCAACCTTCTGTTTTACCTCCATAGGATTCGCCAGAATATTGTAACCGTCAATTCTGGCACTTCCCGATGTTGCCGAAAGGTAACCGGTAAGCATATTCATAGTTGTGGATTTTCCTGCACCGTTAGGTCCCAGGAAACCAACAATTTCACCGCGGTTAATTGTAAAAGACAGCTTGTCCACCGCAGTATTGGGACCGTATTTTTTTGTGAGATTTTTTATCTCAATTACGGCATCCTTGTTAAATTCCATATACTAATCCTCCAATTCATAAAGCTTTTATCAGCGTACCACACAATTGTGAAGGTACTGTGAAATTTTCCATTATTCTTTTTCCTCAATAACTGCAACCGCAAGTTCTTCAAGCTGTTTGGTATCTACAAGACCGGGTGCACCGGACATAAGCTCGGAAGCATTCTGTACCTTGGGGAATGCGGTTACATCTTTAAGGGAATCCGCACCGCACATAATCATAGCAAGACGGTCAAGACCTATACCGCAACCGCCATGAGGAGCCGCACCGTATTTGTAAGCTTCTACAAGGAAACCGAACTTCATTTCAATTTCTTCCTGGGTAAGACCAAGTGCTTCGAACATTTTCTGCTGAAGCTCGTAATCTGTAATTCGGATAGAGCCGCTGGAAAGCTCTGTTCCGTTAAGAACAAGGTCGTAAGCCTTTGCTATAACCTTTTCAGGGTCGCTGTCAAGATACTGAATACATTCATCCATAGGCATTGTAAAGGGATGATGCATAGCGTCCCAGTTACCGGTTTCATCGTTATATTCAAAGAAGGGGAACTCGGTAACCCAAAGGAAATTATATCCCTCCGGTATAATATCAAGCTGTTTTGCAACCTTAAGGCGAAGTGCACCCAGTGTGGGAAGCACAACCTTGTCTTTATCAGCAACAATAAGTACAAGGTCTCCTTTTTCTGCACCAACTGTTTTAAGGATTTTTTCAACCTCACCCTCCTGCATAAACTTTGAGAAAGAGCAGTTAGGTTCATCTTCAACCCATCTCACATAAGCAAGACCCTTTGCACCAATACCTCTTGCAAACTCTGTTAAACGGTCAATTTCTTTTCTTGTGTAAACATTAACAGCATTTTTTGCAACAATTGCACGAACAGAACCGCCCTCTGCAATGGCAGATGTAAACACACCAAAGCCGCAATCCTTCACAAGGTCGGAAATGTTCTGAATTTCCATACCAAAACGGGTATCGGGCTTGTCCGAGCCGTATCTATCCATAGCTTCGCGGTAGGTAAGCCTGGGAAGAGGCATAGGAATATTCACACCAAGTACCTTATCAAATAATGTAGAAATGAAACCTTCAACAATGCTTAAAATGTCCTCAACCTCAACGAAAGACATTTCCATATCTATCTGAGTAAACTCAGGCTGACGGTCTGCACGAAGGTCTTCATCACGGAAGCAACGAGCAAGCTGAATGTATCTGTCATAACCCGAAATCATAAGCAGCTGCTTATAAATCTGAGGTGACTGAGGAAGTGCGTAAAACTTTCCATGATGAATTCTTGACGGAACAAGATAGTCACGGGCACCTTCGGGTGTGGATTTCATCATCATAGGAGTTTCTATTTCAATAAAACCGTTATCATAAAAATAATCTCTTGCAACCTTTGCAATTTTACTGCGCATCATAATGTTTTCCTGCAAAGGCTTTCTGCGAAGGTCAAGGTAACGGTATTTAAGGCGAAGCTCCTCGTTAACATTTGTTTCATCGGTAATTTCAAAAGGAGGAGTCTGGGCTTTTGCAAGTACTCTTAAATCGTCAACAAAAACCTCAATATTACCGGTTTTAATTGTTTCGTTTTTGCTTTCTCTTTCCCTTACAACACCCTTTGCCATAAGCACATATTCGCTGTGGCACTCTTTAGCCTTTTCAAAAACCTCACGGGCTGTTGTGTCATCAAAAGCAAGCTGAACAATACCCGTTCTGTCGCGAAGGTCAATAAAGATAAGTGTTCCCATATCGCGGATTTTCTGAACATATCCCCCAACAACAACGGTAGAGCCTATTCCTTCAACCTCACCGCAATAGCAGGTTCTTTTTAATCCTTTCATTGTATCCATTTTTATTTATCCCCCTTAAAAAATCCGGCAAGGCTGCAAAGTTCAACCTCTGTCTGCTCACCTGTTTCCATATTTTTAACATTTGCTTTTCCGCTGCCCACTTCATCGTCACCAAGAACAACGGTATATTTTGCACCTATTTTATTGGCATATTTCATCTGGGCTTTAAGACCTCTGCCCATATAATCCCGCTCGGCATAAACTCCGTTATCACGAAGATTTTTAATAAGTTTTGTGGAATAATCAGCCGCAAGGTCTCCAAGGGTTGCCACGAAAATATCTGCAACATCAGGCTCACCCATGTAAACTCCTTCTGCCTCCATACACATAAGAAGGCGTTCAAGCCCCATTGCAAAACCAATACCGGGTGTTGGATTTCCGCCAAGCTCTTCCACAAGCCCGTCATATCTTCCACCACCGCAAACGGTACTTTGTGCACCAAGACTGTCGGAGGTGATTTCAAACACGGTTTTTGTGTAATAATCAAGACCTCGTACAATGGATTTATTGATTATGTACTTGATTCCGTAGGCCTCCAGTTCCTTTTTTAGTGCCTCAAAATGCTCAGAGCATTCATCACAGATGTTGTCAATAAGTACGGGAGCGTTCTCTCCTATTTTTTTGCATATATCTGACTTACAATCAAGTATACGGAGAGGATTTTTCTCAAACCTTGTTTTGCAGGTTTCACAAAGCTCATCAAAATGAGGACGCAGATATTCTCTGAGCTTATCGTTGTAAGCCTTGCGGCAGTCAGGACAGCCTATACTGTTGATATTAACCTGAAGGTTTTTAAGACCAAGTTCAGAAAGAACAGCCCACGCCATTGAAATTATTTCCGCATCAAGTGCCGGAGCGGTTGCACCGAAAACTTCAACGCCAAACTGACGGAATTCCCTGAATCTGCCTGCCTGAGGTTTCTCGTTACGGTAACAGGTTATGAGGTAATAAAGCTTTTTGGGAAGTGCATCTGCAAACATTCCGTGTTCAAGAAAGCTTCTTACAACACCTGCTGTACCTTCAGGACGAAGAGTAAGACTTCTGCCTCCCTTATCCTCAAAGGTGTACATTTCCTTCTGGACTACATCGGTGGTGTCACCCACACCGCGGGCAAAAAGCTCGGTATATTCAAAAGCCGGAATTCTTATTTCCCCGTAGCGGTAGCGTTTTGCTATTTCACTTATTTTTCCTTCAACATACTGCCATTTGTAGCTTTCTTCAGGCAGAATATCGTGAGTGCCCTTAAGGGCGGTGATTTTTTCCATTGTACTTCTCCTAATTTATTTTACAAATTCTTTGTTTACAAATTCAACAACGCTGTCAATTTTCTTTTCAGCCAGGTCAATATCAGCCTCATTTACACCGATATAAAACTTAATTTTAGGCTCTGTGCCTGAAGGTCTTACAGCAAGCCATGCACCGTTTTCCATTTCAAACAGAAGAACATCCGAAGCAGGAAGTGTAATTTCTGTTTTTTCTCCTGTTGCAAGGTCAGTACGGATTTTTTCTTTATAATCGCTTAAATAAAGCACCTTCATACCTACAATTTCAGCAGGAGGGTTGCTTCTGACCCCTGCAGTTACCGCCTTAATTTTTTCAGCACCTTCAATACCCTCAAAGGTAAGAGCAACAGTTCTTTCTCTGTAGGTGCCGTACTTTTCATAAAGCTTTAAAAGAGCATCGTAAAGGGTCATACCCTTTGTTTTATAATAAGCCGCCATTTCAACAATAAGCATCGATGCTTCAACAGCGTCTTTGTCCCTTGCGTGCATACCGGAAAGGTAACCGTAGCTTTCTTCAAAACCGAGAAGATAGGTATGTTCGCCTGTTTCTTTATACTGATTCATTTTTTCACCGATGAATTTAAAGCCGGTAAGAACATTTTCAACCGCCACACCGAAATCACGGCAAATAGCATCTGTCATATAAGATGTAACAATTGTTTTTACAACAATACCGTTTTCAGGCAAGGTGCCGTTTTCCTTACGACCCGAAAGAATGTAATGTGTAAGAAGAGCTCCAACCATATTACCGGTAAGTGTAATGAACTCACCGCTTTTATCTTTAACGGCAACGCCCACACGGTCACAGTCAGGGTCTGTTCCGAAAGCAAAATCCGCACCAATTTCTTTTGCAAGGGAAATTGCCATTGTAAGAGCTTCCTTGTTTTCGGGGTTGGGAGATTTTACTGTAGGAAATGCTCCGTCGGGAACAATCTGCTCTTCAACAAGCTTAACATTTTTTACACCTATTTCATCAAGAATCATACGAACGGGAACATTGCCCGAACCGTGAAGAGGAGTGTAAACAACCTTAAAATCTCCTGCTTTTTCAAATATACCGGGGTTTATTTGCTGTTTTTTAACATTTTTAATAAATTCCTTATCAAGCTCCGCTCCGAATTCAGTAACAAGACCCTTTGCTTTGAGCTCATCAAGGTCTGCAATTTTTACCCCTTCAAAAATATCGGTTTTTTCAATGTAATCAAGCACAAGGTTTGCATTTTCAGGAGGCATCTGACCGCCATCTTCACCGTACACCTTATAGCCGTTGTACTTTGCAGGGTTATGGCTTGCAGTAATCATAACACCGGCAATGGTGCCAAAATGACGAACAGAGAAGGAAAGCTCCGGAACGGGACGCAGGCTGTCTGAAAGAAGTACTTTAATTCCGTTTGCACCAAGTACTCTTGCAGTTTCCTCTGCAAAGAGTCTGGAACAATGTCTGGAATCATAAGCAATGGCAACACCCCGAGCCATTTCCTTTTCACCTTTAGCTTTTATAAACTCAGCAAGCCCCTGAGTTGCATGGCGTACGGTATACACATTCATTCTGTTTGTACCTGCCCCAAGTACACCGCGAAGACCCGCTGTACCAAACTCAAGACTCCTGTAAAAGCTTTCTTCAAGCTCTTTTTCATCAAGAGAAGCAATTTCCTTCTTTGTTTCGCTATCTACAAATTCCGAGGATAACCACTTTTCTTTCTGCTCAATATAAGTCATAAACAAAACCTCCGTTTTAATACATATTTCTTATTCTTTTAACTCTTTCCTCAATTGGAGGATGAGTTGAAAACAAACTTGCAGCTGAGGGAAAATTAATATACATACATTTAAGCTGAGCGCCTCCCAGGGAAGCCACCTGCTCTTTGCTGTATTTTCCTATTCCGCCGATTTTTTCAAGAGCACGGGCAAGCCCTTCATTGTAACCGCAAAGTCTTACCGCATATGCATCCGCTGCGTACTCCCTTTTTCTCGAAATTGAAAGCTCAATAAGACTTGCAACGAGACGAGCAAAAGGCTGCAGCAAAATTGCCACAAGAGAAATAACAAGAATTACCGCACCTGCGTTGTTGTTATCTCTGCTGTTTCTTCTTCCGCCGAAATAGGTTATTCTGGTAAGAACCGAAGATAGAATAATAATTATACTTACAAGGGAGACAGTAAGCTGAGAAAGCATAATATCTCTGTGTACAATATGAGAAATCTCGTGAGCCACAACACCTGCAAGCTCCTGGTCATCAAGACGGTTAAGAAGTCCCTGTGTTACACACACAAAAGCATCCTTTTCGCTCATTCCCGAAGCAAAGGCGTTTGGTACCTCCGACGGCACAATGTAAAGGTCGGGTACTTTTTTAAGCCCCGCTGAAATGCTCAGTCCCTCCGCAATGCTTTTAAGCCTTCTGTGTCGTTCGTTTGCCTCGTCAAGCTTCTGCCCTCTTGCCATAGCAAGAATTGAAGCCTTTGCCGTAAGCATCTGCACCGGAATTACAATAAGACTTATAAGCAAACCTATTCCTATGCCATAGGAAAGCTCACCTGCCATATAGCCTATTGCAACAGAAAGTGCTAAGACTATCAGCATCATTGCAATCACAAGAAAAAAAGTTTTGAATTTATTTTTTCTTACCTCACTGACAGAAAAATAAGGTTTTACATTTTTTTCGTTCATCATTCAATATCCTTTATACGCATATTGTCAATATCTTCACGGTTTTCCCGGGATATTTCAAAAAATTCTTCCGCTTTAAATCCAAAAAGTCCCGCAAAAATATTACCCGGAAAGGTTTTAACCGCTGTGTTATATACAGAAACCGATATGTTATAGCGGTTTCGTGCGTAAGTGATTTTATCCTCACAGTCCGCAACCTGCTCCATCATTTTACGGAAGGAATCGTTTGCACCCAGCTGGGGATAGTTTTCCGCAACGGCATAAACACTTTTCATAAGACCGCCCATTGCATCGTTGCTTGCAAGCCTTTCACCGTTGGTACCCTGAGTGATTCCTGTTCTTGCCTTTGTAAGCTTTTCAAGAAGGTCACCCTCATAATTTGTCTGCATTTTAATGGTATCCACAAGGTTTGGAATTACATTTCCTTTTCTTTTAAGCTGAACATCAATTCCCGACCATGCTTCTGTCACATTCATTCTTTTGGAAACCAATCCGTTGTACATAACTATTGCCGCAATAACAAGAATGGCAACAATACCGAGAATTATAAACAATGCTGTCATAATCAAAAGCTCCTTTTTTACTAAATGTACACAAGAATACCCCATAATATTCTTATACTTTTATATTATAACACTATATAAGTTAAAAATCAAGTAAAAATTAAGGTTTTAATGGGTTATTTTAACAAAAAAGGCGATTGATAAAATTCAATCGCCTTTTTTAACTATCTGTTTATAATTTTTTTCAGTTTTTCCATAGCATCTCTGTCCGGAACAGGAAGGTCTCCAAATGGGAAAACAAGATTCATTGAATCATACTTTGTCTGACAGATTTTTTTGAAAGGAAGCAGCTCCACACCATCAACACAAGTGTATTTTTTTGCAATTATCCTCATTTTTTCCGCATTTTCCTCTGTGTCGTTTATTGTAGGAATTATTACCTGCCGGAGGGTTACAGGAATGCTTTGTCTGTTCAGATATTCAAGAAAGCGGATTGGCACTTCCATACTGCATCCCACAAACCTGCGGTAATCCTCGTCGTTTGTATATTTTATATCAAGAAGCACGCGGTCTGTATGGTATAAAAGCTGTTTCACGCCATCGTTCAAAAGGCTTCCCGAGGTGTCCAGACAGGTGTTAATGCCGACGCTGTGACACTTTTCAAAAAGCTCTGCCGCAAAATCCGCCTGTAGAAGAGGCTCTCCGCCCGAAAGGGTTATTCCGCCTTTTTCACCGAAATATTCACGGAAACGAACAGCTTTTTGTATTATTTCATCAGCAGTAAATTCCGTTCCTCCGCCATATTCCCAGGTATCCGGATTGTGACAGCAATGGCATCTCAGGTTGCACCCCTGCAAAAACACCACATAGCGCACTCCGGGACCGTCCAGCGTTCCCATACTCTGTAAGGAATGTACTCTCCCCTTCATTACATTGCCTCATGGAAGGTACGGCTTATAACCTCTCTCTGCTGTTCTCTTGAAAGCTTATTGAAGTTAACAGCGTAGCCGGAAACACGAATTGTAAGGTTTGGATACTCTTCAGGGTTTTCGTAAGCCTTTTGAAGAGTTTCGCGGTTGAGCACATTAATGTTTATATGATGAGCCTTTTTTGCAAAATAGCCATCAAGAATGGATACCAGGTTTCCTACTCTTTCCTCAGCATCTCTTCCAAGAGCTTCAGGAGTAATTGAGAAGGTGTTGGATATTCCGTCACGGCAATCATCATAGCTGATTTTCGCAACAGAGTTAAGGGATGCAAGAGCACCGTTTTCCTCACGGTTATGCATGGGGTTTGCACCCGGTGCAAAAGGTGCTGTTGCCTTTCTGCCGTCAGGGGTTGCACCTGTGTTTTTACCGTACATTACATTTGATGTAATTGTAAGTACAGAAAGAGTGTGTATAGCTTTACGGTATGTGGGAGTTTTGCGAAGCTCGGTAATCATCTTATGAGTCATATCCTTTGCAATAAGGTCAACTCTGTCATCATCATTACCGTATTTAGGGAATTCTCCCTTGGTTTCAAAGTTTACAATAAAACCCTCCTTATCCTTTATGGGTTTAACATTTGCAAACTTAATTGCACTCAAGGAGTCTGCAACAACAGAAAGACCTGCAATTCCGAACGCCATAAATCGCTCAACATCGCTGTCGTGAAGAGCCATCTGAGTCTTTTCGTAAGCGTACTTATCGTGCATATAGTGAATTATGTTCATTGTGTTTACATACAGATGGCTAAGCCATGCAATGTAAACATCAAATCGTTCCATTACCTCATCAAAATCAAGCTTGTCCCCCGTCATTACAGGCATCTGAGGACCGATATGCATACCGCTTGTTGTATCGTAACCACCGTTAATTGCAATAAGCAGAAGCTTTGCAAGGTTGCATCGGGCACCAAAGAACTGCATCTGCTTGCCCACCTTCATTGCTGAAACGCAGCAGGCTATTGCATAGTCGTCACCGTATATGGGACGCATTACATCATCATTTTCATACTGAATGGAATCGGTATCGCAGGAAACCTTTGCGCAGAACTTTTTAAAGCCTTCGGGCAGACTGTTTGACCAGAGAATTGTAAGGTTAGGCTCGGGAGATGAGCCAAGAGTATAAAGGGTGTTCAGAATACGGAAGCTGCTCTTTGTAACAAGAGTTCTGCCGTCTTCACCCATACCCCCAACCGCTTCGGTAATCCACATGGGGTCACCGCCGAAAAGCTGATTGTATTCGGGAGTTCTAAGGTGTCTTGCAATACGGAGCTTAATAACAAAATCGTCCACAAGCTCCTGTGCACCTTCTTCGGTAAGTACACCGTTTGCAATATCTCTTTCAATGTATATATCAAAAAATGTGCTCACTCTTCCAAGAGACATTGCGGCACCGTTTTGTTCCTTAATTGCTCCGAGATATGCAAAATAAGTCCATTGAATTGCTTCCTTTGCATTCTTTGCAGGCTCACTTATATCAAAGCCGTACATTGCCGCCATATCCTTAAGATAGCCCAGGAAGGTAATCTGCTGGAAAAGCTCTTCATCAAGACGAATCTGTTCGGTGTTGAAGGCACCTTCACTAAGTGCAGCTTTATCTTTTTTCTTTTCTTCAATAAGCTTATCTATACCATAAAGTGCAACTCTGCGGTAATCACCGATAATTCTTCCTCTGCCGTAAGCATCGGGAAGACCGGTAATTACATGGCATGACCTTGCTTTG